>CAZQLR010000044.1:0-7875 GCA_964594205.1 uncultured Alphaproteobacteria bacterium
AACGAAACTTTTGTCTGAGTCTCCTTTCCAGAGGGTCGGCAATCTTTTTAATCGTTATGTTCAGCCTCTTGATGCATCAGGCGAGCTCTTTCGACGACTTCCTGTCGATCCGGAACTAGAAGCTTTTACCCCTACTCTGGAACATCTTGATAAGCAAACCGTACGGGTTAATTTAAAACGCCCTAGAGTGTAGAAAAACTAAGATAAAAACCACTGCACAACTACCCACCATCAAGCACTTGTCTAAAAAGGTCCCTGTAGGCTTCTACCGTTTTTATAGCTGTGAAATTATTTTCAAGCTTTGCCTTGCCTTGCTCCGCTAGCTGTTGGGCCAACTTAGTATTGGAAAGAATATCTTGTACAGCCCTGCCCAAACCTTCCGGAGATTCTTTTTCCACCAAAAGACCGTTAATACCATCATCAATCAAATACAACGGACCATCGGTTTTTGTGGCCACCACCGGTACACCCTGTTGCCATGCCTCCAAAATAATCAGCCCTAAAGCTTCTTGACGAGACGGCACCACCAACACACTAGCTTTATCAAGATAAACAGCTATATCCTGTGTCCAGGGAAAAAGTTTAACCCTGTCATTCAGTTTTTCTTTTAAGATCAAGGCCTCTAAAGCCGGTTTGGCGGCACCCTCTCCAACAAGCCACAGGTGCGCATCCCTAATGTAGGCCATAGACCTAATGGCCACATCAAACCCCTTCACGTCATCAAATCGACCCAATCCTAAAATAACCGGTGGGCCCTGAAGCGGTTTTGAAAAATCATTTTTTTCATAATCACGCATGTGGTCTGTAAAATGTGGCAAAACATAAATAGGCTTGTCGGTTTGCCGTGCCATATACGTTTTAAGCCCTGGCGACGGCACAAGCAAATAATCAGCTTTTTCGTAACATCCCATACCTTGATGCCATGTTACTTGAGCCAATTTCACCCAAGGCCCATGGGGCAACCGTTGGCACGCCCTTGGCAACCAGCTCATGGCAATATCTGGCTTAAACGCCTTGAAGACACGATGTATTTTATAGGCTGAAATAAGGCTACGTTTTCGTTGAGAAACAGCCTTTACAGGCACACCTAAAGGTTCGAGATACTGCTTAATAGCATCACTTGTGTCCTTTGTAACAACCATCTGTTCAATGTTTTGGGGTTTCGAAAGTTGGTGCAAAGCACGTACAAGCCGTACCATAAACATTTCTGTCCCACCCTTCAAATCACCACTTGCAATACAGTGTAATAAACGTAAAGGCCGCTTTTTCATGGATATGTCTCATAGCTTCGTACTGAGCACGTTTTCCTAAAAGATTTTCCTGTATCGGCAATATCTAACCAAGTTGGATCTCTTTTAATTTTACTGTTTACTAAACGTGCAAAGGATTTTGCTTTGACAGTCCAAGATCCTGACCGCCGCTTCACCCAATTAAAAGATCGAGAGGCCGCCCGCCCATAAATACGTCGCCTAAGATCTTTTGGTATATCATAATCCCTACACAGATGAGCCAAGGCCATATTTAAATCGTGCAACGTTTGCCCCACTGATTCAGACAAGCGACCTGGCGCTTGAGGAGGCGAAATATATACCGGGGTTTGCGTTTTTACAAAAGCCCCCTTCTGGCCTAAACGAAGCTCTAAAGAGTAATCTTGAACAAAAAGATCTTCATCACATCCACCAACGTCCTTAACTAATGAAGTTTTGGCCAACCAAGCTGACGGTGATAAAATCTGGGCACGTTTCAAAGATTTCAAAAGAGGATTGTGTACAACCTGCCAACATACCTCTTTATCAAGGCAAGAGTCCTCTGAAAGACGCTCTTGACCTGCATACTGCTGATTGCCAAAGGCAAGACTCGACCCCGGATAATGCCGTAAACCCGATAATAACAAAGAGGTAGCATAAGAGGGCAAAACATCATCGCCATCAACAGGCTTAAGATAGTCTGCCTTTATATACTGTAAGCCTTTGTTAAGAGCTCGTGCTGGTCCTTGGTTATCTTGTGTAAGGATAACAACATTTTTCCAACTTTCAGTAAGGTTTCGCAGAGCATCCACCGTACCGTCTGTCGATCCATCATCTACAAAAACAAACTGACGTTCAAAATCACCAACCTGTGCGTCTAATCCCTCTAAGACGGCCTGTAAGTATGGTTCTTTATTATAAAATGTTACTAAATATCCAACGCTCGTCATAAAGTACCCAGCATGGCTACAATAAAACAGCCAGAACAATGACGGCAGCAGCAAAGAGCGCTAGTAAACACCATAGCCTAAAACGACGATTTGCAGGTGGCCTATTATCATTAACACCCTGAGGATGTTCCCACTGCAAAGCATCTTCATAATATTCACGCGCAATTTTCATAGCAGTCAAACAAACACACTTTATACTACAATCTTATCAACAGTCGTATTCTAAAACAGCTTTCCGATCAATGCAATTGGTCTATAAAACCGTTAAAGAAAAACTCATTTATTTATACAAACGACATCAACCACTCTTTCAAGGCAGGCTTCGGGAAAAAACCCGTTTTCGTGGACACGACTTTCCCCCCCTTGAAGAGAATCAACGCTGGGATACCTGTAACCCCCAGACTAGAAGGAGTTTGAGGATTCTGCACAATATCAATCTTTACAATTTTGATCTTATCTTTTAGCTCGGTCGCCAGCTCATCCAAAACAGGAGCAATCATTTTACAAGGGCCACACCATTCTGCCCAAAAATCAACTAACACAGGCATAGGGGCTTTAAGCACCGCCTCCTCAAACTGGTCATCAGTAACATGAAAAAGATCTGACATGTTTAATCTCCAATTTTAGAAAAATTTCCCGCACTACGCGTCACAGGTAAGCTACCATAGCCCTATACTTTTGTCTTCATCAAAAAACGACCTTATGACTTGGAAATAATCGCCTGTTGCGATTTAAGAGCATACAAAAATTCCAACGCTTCTTTAGGTGACATATCATCTGGATTCACCTCTTTAACAATTTGAGCCCAAGCTCTCAAGGCCTCCGCCTCATCGGTAGGCATCGATACACTATCCGGTTCCAATGCTACCTCAAACAAAGGCAAGCTGTCCTGGTCTTGCTGTTGATGTGTAGTGTTGTGTAGGCTTTTTCCATCCTGCTCAAAGGTCTTTAGCAACATTTCTGCCTTTGCTATAACAGCTTTTGGAAGCCCCGCCAATTGTGCCACGTGCACACCATATGATCTATCAGCAACACCTTTGATAACCTGATGCATAAATAAAATTTTTCCTTCCCATTCCTCCACCTTCACCGTATAGCAAGCCAGTTTGGGCAGTTGGCTTTCTAGCTGCGTAAGTTCGTGATAATGCGTAGCAAATAAGCAGCGCGCCTGATTCTTTGAATGTATATATTCCAAAGTGCTCCAAGCAATGGCCATACCGTCATAAGTAGACGTACCACGACCAACTTCGTCTAAAATAACAAAAGATTTTTCTGTTGCTTGGTTAAGAATCAGAGCCGTTTCTACCATTTCCACCATGAAGGTTGATTGCCCACGGGCAAGATCATCTGAGGCTCCCACACGACTAAAGATTCTATCCACAAGGCCAATAATTGCTTGTTGGGCTGGCACAAAAGATCCTACCTGAGCCATCAAAATAATCAAAGCATTTTGCCGTAAGAAAGTTGATTTACCAGCCATGTTAGGGCCGGTCATAAGCCATAATGTCTCCTGCTCTTGTATATGACAATCATTGGGAACAAAAAGACTTTCATTGTCAAAAGAAAGCTCGACCACCGGATGTCTTCCCTGTTTAATTGAAAGAATTGGCTCCTCTTCAATAACGGGACACACATATTTTCTTTCTCGGGCAGTAACAGCAAAAGTCAATAAAACGTCCAGCTCAGCCAAGGCTCTTGCTGTTTGAGCAAGATCATCCGCTTTATCCAAAACCATAATATTAAGTTCTGCAAAAATACTAAGTTCTATGGACAAAGAACGATCATAAGCATTCGCCAAATCCTGTTCAAGTGTTGCCAGATCTCCTGTCGTAAAACGCATGTTGTTAACCAATGTCTGTCGATGAACAAAGACATCATGGCGCTGAACCTTAGGAGCATTCTGGCTTGTTGTTTCAACGTAGTAGCCTAGGACATTGTTGTGCTTTATTTTTAGGTTGCTAACACCTGTAAGATCTATGTACGAATCTTGCAAAGCCTTAATTTTTTCTTGGGCACCTTTGCTTAAACCTCTACTATAATCCAGATCTTCATTATAACCACTGGCAACAAACCCTCCATCCCTAGCCAGTAGGGGTAAGTCATCCTTCAGCGCCTTATCCAAGCACAAAAAAAGAGCATCATATCCATCAAAAGTTTTAAGTACACTGACCAGCAGAGTCGGTAAAAAATTACCACCAGCTTCCTTGCCCCCAAGGCCAGGACTCCTTAAAAGGGCACACACTTCTTGTAGCGTTTTCAACGTCTGCTTTATCCCACCCAAGTCTCTTGGTCCAGCTCGGCCCAAAGCAACGCGAGAAACAACCCGTTGAAGGTCCACAGTTCCTCTAAGAAAATCTCTTAAAAAACAAATACTATCCCAATGCTCGCAAAGAAACTTAACACTGTCTAACCTTTTGATAATCGCTTCACGAGATCTAAAAGGGAAAGTAAGGCGAGAAGCCAGAAGACGAGATCCTGCCGCCGTAACAGTCTGGTTCAAACTGTGAAATAAGCTACCTTTTCTCTCTCCTTGCTGCGTTTGCAAAAGCTCAAGACTCCGTATCGTAGCAGCATCTAACTGAACATAATGACTATCATGAACAAGTTTTGGCCTTTCTAGGCGTGGCACAGCGCCCTGCTGGGTCAGTTCTATATAATCTAACAAAGCACCTGCAGCCTGATAATGGATGACGTCAAAAAAACCAAGCCCTTGAAGGGTCGCCACATGGAACTGGCGACACAAACGATCTTCTCCACTTTTCGCATCAAATTTCACATCAGGTTGAATTTTTAGCTTCCTATTCAAAGAACGCCACAAATCCTGTAAATCGCTCTTTTCATACAAAGCCTCACTTACCAAAATTTCCGAAGGCCCACGACGTGTTATTATAGAGGACAGCCCCCCCAAAGCCCCTTCTTCCAAAAAGAATTGCCCTGTAGAAATATCAACCCATGCTACCGCCACTTTGTCTTTAGAAGGCAAGCTAACACTGGCTAGAAAGTTGTTTTTTCCAGCCTCTAACAACGTATCTTCTGTCAGTGTTCCAGGTGTCACAACACGTACCACTTGACGTTCTACAAGAGCTCCAGCCCCACGTTTTTTAGCTTCTTGGGGCGTTTCCGTCTGTTCAGCAATAGCAACACTATATCCCTGGCGAACCAAGCGTGCCAAATATGCCTCGTAGGCATGAAAGGGCACACCACACATGGGGATGGTCATACCATCAGAATCTTTTCCTCGTCGTGTCAATGTAATATCAAGAACACCAGCAGCCTCAACAGCATCTTGAAAAAATAATTCGTAAAAATCACCCATACGAAAGAACAAAAGACTACCAGGATGTGCCGCTTTTATATCAAGATACTGGCGCATCATAGGCGTCGATGCCGAATTCGGCAAACCAGATACGTCTCCTTCTGCGTTTTTTGTTCTTACGTTATCATTCTTCAAAAGTTGATCCCTCTTTCGCACGATTTACAGTAGGCCAAAACTCAGTAGAAAATCCTCGCACAATATGCTAGAAAGACTCATCTGAGATATCTTTTCTTAGAACCCTGTGTCAACACCCACCTAACTCTTTTTAACCTTTTTAAAGTATATTGCAATATGACTAATGCGAATAAAACTACTGAAAAAGAAGCTCTCGACATGCATGCCTCCGGTCGTCCCGGAAAACTTGAAGTTGTAGCAACCAAACCGCTCACCACGCAGCGTGATTTATCGCTAGCATATTCCCCAGGTGTTGCCGCCCCTTGTAAAAAAATAGAAAAAGACCCTGCCACCGCCTATGACTACACATCCAAAGGCAATCTTGTGGCTATCATTTCTAATGGTACAGCGGTTCTAGGTCTTGGTAATCTCGGCGCCCTTGCCTCCAAACCTGTCATGGAAGGGAAGAGCGTTCTTTTTAAACGTTTTGCCGATATTGATGGCATTGACATAGAATTAAAAACTGAAAATGTCGATGATTTCGTTAAGGCCGTTTCTCTGATGGAACCAACTTTTGGTGGCATAAATCTGGAAGACATCAAAGCTCCTGAGTGCTTCTTGATTGAAGATAAGCTCAAAAAAATGATGAATATTCCCGTGTTCCATGATGACCAACATGGGACGGCTATTATTACGCTCGCCGCTCTTATCAACGCTTTGCAAATAACCAAACGTAGAATCGAAGACGTAAAAATCGTGGTCAACGGTGCTGGTGCAGCGGCCATAGCCTGTTCTGAGCTCATCAAAAGCTACGGTGCACAAGCCAAAAACATAACCATGTGTGACACCACGGGCGTAATTTACAAGGGCCGTCAAGAACGGATGAATGAATGGAAAGAAAAACAAGCTATTGCAACAGAAAAGCGTACATTATCTGATGCCTTAGACGGTGCCGATGTATTTTTGGGACTCTCCGTTGCTGGCGCGCTTTCCAAAACCATGGTCAAGAAAATGGCACCGAATCCTATTATTTTTGCCATGGCCAACCCTACGCCTGAAATTATGCCCGAAGATGTTCTAAAAGTTAGAGACGATGCCATCGTAGCTACAGGTAGGTCTGATTATCCGAACCAAGTCAACAACGTCCTGGGCTTTCCCTATATTTTCCGTGGTGCCCTAGACGTAAGAGCAACCCAAATAAACGAAGCTATGAAAATTGCTGCAGCTGAGGCCATAGCAAAGCTTGCTAGAGAAGACGTCCCTGACGAAGTTGCTGATGCTTACGCCGGAAGACGTTTACAGTTTGGTCCCCAATATATAATTCCTGTACCTTTTGATCCACGACTTATCACCAGAATTCCCATGGCTGTAGCCAAGGCTGCTATCACAACTGGCGTGGCACAAAAACCTTACGAAAATGCAAAATCTTATGAAAATCAGCTAGCTAGCCGTTTGGATCCAACTTTCGGTGCTTTGCAGCTTATCAGTGACAGAGTCATCCATGATCCCAAAACCATAGTCTTTGCCGAGGGTGAAGAAGAGAAAATGATTCGTGCAGCTCTGGACTACACAAACAACCACTATGGTAAGGCCATTCTGATTGGTCGAGAGTCCATTATCATGGAAAATACAGCCAAATTGGGCTTAGAACTTAATGCTAACATTACAATCCATAACGCGGCTCTTGGGCTCCACAATGACGCTTATAAAGACTACTTGTATGAACGTTTACAACGACAAGGATTTTTGCAGCGTGATGTTCAACGTCTTGTTCATCAGGAACGTAATATTTTCGGGGCCTGTATGGTTCATTTCGGTCACGCCGATGGGTTAGTAACAGGTCTTACACGTAGCTACAAAGACGTACTCAGCGATATTGAGCTTGTTATTAATACAAAAAAACGGCTTCCCATCGGTTTGTCTTTGTGCCTACATCATGGCCATAACCTGTTCATAGCTGACTCAAGTGTTAATGAAAACCCTGACGCTAGTGATCTCGTCGACATAGCTATTCAAGCCGCCAGTGCCGCCAGAAAAATGGGCCATGTTCCCAGAGTAGCACTGCTTTCTTATTCAAACTTTGGAAATCCCGCTGGCAAAAATACCAAGCGTATACAACAAGCTGTAGAACTTCTGAGGCAAAGAGACGATGTTGATTTTGAATTTGACGGTGATATGACAGTGGATGTAGCCCTCAATGACGAATTACGACAACTTTATCCTTTTTGCACACTAACAGGGCCTGCCA
>CAZQLR010000045.1:0-4146 GCA_964594205.1 uncultured Alphaproteobacteria bacterium
AGCGTGAAAAGATTGATAAGGAGTAGTGAGAAAGCCCTTTTCCGAGCCCAATAATGTATTAGTTTAGTCATAGCAGTTCCTTTCCTAAAATTTCATAACCTAAGAAAAATAATCGAAATATAAGATTCTGAATATTAAGAGAAAACAGTAAAATTTTAAATCGACAAGGCTGCAATCTTGACGTAAAAGCACAGAATATGCCCTCTCATTATGAATAAAATAAAGTAAAAGTCAATAGGGTATCTTTACAGGCGCGGCCCACCTGTAAAGCACCCTAACCTGCCTTTTGTCAAAAAGGAGTAAGCAGACGCTTAAGTGGAACCACCAACTCCCGCCGCACCTTCTTCTTGGGAAGACCCAGGGATTTCAACAACATATAAAGTCGCTGCAATATCTCCCCTGTATTTTCCTTTCTCATGGAGTTTCATAGTCCTTTCCACTGTCCCACGCTTTTCTTGACCTTTTTGAACACGTTCATCTTTAACACCGTTAATGAGGCATTTATTAGAAGCGTACACAACATCCTCCGTGGATGACACCATCCCTGCAATGAGGGCTCCAGAAACAGTATTTACCGCAGAAAGCACTTTATCGTCCACATCAGTTCCAGGGGTAAATTCTCCCACCAGCCCCGTTACCTGACTAAAAAGGTCATGAACCCCTTGCAATAGCCTCTTTTTCTTACCAGATGCTGATACTAGGGACATAGCCATAGGCATAATATCTAACCAGGGTCCTTCATAAAGTTTTTCGTTCTTAATAGAAAAGATGCGCCCCTTTTTAAAAACGTTGGCTAGAAATTCTCTTGTCACGATTTGACCAGCTACATTAAATTCGAGACGTAAGCTACCCTTTTTCTTAGCAAGAATTTTGCAAAGATCTGGATCAGGTGAAAAATCCTTCAAAAGTACTCTAACATTCGTCTTTGGTTTGAGCCACGATGGAACCTCTGCTCTATATTCCTGTACCCTAATATGCGCCTCAATATCATTATCAACTTTTCCCCTGTTCATCACAAGTTTATATAACCCTGACCTGATACCACTTGCTTCACCTTCATTAAACGGCTCCCCAAACTCAAACTCCTGATCATTGTCCTGAAGCGAACCAATAAATTCTGTCAAAGACCCGATAACTCTGAAACCTTTTGAAACAGCTCCACCATAAGCAGGTACAACAGCTCCTAGGCTCGAAAAACCTTTGATAACATTAGCCGCCCTGGACAATTTATCCGCGGTCTTTTTATCTGATTCAACCATACTTGCTTTAAAAGCAAACCATGATTTCTCATCGACTTTTCCCGCAAACAAAAGGATGTCATGATCCTCATCTATTGGTTTAGGAGATTTCAAGCCCAGTTTATACAAAAAACTATTAGTGCGACCAGACCAAAAAAGAGAGGTATTCTCACCATTAATAGAAAAATTAATCCTGCCCTCTTCTTTGCCCAGGTCTTTCGTTTTTGTTCGCCGGATGATTAACTTCTCTAGGACAGCTGTTGCATACCCATTAATATTTTCACCATCTAGCTCTCTATCTAACCGCGGCCCCAAGGTCGGTGAGACTGGCGCAGCCTCAACACCCTCTGATAAACAAAGTGTGAAAAGATTGATAAGGAGTAATGAGAAAGCTTTTTTCCGAGCCCAATAATATAGAAGTTTAGTCATTGCAGAACCTTTCTTATAAATTTAAAATTTAAATCGACAAGGCTGCAATCTTGACGTAAAAGCATAGAATATGCCTTTGCATTCTAAATAAAATAAAGTAAAAGTCAACAAAATATTTTTCTTAAACTGGCGAAAAACTACTAAACATTCCCTTTACTTCATTTATCCAGCTCGTCTATCAAATGG
Organism: uncultured Alphaproteobacteria bacterium; assembly: GCA_964594205.1. Lineage (GTDB taxonomy): Bacteria > Pseudomonadota > Alphaproteobacteria > 16-39-46 > JAJRRM01 > CAZQLR01. The sequence continues at coordinate 1,854 of CAZQLR010000045.1, forward strand.
CAAAAAGGTGTGTCATCGCTAAACTTATGAACTGTCTGCGCCGGCAAAAACTTTATGCCCGCGCGCGAAGCAACTTCTTCGTCATGCCACGTATCACCAATCATCACTATTTTATCCTCTGGTATGCCATACTGCAAAAACGCTAAATCCTTGATGATGGCCACCATGCCAACATCTGGTTTTTTGAATCTCCCTACATAACCTACATACTTTGGATCTTCGTGCATCTTTTTAACAATAACATGGCCATCTTGCCTATCTTTTTCCAACAAATAGCAAACCATACCGCCGATGGTAGGTGAAAAAAGAACCCTATCTATAGGCAAAGCCTCCATCAAAAGTTTGAATCTTTCGACAACACTTTCCGGATCAAAATTCTGTTTCTCACTTTCTGGTGTCGCACACCCAGAACATATGATATTGACGTAACCCTCAGTCTTCATAGATCTTTCCACATTAGGCAAAATAACCTTTGCCTTCATGGAATGATCGTTAGGGTTCAATGACCCCTTAACCGTACCATCATTATCCCAAATTATAAGACGATCAGTCATTCCCAAACCTATTGCTCTTGATTGTAGAGGCCTAAAATAACCCTATAATCCTCCTACACAATGGATGTTAACTTATTTATCATAAGAAAAGAACGATCCTTTTATCCTCTGTGACTTTTCTGTAGCCTGACGTGGCTGTATTGAGTATGATTGGGCTTTAAATGGTATAAAATCATGTCCACATCACAGAAAAAACCACATCGCGAACTCGGCCTCCTAACAGCCACTACCCTTGTTATGGGTAACATGATTGGGTGCGGTGTTTATTTGCTACCCATCGCTTTGTCAAAATTTGGCAGCCTTTCTATACTGGGTTGGGCGGCTTCCAGTGTCGGCATCGTTTTTTTAGGCCTAGTTTTCGCGCGCTTAAGCCAACTGTTGCCACAACAAGGTGGCCTTTTTGCTTATACCCGTGATGGTTTTGGTGACTTTGCTGCTTTTAACGTTGCCTGGCTTTATTGGTGTATCGTTTGGTTAGGTAACGCCGGTATAATGGTTGGTTTTCTATCATATTCCCAAATTTTTGTTCCTGCCATGGCCAGCAACCCAGCCTTAAAATTCTCTGTTGCCATGGTTGTTTTGTGGGGACTGACCTACATTAATTGGCGTGGCGTCGGTTTAGCAGGCCTTGTACAAGGCGTTAGTCTTGTCCTTAAAATTGCCCCTATTATCCTGATAATACTTTTTGGTGTTTTTTATTTTAACCCAGACTACCTCACACCCTTTAACCTTACCGACGAACCATCCTTAGTGGCTGTAGGAAGCGCTGCCTCCATGGCGCTTTGGGCCTTTATTGGTGTAGAAAGCGCCTCTATTCCTGCGCGGTATGTCAAAAACCCTGCTCGGAACATTCCCTTGGCCACCTTATGGGGTGTTGGCTTATCATGCTGCCTTTATATCATAGCCGCTATCGTTCTTGTAGGTATTGTTCCCAACGCCGAACTCCAAGCTTCTACAGCTCCATACGCTACAGCTGCCCAAAAAATATTTGGTAGCTACAGTGGTATCATGATCTCTTTTGTGGCCATTGGTGCTCTTGCCTCCATGTTGGGAGGCCTCAATGGCTGGGTTCTGTTGCAAGCCCAAATGCCATACTCAGCTTCTTCATGTGGTCTTTTCCCTCGTTTTTTTAGCAAGCTGTCAAATAATGAAACACCCACCTACGGCCTAACTATTTCCAGTGCTCTTACTTCACTTATTACTGCCTGGTACTGTTTCTGGCCCGACGAAAATGTCTTAGAACTTATTATAAAATTTACAGGGTTTGGTGTCCTGACATGCTACCTTTTTACAACTGTCGCTGGGATCTTGCTCAGAAAGCATCACACACCCGATCACACCATAGGATGGTTTGATGGTGTACTAACAGCTGTAACCACCGTATACTTAGTCTGGGCGCTGATGAGCGTAGATGCCACAGCACGCGCCGTTGGCCTTCATATTTTCTTGTTTACCAGCTTAACCTACGCACTCGTAAAATTACGTCACAAGACGTAAAACGCAGCAGAAAAGACGTCCTTCTTATGACGTGGTCGATTTCATCGTCGTTTTTTTGATAGTCTCCACCAAAGCAATCATATCTTGCAAAGCAAGCGACTGAGGATAGTTTTGAGCTAAAGGCTGTTGACGCCGAACTGTCTCTTGCACATCCTTATCACGATGAATAATACCAGCCAATCCAGGCGTTACACCAAGAAATTGTTTACATGCTTTAGTCAATGTTTGGTAAGTTGCCATAC
>CAZQLR010000045.1:4246-7615 GCA_964594205.1 uncultured Alphaproteobacteria bacterium
GTTACACCAAGAAATTGTTTACATGCTTTAGTCAATGTTTGGTAAGTTGCCATACCTGTACTCTGAGACTCCGCCAAATTGACAACAACTTGCAAAGAAACATCCGCCTTTTGTATCACTAACATCTTTATCAACGCATAAGCATCTGTAAGCGCTGTTGGCTCATCCGTTGTCAGAATAAATATAGTCGCTGGTAGCCCTGTCAAAATTCTAACTATATTATCTGCACCGGCACCCAAATCAACAATCATATCGTTGTAAGCACCTGCCATAACCTTCAGCTTTTCGCGTAGATTCATAAGCCTCTGGGACGGCATATTACCCAAGACACCACTACCCGAACGGCCAGGTAAAATCTTAAAACTTGTTCCGTCTAGGGTCTCATAAGTCGTAATCGCTTCTGCCAAATGGCATTTCCCCTCAATAACATTGACTAAGTCTTTTTCTGGGGTAATACCCAACTGGATATCCACATTAGCCATGCCTAAATCGCCATCAAACAAAAGTACTCTGCGCCCTTGCTTAGCCATCAAATGCGTCAACGTTATAGAAAACCATGTTTTTCCTATCCCGCCCTTTCCAGAAGCAACCACATACATATTGCCAACATCATCCCGAGAAAAAGCACCTGGCGCTTTTCTAAACCTGTCTAATAACCTTGGACACCAAGATCTAAACACTAAGCACCCCCCGCAGCACACATCTGCCGTTGTTCATCTTGTTGTTCTTCCATCTTGCTGTACTCTTCATTAAGCAGAAAAGCTAAAGAAGGTTCTAATATAAGAGACGATAGTGTTTCCCCATTCAATGAAACAACAGGAAACCCCATATTGGGTGAGGCTGTGTACCCAAGGGCATTAATAGCCTGTCCCAGTAAAAGAAGGTTACCAAGCTTGTGCGAAATATCCAGCTTAGTCGCGATAAAAGCCTCAGGATGCAAAGGTTCATAAGCCCTCAATATATCCATAGACTCCTGGGCATCCATCCCCGCAGGAATAACTAAAATAACCTGTGCTCCCATAATTTTTTTGGCTACAGTTAGGTGATCTATGGCCTGCTCATCAAAAGGATTACACCCCGGTGTGTCAATAAAAACAAAAGTCTCATCATCATTAGCAGGCAGGTGTTTCCTGTAAACCTCAGGCGCCTCAAGAAGTGTTACATCATGCTCTAAGTGCGCTGCCAAACCTTGAAGTTGATCAAAAGCTCCCGTTTTTAGGGTATCCAAAGTAAAAATCCTCAATGGTCGACCTTGGCAATACCATTCAGCCGCTACTTTCATAAGAGTCACCGACTTTCCTGCCCCAGGAGGCCCCACAAACATCAATGGCCTCCCCATAGAAAAGCCTCCAAATTTTAAAAGACTATTCAGCACAACACCTAAAGGATTAGCAAAAAAGCCCCTATCCGGAAGAAATTTATACGTTCCATCCAAAACAGGCATCAACGTGTCCAGAAAAGCATCCGGCGTCTTATGACCCTGAAGTTTTTCAAGAATGGAATTTTGCGTAATCACTGATTCTTCCTGATCAAAAAGATGATCTGGATCTTGACTACCTTTAACAGCCGTCACTTCCAAAACACCCATCTTAGCATTCTTAACGGACGAAATAATTGACGCCCCCGGCCCCAGACAATGCTCAGCCTCTTCTTCAGCCTCGGCCTGTGTTTCCGCAGTAAAAATTTTAAACTTCATAATATTTTATTCTATTCCTCTCTGTATATCTTATTTATACACGTATGTAGGCTTAAAATAAACAACGTATGTCATGAAAACTATCTTGCAACGGCGCAGATAAACCCTTTCTGTACGTTACCTCCGCCAACAACAATCAAGCAACCTTATCATTCTACGTCATCAGATTCTCTCTCATAAAGCATTCCGCAAACCATCAGACCTTTTAAAAAAAAATTTTTTTGCTAGAATACTGTAAATTTACATGGAGCGCACGTTATGCAAGCAGCCCAACACGTAGCCATTAAAGAACAGCAAGAACAGACCTTTACCACTAAACGTCCTGTATCTCCGTCTTTAGAAAAAGTGTTGTATGAACCCTTTCCTGCTTTAGATCACGGTTTTGTCCGTGTTATCGACTATATGGGTGATGATAACGCCATCGTACAAGCAGCACGTGTCTCTTATGGCAAGGGAACCAAAAAAGTCCAACAAGATCAGGGCCTGATAAATTATTTAATGAGGCACCGCCACTCTACACCTTTTGAGATGTGTGAAATTAAACTACATATTAAGCTGCCCATTTTCATTGCCCGCCAATGGATCCGTCATCGTACAGCTAACGTCAATGAATATTCTGCCAGATATTCCATATTGGATAATGAATTTTACATACCAAAAGCTGAACATTTGGCTGCCCAATCGTCCATCAATAACCAAGGCCGGGGTAAAATTCTACCACCTGAATATGCTCAAGATGTTATTGAGCTTCTAAAAGAAGATGCACTGTCTTCCTACGATCACTATAAATATATGCTTAATACGGATGAGCTGGGCAACGTCATAGATGAAAAACGTCCTGGTCTAGCCCGTGAATTGGCACGTATGAATATCTCGCTAAACTATTACACGCAATGGTATTGGAAAATTGACTTGCATAATTTCATGCATTTCATTTCTTTAAGAAAAGATTCCCACGCACAGTACGAAATTAATGTTTATGCCACAATACTGGCAGATCTTCTAAAGCTCTGGTGTCCCTTAACCTACCAAGCTTTTGAAAAATATCGCTTAAATAGCACATTCCTTTCAGAAGGGGCAACAAAAATCGTCAAAGACATGATACAAGGAAAAAAGAATATTTGTCCTGAAGAATACGGGTTAAGCCAACGCGAATGGCATGAAATGAGAAACGCCCTCGGTTTAGATGACTAAGTGTTTTGACTCGTCCGCCTATTTTAGTTTTACATTTAGGGTTGATTGAAACCCCGTAACATGCATATATGGTGAATGTGTCTTTGAAGAAACGGGGAATTTATGAATATCGAGAAAGATCGGAAGATCGCTCTGGAAGCTCTTGATGCAGCTATTACTTTCCGTACCGATGGTGATATTGAGCTTCTTCTTGGTGAAGAAGATATGCCTATTATTCCCGATAATATCAGGTGGGCCCTTGCGGTTATGTATGCCCTTAAAGATGAAGAGCTCAGCCAACTCATAGAACGGCACTTTGAAAAAGAATGTATGCGTATCAAGGTTGAATCAAGAATGGACACCTACGAGGAAAAGCCGAAAGAAGAACATGTTGTAAAGGAAAAGAAACTTTCCGAATTTTTTGAACATTTCAAAAAACCCGATTATTCAAAACCATCGAACCTCGTCAACCTTTCCACCTTTCGAAAAGGCTAGTTTTA
>CAZQLR010000046.1:0-2116 GCA_964594205.1 uncultured Alphaproteobacteria bacterium
CGCTCCGGAAAAGGCACATGATATGTTTGTTGTTCCCAAGGTTATTGAGTAGTTTTCCCGCAACTATATGTCTAACTTTTTTTATAAAAACTCTAAGCAAAAAGTAAAGTGTAATGGCCAATACGGACTTGTTGAAGTTATCGTTAAAAAAGACTCGTGATGCTCTTGTTGCAGGGGATATTAGTCCCGTCGAGCTTACAGAGGTGTATTTAGATCAAGCTGAAAAAACGACCATTTTAAATGCATATGTCTTGATCAATCGAGAAAAAGCTGAGCAATCGGCAAAAGAGAGCGAGAAACGCCTATTAAAAAACGAAGGTAGACCGTTGGAAGGCATACCTATTGCGCACAAAGACATATATTGTACTCGTGGTATACGAACAACGAGTTGTTCTAAAATACTGGAAAATTTTATTCCTCCTTATGAATCTACTGTTGGCCAGAGGCTTAAGAATGCTGGAACAGTGATGCTTGGTAAGACAAATATGGATGAATTTGCTATGGGTTCGTCTAATTTAACATCTTATTTTGGTCCTTGTTATAATCCGTGGGGGTCTAGAGTTGGTGAAAAACATTTGATACCAGGAGGTTCGTCAGGAGGTTCCGCTGCAGCCGTTGCGTCTTTATCAGCTTTAGCAGCGACGGGAACAGATACTGGTGGGTCTGTTCGCCAACCAGCTTCTTTCTGTGGTTTGGTTGGGCTAAAACCGACTTATGGAAGGTGTTCTCGTTATGGAATTATGTCATTTGCTTCTTCCCTGGATCAACCAGGTGTTTTTACACGGAATGTCGAAGATGCTGCGCTTATGTTGCAAAACATGGCAGGGCATGATCCTAAAGAATCAACAAGTGTGAATAGGGAAGTACCTAATTATTCAGAAAATTTGGAATCAAGCGTTAAGGGGAGAAGAGTTGGTATACCAAAAGAGTACAATCTTCCGGGGATGAGTCTTGAGACCAAGGCTTTGTGGGACCAGGCGCAGAAATGGCTTGAAGAGGAAGGCGCTATAATAGAGGAGATATCTCTACCACACACAGAATATGCATTGCCGGTTTATTATATTATAGCGCCGGCTGAAGCATCTTCAAACTTGGCGCGATATGATGGTGTTCGTTTTGGTTTTCGTGCTGATGGAAAAACCTTGGATAATCTATATGAAGAAACACGTGGCCAAGGATTCGGTGAGGAGGTTAAACGTCGTATATTGATAGGAACACAAGTTCTTTCAGCAGGCTCTTATGAAGAATACTATTTACAGGCTATGAAAGTTCGCGAGCTCATACGACGGGATTTTGTTCAAGCTTTTGAGAAATGTGACGTTATTTTAACACCATCTACGACGACAGCAGCTTTCACAAAAGAAACAGCACCAACTGACCCTAAGCAAATGTATCTGAATGATGTTTATACGGTAACAGCTAATCTGGCAGGGTTGCCAGGTATTTCTGTGCCTGGAGGGTTAAACAAACAAGGGCTGCCTCTTGGGTTGCAGCTATTTGCTCCTGCTTTTGAGGAAGCGAGGTTGCTGAATTTCGGTTGTATTCTTGAAAAAAAAGCGGCATTCCCATGCTTATACGACCATGACTTGTGGAAGCTATAGGACGAAAGTATTGTTCTATTTTCGTTGAGCCACTTATTTTCTCGTTTTCGGTTCCAGGGGTGAGGTGAGAAATTACGGCTCACCCTCTAAAAGATCTATAGGAATGGCGAGAGTGCAAGTCTAAGCGGGAGGCTAGGGGGAATGAGAGGGATGGGAGAACAACATCGGTCGATAACAAGAAATGCTACTGATAATCCTTTGCTTTTGAGTAAGGTAGAACCAGGGCTGTTATAATTAGTGAGTAGTTTTTTTAGCCCTTTCCCAAGGGGGGTGTTTGAGTGGTTGTGCAGCCATAAGGCCACTCGCACACTAGCCCCAGGGAAAGATTGAAGGAGTAGGCTTATTCTTGGTTCGTATCTTCCAGCTACGCCTAAGATACCCATGGGGTTTGATTTTACAAGATCCCATGTAAGTGAAAATACGGAAGATCTTCCTGTTGAGAAATTAACTATTCCGTATATGGGTATGCCTGTTTGTTCTCCAAGCTCTCCTAAAACTATATCTGCTACTAGGTT
>CAZQLR010000046.1:2216-5925 GCA_964594205.1 uncultured Alphaproteobacteria bacterium
TGGGTATGCCTGTTTGTTCTCCAAGCTCTCCTAAAACTATATCTGCTACTAGGTTAGGGAGGTTGAAGCCATAAAAAGACCCGAAACTAGCGGTGTTGGTTTTTTCCTCATATTCCTTTTCTTCTTCTTCTTCTTCTGAATCATCAACTTCCACAGGTTTTGTAGAGCTGTCTGCTTTTTCTTCTTCGATCACTTTGGAAAGCTGATGAGTATGGTCAAACCAAGACCGCAACCCCAGAAGGGAAAATCTCAGGAAACCTTGTTTCTCTGAGTTGGTTTGATTATCTGTAGGAGGGATGCTTACAACAACAAAATCGCTGTCATCACTATGGATGAGCGGGTCTTTCTGGTTAGTTTCTACTGTTGTAAGGCTGTTGTTGAGGTGTTCAAGTGTATCTCGTACGATGGACTCTACTAGCTGTTCCATTAGATTTCTATTTTCGTCAACAGAATGGGTTCTTTCGCCGTTTGCTTCTTCTTCAGCTGCTGTCATTTGTGTAGCCATTTGAGAAAGATGTGTCGAAACCTCGTCAGGCACATCAGTGGTTATTGTTTCTATTGTATTTTCAGAAGGCTCCGTCCCTTTAAGAGGGGTGGCAGTTGGTATAGTAGGTTCTTCCACCGTAATAACTGGTGTGCGCTTTGCAGAATCGCAAGCAGGGTTTTTTATTCTTTTTGGTGGGATGCCTAAAACTAGAGAAACAGTAAAAAGTGTAAAAAAGAAGGCTGAAAAAAAACAAAAAACAGATGTTTTTCTCATAATACACCCCCTATTATCCTAAATATGCCAGTTTAGCATGTAATACACGGAAAGTATGTTAGTATACTTTGCACCTGTCAATATTCCTAGACTTTTATTAGAGGGATATCATATTTTTCAGGGAGATAAATGTTATAACCATATTTTAGTAGTTTTTTAGAGTTTTTTTGAAAATGATGAGCTTTAAAAATTTATTTTTATTGGTGTTAATCCTTATAAGTGTTAGCATCGAGCGTGCTTTTTGGGCAAAAGGCTTTGAAAGGTTTGCCTTGCTAAAAGCTTAGGGATGAAAAAACATAGAGGAAAAAATGAAAAAAGTTAGAAATCTGGATTTGTTTGCTGTTGTAACTGTAGCTATTCTTTTATCTGGGTGTGAAACACCTCAAGATATAAAAACTTCTAGCAATGCTGTTGACCCATCTTATTTTGGCTATTGTTATTTCGGTGGGGATATTGATCATCGCCAGTATTGGATGGAGCAGTATAAAGATTGCCATCAGTATAGACCGGAACAGGCGTCGACTTGTTGCCAAGTGAATTTTGGTCAATGGATTGAAAAGGAAGAACCTGAAACTGGTGAAACTATTGAAGAAGAATATGATGATCATGATGAATAAGACGCGCCAAAATTTACTGTAGGATCAATGTATTAAAAGAAGAAAGCGGAGTTTAACGCTGTTTTTCTAGAAAAATAGCGCGGGGTTAAGCACTGCATATATTGCAAGAAGTGATAAGGTTAAACGTTCGTAAAAACACTAAATTTGGATGAATTTTTCAGATAATATTTACGTGTGTATCGTGAAAATGCCCTGGATTTTAAAAATCTGGGGCTTTTTTGTGATGAGTTCATCAAATGATTCTCTTTGAAATTATTAAATAAAAGAAAATATTTATGGAAAGAAGACAAAAATTGTCAAGTAAAAGATTGACAGCTATATAACAAGTTCGCATACTCTTAACTATGGCATCGTAAATCGAGCGATGTTTTTTTGGATGACAAGGGGGTGTGTTATGAAGAGAGCTTCTGTTCTTTGTTTTTTGTGTGCGCTATTTTTAAAGTTTTTTGATGTGTCCGTGGCTTTGGGGATTCCGCCGAGAAAGGTGTCGCCTGCTGCTGCCGTTGAGGATGCTGCTCCAGTACCGAAGGCACCATCACCCTCTTTTTCTTCGTTGGACGATGCTCCTGTTTTGGTACGAGTGTCGGCTCCTGTTGACGCGGTTGCTGACGAAGAAGGATCCATGAGTGAGGGAGAAGGTGATGAAGAAGGTGATGAATCTAGAGTTACGGCTCGACTGACGCCTGTGTCTGCCAAAGCTCAGGGCACTTTGCAAGGTGGTAAGCAAGATGATAAGACGGCAGAAGAATTGTCACGGCAGCCTACGCCTGATGGCAAGATCAGAAGCGATAAGGAGAAAGAGGAAGTAAAGCCTTCTGATGCTGCGGTACCAACTGTCAGGACCGCGCCGCTCTTTAAAGTAAGTGATGATTATTTGGGAAGCCCAGGTGCTGCTGGTGCGTATGCTGAAGACTTCGTTGTTCTAGGAGACGAGAATGATGAAAATAAACGTGCGTTTTGGTTTTCTAAACGCCCCCACTCCCTTATTGAAAAAGGGAAGGATGGATCTGTAAAACTTACAGACGAAGATAAGGATCCGAAAGATCGTTACCCAGTTTTTGTTGTTTCTTTAGACGGAGGAGGCGTTCGTGGTATCATTACTCTTGAGATTCTTAGCCATCTTGAAGGCTTAATAGGTTGTTCTATACCTGGTTTTGCTGATCTTTTAGTGGGAACATCAGCAGGTGGAATTGAGGCTTTAGGGCTTGCGAGTAAAGAGAGTTTTTCAGCTGGACAGATGGTGGCTATGTATGAGCGTTTTGCCAAGAGCGTTTTCCAGAAAACGCCGGAAAAAATTTCATACGCTGCTAGTATTTGGAATGCTGTGACTTCGCCTGTGACTACATTTTGGAATGGGGCGTCCTATGATGTCAGCTCTGTTGAAACAGGACTTGGCGAAGTATTGGGAGACGATACACTAGGAGATTGCAAATTACCTGTATGTGTGGTGACTGTGGACGAAAAAGGAGATAAGAAGGGGCCAAGAATGGAGTTGCTTTCTAGTTATTCGCCTTCGACAAGTCATGTTGCCGTTAAGCAAGCTGGTTGTGCAACAGCAGGTGCCCCCGGTTATTTCCGTCATACGAAGCTAGATATAGGAGGTAGGTCCTGTCAGCTTGTTGATGGTGGCGTGGTTGCTAACACACCTGAGCAGATAGCTCTTTTTGAGTCGGATGTGCTGTTTGGTAGAAGACCTCTAATCTTGCTTTCGGTGGGAACGGGTGAAGTTGAAGAGGAGCGTCCAGGGAATAATGGCCTTACGTATGTAAATGAGCTAATTGAAGGCGCTGAGACTGCACTTGCTGTCCAGCATCCCAATTGGTCAAGTGTTTTAAAAATGCGCCAAGAGATTGCTCCTGTTCAATACAAAAGATTGCAGGTAGTTATTCCTAGGCAACTTGCGCCTATGGATAAGGTGGCAAACATGGATGCGTTGAAAAGGGTTGCTCGGGAGTGGTGTGCCAGCGAAACTGGAAAAAAACAGTTAGGGGATGTTGCTAAATTATTAAAAAGTTCTTTGGCTGAAAGGAAACGTTTGCTTGGAGAATTAGCTTAGCGTGACCTGTTTTTAGTTTTTATTGTGATCCCCACCAGTGCTTCATTTGGTGGGGATTTTTGTATTTGAAATTCTGTTATAGAGTTCTGTACCAATTTTTTAGGTGCTCTGGAGGTTTTTTTGTGGTAGGACCTGATGTTTTCATACCATTTTCGCTTTGTAGGGCGTGGTTGGCAGTTTGTCGGCATTGCCTGTTTAGGGGGTAATAATTTTTGTAGTACATCTTTATAGATTTTTCGATATTACTTAGGATGATTCTGGTTCAATCGCTGATTT
>CAZQLR010000046.1:6025-7607 GCA_964594205.1 uncultured Alphaproteobacteria bacterium
ATCTTTATAGATTTTTCGATATTACTTAGGATGATTCTGGTTCAATCGCTGATTTGCGATAACAGCACCAAGAATAAGGATGCCAGCACCTATTTTTAGTGGTGAAATACCTTCATTAAAAATAAAAACACCAAGAGCAACTGAGAAAATAGGGGCCATAGATTTGTGGACTATTAAAAGAGCCACATTGTAGAAAGACAAAAGTCTAACCCATATGGCGTCAGCCATTAGGGAACCTGCAAGCCCTGTAAAAATGGCTAACCCCAAGTTGTCCCATGTTCTAACTTTAGGAAGTTCAGTGAATATTCGTATTCCATTGATAGAAAACTCTAAGAGTAAGAAATAGAGGCAATTAAAGCTCATAACCCACACAACCAGGGGAAAGGAAGCTTGTACTTTTAGCTTTCTCCACCAAACAGTGCTTAAGGCGGTACAAAAAGCACCTAATATTGTGAAGATTAAGGCAAAATAGTTACCAGTTTGGTCAAATACATGTGGACTAAGAAGAGCAACACCTATGAAGGCTAGGGTAATACAGAGTATGTTTCTTTTGGTTATTCTTTCCTTTAACCATAAAGACGCGATAATGATGGCCATAAAAACATTCGTGTGGAAAATCAAAGACTGAGGACCAACAGGAACATGAAATTTTATGGCAAGCCCAGTTAGGCCATTATTAAAAAAACCCCAAAAAGCAGCCAGTAAAGCAATGGTTTTAATAGGAACATCTGGCCTTCTTACAAAAAACAAGAATGGTAGAGCGCACCCAAACCTGAAGATGTTATAGGTTGTTATGTCTATAGTTTGTAAAGCTATTTTAGAACAAGTTGCACTAGTTCCCCATATGAAAGCGCAAAAAACAGCGCCTAAAAAAGCCGAAAAATGGAGCCTTTGTGACACGTTTAATCCTAATAGTATAGGTGTTAGATAAAATAGAAATAGTGAGGCTATATAGTGGATGATTCTTATTTTTTGTCAATGGATTCTGGGTATATTTCAGTCTCTGGAGGACTATTTTTTAGGTAAAAAATTAAGCCCAAAGGAAAAATACCCACAACTATACAAATGCTGAAGAACGTTGGCCAGGGTAGGTATTCTGCCATAAGACCTCCAAACCCTGAGCAAGCTGTACTCATGTACCATATGGATGAAAATAATGCAAAATGTGAAAACGTGAACGGTTTTTTACATAGGTTTGATAGATAAGCTACGAAGGCTGTCGTTGCCATACCACCAGTGGTGTTTTCTAAAATGACTGCTGCGTAAAAAAAAGGAAAGTTGTAACCAATATGCGATTGTATTAAATACATAAAATTAGTGATTACGTGCAGTGTTCCTGATATAAGCAAGGCGTTTAACCCACCATAACGCATAACTAGATGGCCGCTGACAAAAGTACCTAAGATTGTAAAAAAGACACCGAAAAATTTAACAACGTTAGCTATATCAAGCTCTGTAAAGCCGATCTCTTTGTAAAAGATATTAACCATGTTGTTGATAAAATTGTCGCCCATTCGAAAAGTAAAAATGAAAATAAATAAAGCTAACCAATGTCGAGAATTTGTAAATGTTAAGAATGGCT
>CAZQLR010000047.1:0-2217 GCA_964594205.1 uncultured Alphaproteobacteria bacterium
GAGGATCCCACGATGATGCAGCATCCTACATGGCTGCAAATCCAAATGCCGATATGGGAGAGATAGCACAGGCTTTAAGACTAGAACATCATAGTGCCTTACAACAATCCGTCCGCTCTCCAGCAAGGGACGGAAGAAGAAGCGGTGGATCTTTCTCTAGAAATAGCAAGCATCCTCTCGCAGCTTTCACTGGAGGGTACCACTAGATTAAGCTATCAGTGTTTTTCTAAGATGCCTGAACACAGTGTCATTGCCAGCGATAATACCATCCGCTAAATGTACGGGGTTTTGATCTTTAGGATCCGCGGAAGAAACAAAACCACCAGCTTCCTTGACCAATAAAACACCAGCCGCCACGTCCCAAGACTGAACATCTCGTTCCCAGTACCCATCGTACCGGCCAGCTGCTACATAAGCTAAATCCAAGGCCGCAGCACCAAAACGTCTAATACCTGCTACCTGGGGTGCTAGCATTTTAAGATCCTGCATCATTATTTCAATATCACCACAACCCTTAAATGGAATCCCCGTGCTAAGAAGTACTGATTCAAGGTCTCGGCGTGCTGACACACGCAACCGCTGGTCGTTCACATAGGCGCCCAACCCCTTTTCTGCCCAAAACATCTCGTCTTTAATAGGGTCATAAACCGTACCTGCAATTATCTCACCATTCTTTTCTAAGGCCACAGAAAGACAAAAATGTGGAATCCCATGGATAAAATTCGTGGTACCGTCCAAAGGATCAATAATCCACCGGCCCTCAGCATCTTCCATATCCACTTCACCGGACTCTTCCATTAAAAAACCATACTTTGGTCTTGCCTTTTTGAGCTCCGTGTACAATATTTTTTCAGATCGTTTATCAGCAGCCGTTACAAAATCACCTGGTCCCTTCTGGGAAACCTGTAAATGCGCAACCTCATTAAAATCACGGACAAGTCTGTTGGCTGCAACCATAACCGCTTTAGTCATAACATTAATAGTGGCAGAGCGCGTAGTGAATTGACGCTGGTACATGATCTAGTCCCCTTTATACCGTTCTAAATAGGCATCTTCTTCAGTTTTTACAACAACCTTTACTCCTTGTTCAATGTGCGGAGGTACCATCAGCCGCATCCCATTTTCAAGGGTAGCCGGTTTATTGGAAGACGCTGCTGTTTGACCTTTTACAACAGGCTCACAGTCCACTACCTCCAAAACAACAGTTTCTGGCGGTGATACGGTCAAAACCTCGCCTTCATATAAGCACACCAAATAATTTATGCCTTCCTTTAAATATTTGATAGTGTGCTCTCCCAATATGTCTGCAGGTAAGGATATTTGTTCATAATTTTCACCATTCATAAAAGCATACATATCGCCATCTTGGTACAAATATTGGTAGGGAATCTCATCTAAACGAACACGCTCTACTGACTCACTTGAACGGAACCTTTCATTTAGTTTGGTTCCATCACGCAAATCTTTTAACTCCACCTGCAAATAAGCGCCACCTTTACCAGGTTGTGTATGTTGAATACGCACAGCCACCCAAAGCCGCCCCTTATGTTCGATAACATTGCCCGGACGAATAGCATTACCGTTTATTTTCATAATATCTCCTACTTTTTACCTTGCTGACCATACAATCAAAAACTATCTATGATGCGTACGATATATGCCTATCATTCTTTGCAACAAACCAAAGGCTTCGTCATAAGGACGTTGGAAACAGTTCCTTCCAATGATAGATCCATAACCACCACCTTCACAAATAGCCTGGGCGTCTCGGTATATAGCCTCCATGTTTTGCTTTTGTCCACCCGAAAATATGACTATACGCCTCCCACTAAAGCAGCTATCAACCACATGCCTAACTCTCTCAGCCATGGTTTTTCTAGGAATACTTTCATAAATAACAGGATCAACGGCAGAGCTAATATGATCTGTTGGCAATTTTACTTTCACGATATGCGCGCCTAAAAGGCATGCCATATGAGCACCATAAGCGATAGTATTCAACGCCGTTTCATCTTCTTTACCCATATTACCTCGTGCGTAGGACCAAACGATCACGCACAATCCCCTAGCCTGCGCTTCTTTCGCTAAATCACGAAGTTCTTCATACATCTCATAAGTGTTATCCACACCTGGGTAAATAGTAAAGCCTATACCAACACACCCTAAACGCACAGCATCATCTACGGTAGCCGTCACGGCTTGATCAGATATTTTTCC
>CAZQLR010000047.1:2317-3940 GCA_964594205.1 uncultured Alphaproteobacteria bacterium
GGTGCATAGGCATAGTTGGCTAGAATTTTTTTGACATGGCGCGTAATTTTCATGATGATTAACTCCTAAAAATTATGTTAGATCATACAAGGAGCTTGACCAAAAGCAACCGTAATTATACGCTCCTCTCTAAACACAGAGAAAGGTACTAACCTCTAATGGACCCTACAAGATCATTCCAAGACCTTATTTTTTCTTTGCAGATGTTCTGGTCAGATCAAGGGTGTGCGATCTTACAACCGTACGATGTCGAAATGGGAGCAGGTACTTTTCATCCAGCCACGACTCTTCATTCTCTGGGTCCAGAACCTTGGAATACCGCCTATGTACAACCGTGCAGACGCCCAACAGATGGCCGTTATGGAGACAACCCTAACCGTTTGCAGAAATTTCACCAATTTCAGGTGATAAAAAAACCAGCGCCAAATAACGCGCAAGAACTGTGCCTTAAAAGCTTGGAAGCCATAGGAATAGATCCTAAAAAAAATGATATCCGCTTCGTAGAAGATGATTGGGAAAGCCCCACCTTAGGTGCTGCCGGCTTGGGCTGGGAAGTTTGGTGCAACGGTATGGAAGTGATACAGTATACCTATTTCCAGCAAATGGGCGGTATTGCCTGTGATCCCATATCTTTAGAGCTAGCTTATGGGTTAGAAAGGCTAGCTATGTTTCTACAAAGGGTCAATCATTTCACTGAGTTGCGCTGGAACAACCCCAGAGAATCAGAGAAGAACAAGCTACTCACATACGGCGATATATACCTGATGAACGAAGTTGAAATGTCTTTCTTTAACTTCGAGCATGCGGATATTAATGGTCTCCGGCAACAGTTTCAAGAAGCCGAAACTCAATGTACCTATTTGATTGAACAAAACCTTCCTCTTCCTGCTTATGAATTTTGCTTAAAAGCCAGCCATTTATTTAATCTATTGGATGCTAGGGGTGCCATAAGCGTAACAGAAAGGGCTGCCTACATAAAAAGCATACGCGCCCTTGCCAAGACGTGCTGTGAGACTTGGTTGGAGAAACGCTTAAAAAAACTTGAGTCATCCAGTAACACTGGCATTTAAAGAACAAAACAGGCAGTTAGATGGCAAACTTTATACTTGAAATAGCTTCAGAAGAAATCCCTTCACGCTTCCAAAGCATGGCGATGGAACAGCTCCACGAAAAACTTTCCAAATCTCTTGAAGCGGTTAATATACGATATAAATCTTTACAAACGTATGTTGGCCCCCGCCGTTTGACAGCCTATATTCAAGGTTTAGATAATAGGCAGCCCGATATATCCACAACTATAAAGGGGCCGCGTGTTGACGCTCCTCAACAAGCTCTAGATGGTTTTTTACGAAGCCAAAAAACAACGATCGATGCCTGTCGCCAGCAAGAATATACAAAAGGTACCTTTTGGGTCCTTGATACATTCCAAAAGGGAGTATCACTTGATAACCTTTTACCTAGTATAATATGCGATCTTCTTGATAATTTTTCTTGGCCTAAAAGCATGTATTGGAACGACAAGCAATATAAGTGGGTACGCCCCTTACGTCGTATACTTGCTCTATTAGACGGAAAAATTATACCTCTCAATTGGGGTGGTGTAACAAGCTCTAATCTTACCCA
>CAZQLR010000047.1:4040-7032 GCA_964594205.1 uncultured Alphaproteobacteria bacterium
CTTCCTGTCGAAGTCTTGGAGACAACTCTACGCCACCACCAAAGATATTTTCTTTTAGAAAAGAATGGAAAACCTACGAATACATTCATTGTCGTTACAAATATGCCAACAGATGATAAAAAATGTCTAGATGTTATACGCCAAGGCAATGAAAACGTGTTACATGCACGCCTTGAAGACGCTTCTTTTTATTGGCATATGGATAGAAAAACAAACCTTAAAAACTTTTTGCCAAAACTACGAGAAAGGCTCTTTCACAAGGCCTTGGGCACATTATGGAACAAAAAAGAACGTTTGCAAAACATAATATCCGCAAAAGAGTTTGATAGTTTTATGGAAATATCATCCATCTCTCTTGCTCAACGTCAAGAGGCAGCAGAGCTTTGTAAAGCAGACTTATGTACAGGTGTCGTCGCTGAGTTTCCTGAATTACAAGGTATTATGGGAGGCTATTACGCACTATCAAACGGTTATTCTCCAGCCGTTGCTCAAGCTATCAAAGACCAATATAAACCTCAAGGCCCTGAAGAGGCCTGCCCAAAAGAACCCTTAAGCGTAGTGCTCAGTATTTGCGACAAAATGGATACCTTAGTAGGATTCTTTGCCATTGACCAAGAGCCAACAGGATCAAAAGATCCTTTTGCTTTGCGACGAACAGCTTTGGGCCTTATTAGACTTGTTCTCAGCTGCAACCTAGATATGAACCTGAAGTCTCTAATAGATAAGTTTTATAAACTTTATGCTGAGCAAGGTTTTGTTCCAGCTAGCAATAATCAAATTTGCACAGAAAAATGCATAGAGTTTTTGTATGATAGACTTAAGATCTACCTCCGAGACCAGAACTATAACCACAAGCTTGTTGCGACGTCGGTAGAGCACAATAAAGACGGGAACATAGCTTCTATTGTTGATAGCATGCAAAACCTCAAACTATTTTTAGAAACTGAGCTCGGTGAAACAACCCTTAATAGTTACAAAAGAACCAATAATATTCTGAAATCTAATAAAAAACTCATACCAAACCATACAAATATTATTAAAGAAAAATTATCAAACAGAGCCGACATTCAACTTTTAGAAGCCATAAAGAACGCCACTGCTACTATTCAACAGGCCGCACATATAGAACAAAAACTGCAAGCTGTTTCCTCTTTAAATCAGTCTATAGGCATATTTTTTGATACTATTCTCGTAACTGATGAAGATGAAGATAAACGCAGTAATAGACTTATCATGCTAGGCAAGATCCAAAATCTATTTAATGGAATCGTTAACTTTAATACCCTGATATCATAGAGTTTATTGTTTAAGCTAATACAAAAGAAAGACAACGGTTGCTAAAAAAGCATATTAAGTTATGCTCTAAAGAAAATGTCCACACCAAAACGACGTAAGGACAGGGGAGAGTAATCGTGTGTACGAAAACGCCAGTAGCGATCGGCATTTACTGTATTGCACTCTTCTTTTTGTCTAGTTGTAAACATACGAAAAACCCTTTCTCTTACGAAAAAAATTTTCACGATCCAGGTAAAAGCCTGACAAAAGAGGCCTACAGCTCTATATTGAAAGCCGACTCTAATAAGAAAAGTACGCCTTCTCCTAAAATAAAAAATCAACCCTCGCCCAACATTATAGATCCTTGGCCAGGCAAAAAAGTAACATTGACTGTTACACCAGAAGCTTCTTTAAACAATGTTTTTTATGATCTAACCTATTCAGTAGGTTTGGGAGTTCAATATAAAGGGCTAGACGATAAAAAAGGATATGTTCTTCATATCAACAAAAGGCCTATCAGGGAAGTAGTAGAAACACTATGCAGAATGGCAAATTTACGGTGCACGCTAAAAAATCAAGTTGTTCACATAGAACCTGACACTCCCTATTATGTTACCTATGACATACAGTTCTTGTCAGCGAAGAGATCCGATGAAGGTCATATTTCAATATCCACTGACATTTTTTCCATGCCTCTTGGAAAAAAAGAGCATAATAATTACGAAAATGGATCCAGTTCTAGACTTAAAACAGAAGCAACCGTCGACTTCTGGAGTGAGCTTGAAACCGTTCTCAAGACAATACTGCTAGATCCACAACGTCAGTCTTTGCAAACTGGTCCTAGGCAAACACCCTCCAATTCTCTACAAGAACAGGCATTACCCTATGCTCTCCATAAACAAGCGGGATTGGTTACTATTTACGGGAACAGCAAGAATCAAAAACAAGTTTATAAATTTCTAGAACGTTTGAAGAGAAAAATATCATCACAAGTTCTTATTGAAGCCAAAGTGGTAGAAGTAACACTTCATGACCAGTTTAAAAGTGGCATTAATTGGCGCTCTATGCTAGATGGGGACATTTTTTTTGCAGCACCAATAACAGGCACTGTAAACCTAGTAAACCCACCACCATTCTCCAACCATAACACCGCCACCAAAAACATGGTTACTTTTGGCGCTTCAGGGCCAAAGTTTTCTTCCATCATACAACTTATTGAATCTTTCGGTACAGTAAGAACCTTATCAAACCCTAGGATTACCGTTATAAATAACCAGCCCGCCATCCTAAAAGTAGCTGAAAACAAAGTATATTTTCAAGTCAAGTACGACAGAAAATTCGTAACAGATAATAGTGGAAACGTATCTTTCTCAGATACCTTTGCCACAGAAAGCCAAATTCATACGATACCTATCGGTTTCGTCATGTCTGTTCACCCGGCCATTGATGTTGACAACCAGGAAGTTATTTTAACACTTCGTCCAAGCATTACTCGAACGACGTCATCTGTCGAAGATCCAGCCGTAACTATAGTTAATAGCGCTGTCAGTTCATCCATTCCTGTAGTAGAGGTTCGTGAAATGGATTCTGTTCTACGTTTAAAGTCAGGACAAATTGCCGTGACAGGCGGGCTCATGCAAGACCGTGTTCAAAATACTGAAAATGGCTTTCCTTGGTTAGCAGATATACCTATATTTGGCTCCCTGTTTAAATCCAC
>CAZQLR010000048.1:0-6922 GCA_964594205.1 uncultured Alphaproteobacteria bacterium
TTAGGTGTTGTTTTCTTTTTGTTGCTGTTGCCACATAGTCATATATAAACCTTGTTTATCCATGAGCTGATGGTGGGTGCCTTGTTCCGTGATTTCACCATTACTGAGAACAATGATGTTATGAGCCTCCACTATAGTAGATAGTCTGTGGGCTATAATAATTGTAGATCTCCCTTTAGATACCTTGAGAATGTTTTTCTGTATAGATTTTTCTGTTGAAGAATCCAACGAAGAGGTTGCCTCGTCAAAAATAAATATTTCTGGGCTTTTTAGGATAGTTCTGGCGATGGCAACGCGTTGTTTTTCACCACCGCTTAGTTTTAGACCACGTTCGCCTACGAGTGTCTCGTAACCTTGGGGAAGTTTTTTTATAAAACGATCTAGCTCGGCCATATGAGCGGCATGCTCTATCGCCTTTTTGCTTGATCCTGGTTTGCCATAGTCAATGTTATAACCTAGGCTGTCATTAAAAAGAACTGTATCCTGGGGGACTACGCCAAGAGCCTGACGCAAAGACTTTTGTTTGATGGCACGTATATCTTGGTTATCTATCAAGATAGCGCCGCTGTTAACATCATAAAAACGGCATAAAAGGCGTGCGATGGTGGATTTCCCAGAACCGCTTGGCCCTACAATGGCGACTGTTTTGCCAGCGGGGACTTCAAAAGTTACGTTTTTAAGGATTTGCCGATCATTGTTGTACTGGAAAGAAACTTTATCAAATAACACGTGGCCTGGGCCTTTTACTAAAGATCTGGCTTGTGGTGGGTCTGCCACATCAATTTTTTCATCCAATAGATTAAACATATCTTCAATGTTAATAAGCGCTTGTTTAATTTCTCGATACGCAAAACCAAGGTTCCCTAAAGGTATGTAAAGTTGCAACAGATATGCATTGACTAGAACAAAGTCCCCTAGGGTCATGGTGCCTTCTATGATCCTTTGTGCAGCTAATAGCATGATAATTACTGTGCCAGCAGAAATGATGAAGCTTTGCCCCATATTGAGGTACGCTAGGCTTGTTTTTAGCCTGATGGCAGCTCTGCCGAAAACTTCCAACGATGTTTCAAAGCGACTTTTTTCATGGTCTTCGTTAACGAAGTATTTGACAGTCTCATAGTTTAGTAAGCTGTCTATGGCCTTTGAGTTTGATGCATCATCAGCGTCATTCATGGTACGCAGAAATTTTAACCGCCATTGGGTAATTTTGATGGTAAAAAGAGCATAGAGGCCTGAAGAAAGAAAAGTGACAACGGCAAATATTGGTTCGTATAAGTACAAAAGCATGACGACAACAAACCCAATTTCTAAAAAAGTGGGGATAATTGTGAAGGTAAGAAATCTAAGAGCTCTATCTATGGCATTGGTACCACGTTCGATGATGCGGCTTAGTTTACCTGTTTTTCTGTCTAGGTGGAATTTTAGGCTTAGCGTATGAAGATGTTCAAAAACCCGGAGTGCTATTCTTTTAATGGCCAGATGTTCAAGCTTGGCGAAAAGTGCATCTTTTGCTTCTGAGCAAATGGTTGAGAATAAACGTGCTAGACCGTAAGCGATGAGTATACCAAGTGGCAACGTTAAGGTTAATTGATGGTTTTCAAGGCTTAAGGCATCAACAGCTTGTTTATAAAAAATAGGGATGAAGACGGCCACTACTTTGGAGAAGATGAGGAAAAAAGCCGCTGAAAGTAGGCGAAACCTGAAAAACGTATCTTCTTTTGACCAAAAATATGAAAAAAGTTGAAGAGCGGTTTGCAAATGACTCGTTGATTTGGCTGATGTGTTGGGCTTTTGTTGTTTCATAGAGTCTTTTTCGTTATAGTTTTTTGGGCGATAGAGGATCAGGTTAGGGAAGTATGAGCATAACCACAAGAGGGAATTTTGATATGGTTTGCAATACTGCGGTAAGCTACCGATAGTGGCAAAGGACAAAATGAATAAGCTGGGAAAAAGATAGTAAATGACAAAGAAAATTGTTGCTTATGACAAGTTATGCAAGGAGATTCTAGAACTTGTGAACCAGTGTGGCCAAGATGGCTTGAATCCTGTTTTTATAAGCCAGAATTTGGGCCTTCCATTGCACAAGTTGCATGAAATTTTTCCTGAAAAAGTTGATATAGTGCTCGCGCTTCAGGATTATTGGCAGAATAATTTTTTGCAAGAGATAGAGGAAAATAAAGACAATTTAGGATTGGGTGATGCTGTTGGCGATAGTATGGAAGGTGGCTTCGCTCCGAAAGAAATCCTTGCTGAGCTTATTTTGATAAGGCTAGAGCAGCACCAAGCATATAAAGAAGCTTGTCGGGTCATATGGAAAAACCAAATATCGATGTCTTTTATTCCAGGTGCTGAAATAGGGGTGAAATTTCTTGATGCCATGACATGGTTAGTCGAAATGGCAGGTTTAGAAACAACAGGACCTTACGGTATATTTCGTCAAAAGGTCCTGGCTTCTGTTTATGGTGTTACGCTAATGACTTGGTTTGAGGATATGTCCTATGATATGGCCAAGACAACGGCAACGCTTAATGACCTTTTGGATAAAACAGAAAGATACTTTCCGCAAGTATGGAAAGTATAGTCTTCTTCTTTCTCTTAGATGAGGAAAGCGTAGTCTAGGTTCGTCTTGTTAAATGTCCAGAGCCTTTAAGATAGAGGCAGCTGAGGAAATAGAACATTGACCGGGATTATCTTCGACGTACAAACCTGTTATCTTGCCATTGTCTACAACTAAAGCACAGCGTGCACAACGTTTGCCAAGACCATGTTCGCTTAAATCTATATCGAGGCCTAGTTTAGTAGTAAGTTCGCATGAGTCATCACCAAGAAAAGTGATTTTATCAAGTGCTTTCATGGATTCACCCCAGGCGCGCATGACAAAGGCATCATTTACAGAAAGGCAGATAATTTCGTCTACGCCCTTTGCCTTTATTTCTGAAGAAGCCTGGGCAAATTCGGGTATATGGCGTGATGTGCATACCGGTGTATAAGCCCCAGGGAGTCCTATTATTATGACTTTTTTACCCTCAAAATACCGCGCAGTATTTATTTCTTTTAGACCGTCATCGGTTAATATTTTTAACGTAACAGAGGGAAAAGTATCGTGCAGTTTGATGGCCATGGCGCTTTCCTTATTATTCCTACAAATTTGGTCAAGTATGGTCAGATATAAGGCCTAAAGTCAATAGCCTATGTGAACCAAATATAAACCATCTGGGGGTGCTGTGGGGCCTCCAGCTTTTCTGTCTTTAGCGTTTAAGGCCTTTTGTATATCCGAGGCACACCATTTTCCTTCACCAACTAGCTTTAGAGTCCCTACTATGTTTCGTACTTGATGATGGAGAAAAGAGCGAGATTTTGCCAAAACAGATAGCTCATCACCGTTTCGTTCTACGGATAAAAGGTCCAGAGTTTTCATAGGGGTAGATCCCTGGCATTCACTAGATCGAAACGTTGTAAAATCGTGGTGACCGACAAGTATTTGAGCTGCTTTGTGCATGGCTTGGTGATCAAGTAGTGTGGGGATGTGCCAAGCCAAGTTTTTCTGAAACGTTAGGTGAGGGCGGCGATTATTGATGCGGTAGACATAAACACGCTCCTTGGCTGAGAATCTTGCATGAAAAGAAGCATCAACCAGATCAATATTGGTGATCGCTATACTTTTGGGGATAGAGCTTTCACGCAGAAAATGATTGATACCGCTTTGAAGTTCAAATAAGTCATATTTTTGGACCAAATCGACATGTATAACCTGGCCTAGGGCATGAACGCCAGCATCGGTTCGTCCTGCAACGAAAACCTTCGGCCTTTGCTTGTTATTAAGGTAGGTGAATGCTTTTTCAAGCTCATCTTGTACTGTAGGGAGTCCTTCTTGATATTGGAAACCATGGAAGGGGGTTCCAATATACTCAACCGTTGCTTTGTATCGCCAGGTCACAGAAGTCTGTCTCCTGCTTTTAAGGAAAAACCACACAGGAAATTTTGCGCGTTCATTGGTTTTTTCCCGGGTTTCTGGATTACTTGGCAGCAGAGTACTGTGTTGTTTCCACATTGAATAGTTAGATTATCATCCAAAACCGTTCCAGGAGGTACATTGGTCGCACTGGATGATAAAGCTTGAGCTTCTAGAACTTTGATGAAATTATTTTTGTATATGAAGTAGGTGCCAGGCCAAGGTTTGAGGGCCCTTAGTTGTCTGTCTAGAACCCAAGCTGGCTCAGTAAAATCTAATAAGCCGTCTTCTTTTGTTACTTTTTTAGCATATGTAACACCAACGTTCGGCTGAGGTTCGGGGATAAGAGTACCGTTTAAATAATCTGGTAAAGAGTTTATCAGAAGGTTGGCACTTAGTTCACTTAAAGCATCGTGAAGAGTCTTTAAGTTTTCTGAGGCGCTTAAAGGATATGTAGATTCAGCTACTATAGGTCCTGTATCTAGGTCTTCATCCATAATCATAAGGTTAACACCTGTTAGTGTATCTCCTGCCAAAATAGAGCGTTGTAAAGGTGCAGCACCTCGCCATCGTGGTAGTAGAGATGCGTGTAGATTCAAACATCCATGAGGAGGAATATTGAGGATAGAAAGAGGTAAAAGAAGGCCGTAGGCAATGGTAATGATAACATCAGGTTTTAGGCTTTGAAGAGTTTGGACAGCATCAGCATCTTTTCGAAAGCTTTTAGGTGTAAAAACAGAAAACCCTTTATCCAAAGCCCAAGCATGAACGGGTGTTGGTTGTGTTTTATACCCGCGTCCCGCAGGTTTCGGTGGTTGAGAATATACTCCAACAACATCATAGCCTTCGCAAACCAATGCTTTTAGCGTTGGTAGAGCATAATCTGGGCTTCCCATAAAAACAATTCTTGGTGCGTAAGCCATATATTTCTTCAGTTGTTATGAGGATTACGAAATTTATATTACAGCTGCTTTAGTCGCTGATTTTTTTCATATTTTTTTACGAAAAACTTTCTCTTCAGGGGTGATAAATGATCTAGATTTAAGACCCCTTGGAGGTGGTCATATTCATGTTGCAAACACCTAGCGATTCTGCCGGAGGCTTTCATGGTACGTAGCTCGTTATTGTAGTCCAAAAATTGCACCTCTACTTCTGAAGGTCTGTATAACTTGGGGTACACATCTGGGACAGACATACAGGCATCATACATTTCGACCTCTTCTTCTGATTTTGATAAGAAGGTCAAATTTGCCATACAATAAGGGGCATTGGGATCATCTTTGTCGGTATGCATGACTACAACAGATCTTTCATCACCAACCTGTATGGAAGCCAGACCAGCAGCGTCATCTTTATACATAGTTTCCAGCATATCATCCATCAGTTTACGAACACTATCGTCTACTTTTTCTATGGGCTTTGCTTTGTTACGTAGGCGTGGGTCTGGATAGGTTAAGATTTTTAATACTGCCATGAATAGATAAACTCTTTTTTCGTCTATTCTTTATATGATTATTTGAAGCTATAAATCTAGCCAAAAAAGAAGCCATATAGGATGCATCTCAGGCAAAACATTTTCCAAATGCGTACTTTATAGCAGGGGTTCGCGGTATCTGTCTTTTAAAAAAAGGAGAGAGATGAACGAAACCAAGGCACCACACATCAGGTAATAAGCTGGCACATGCTGCCAACCAGTTACTTCTATCAAATAGCTAACAACTAACGGTGCGGTTCCTCCAAAAAGAGCGGCTGCAATATTAAGGGCAAGAGCAAGACCTGTATACCGAGAGCGTGTAGGGAATTTTTCTACCAAAACTGTGGCCATGGTGCCAAAATACATGGAGGTGGCTACAGCAAAAATTGCTTGTCCTGCAAGAACATACCAGAAGGTCCCGGTGTCTATAAGAAAGTAGGCAGGTACGGCGGAGAAGAAAAACAAAACGCAAGAGGCTAGCATAATGGGTTTCCGACCTACTTTATCTGATAGCCATCCCATAAGAGGAATGAGTACCATAAGTACAACCATATTGATGGTGTTGATGAGCATGGCTTCATCTAGAGACATTTTGACGATGACAGTTAGATATGTGGCCAAATATACAAAGCTTATGTAAAAACCTAAATCATTAAGGATTAGAATCAAGACAGCGCGCAAAAGTGTGAAGGAATTTTGGCGTATGAGGTCTTTTACAGGGAAAGAAGGGTTGTCTTCGGCTTTTTCTTTTTCTTCCGTAAACCGCGGAGATTCAGGTATTTTTCGTCGCAAATAGAATCCCAAAAGTCCTATAATAACGCCGGTGAAGAAAGGTAGCCTCCAACCCCATGATTCAAGCTGCTCGGTTGTGAGTGTATAACTTAGCAGAGTGATAACCCCTGAGCCAAGGAGTATTCCTTTAATGGCACTCATAACTGATAGGCTACCTACAAAACCTCGTCTATTGGATGGTGCGTGTTCAACCATGAAAGTGAAGGTTCCACTTCCATTGCCTCCAATAGATAAGCCCTGCAAAAGGCGAATAAAGACAAGAAGGATAGGAGCCATAACACCAATCTGATCGTAGGTTGGTAACAGACCCAGGCCAACTGTGGGAAAGGTCATAAGAAACATTGTTATAACAAGTGCTTTTTTCCGGCCATATTTGTCGCCTATATGGCCGAAGACTATGGCGCCTACGGGGCGTATAGCAAAGCCTGCTGCAAAAACACCAAACGCAGCGATCGTTGAAACAAGGGGATCATTAGATGGAAAAAAAAGCTTGCCGATAATACTAGCAAAATAACCATACAACGCAAAATCGTACCATTCAAATATACTGCCAACCATACAAGCAATAATTGCTCGAAACATATACAACCCTTTAGTAATTACTCTCTCCACTAAAGTTGCTTGAAGTATGCACTCAGTGAATGTAAGCTCAATCCTAGAGATCGTTGCACCGCTAGTCAACCTAGTTTTGCAAAAGGTGTTTT
>CAZQLR010000049.1:0-2123 GCA_964594205.1 uncultured Alphaproteobacteria bacterium
AGGCGAGGACAGTCATTTGAGGTGTCCCAACGCCCTGTTACATCAAGTTGTACAGCTTTTCCAGGCTCCAGAAGATCACTATATGTCCCTAGTGTATCGGAAAAAACAGTCGTTTCGTAAGTTCCATCTTTGTCTGATAGTTGAACAAAAGCAAAGCGATTTCCTTTACGAGAAACTTTGTTATTTCGTCCTATAACAACACCAAGCATAGAGAAAGAATGATCATCTGATGTGTTTTGAAGGCTGCTGATGACATGTCTGCTAGTTTGGTGCGCAATGTGCGGCAGAGCTAGGGCATAGGCATCTAAGGGGTGGGCAGATAAGTAAAATCCAAGAGCTTCAAATTCTCTGTCAAGTTTTTCGGTTAATCCCCAAGGCTCTGCTTCTATGAGGTTGGGTTGATTGGGAAGCTCAGCTTCTCCGAAAAGAGATGTTTGCAAAGAGGCTGCCTGTTCTCGTGCTCGTTGGCCATAATACAGAATGGTTTCAATATTCTCTAATAAAGTACGACGATTTTTGTGTAAAGAATCAAAGGCTCCAGCTGCAATTAAGGATTCTATCTGGCGTTTGTTGGTGGCTTTGGTTGAAAGACGCTCCATAAAGTTCCATATAGATGTATAGAGACCGTTTTTTTCACGTTCTGTTATAACCTCCTCCATAGCGGCTTCACCAACACTTTTGATAGCACTGAGGGCATATCGAACAGCATGTTGATCTTCTTGCTCATTTTTGCCATGGATATGTTCGACAGAAAATACGCTTAGTGATGTATTTATATCAGGTGGTAAAAGTGAGAAACCAAGCTTCTTCATATCTTGATGAAGTACATTGATTTTGTCAGTATTATGCATATCCAAAGTCATGGTTGCGGCATAAAACTCAAGGGGATAATTAGCTTTCAAGAAAGCTGTTTGATAAGATAGCAAAGCATAAGGTGCTGCGTGAGCTTTGGGAAAAGCATAACTAGCAAATTTGGCTATTTTGTCAAAAATATCAACGGCTAGGTTTTCATCAATACCATTCTTTTTGCAGCCATTGATAAAAATCTCCCTCTGTTTATCCATCTCAGACTTTATTTTTTTACCCATGGCACGGCGTAAAAGATCTGCATCACCAAGGCTGTAACCAGCAAGCTCACGGGCAATCCACATGACTTGTTCTTGATACACCATGACGCCGAAAGATTCTTTCAAAACGGGCTCTACGCTGGGGTGCATATATGTTACCGGCTCTCGACCATGTCTGCAGGCAATATAACGCGGAATATCATCCATAGGGCCAGGCCGATAAAGAGCTACCAAAGCAATAAGCTCATCAAAGGTTTCTGGTTGCAGCTGACGTACTACATCACTCATGCCCGCACTTTCT
The DNA here is from genome assembly GCA_964594205.1 of uncultured Alphaproteobacteria bacterium. GTDB lineage: Bacteria > Pseudomonadota > Alphaproteobacteria > 16-39-46 > JAJRRM01 > CAZQLR01. The sequence continues at coordinate 1,369 of CAZQLR010000049.1, forward strand.
AGTTGAAAAATACCAACCGTTTCAACACGTCGTAAAAGCTTGAATGTGGCGTCATCATCTAGAGGAATTTTTGCAATATCAAAGTTGTTTTGATTTTTATAATTCTGGCGAACAAGTTGAGCAGCCTTTTCAATGACGGTAAGTGTTTTTAGGCCCAGAAAATCAAATTTTACTAAGCCTGCTTTTTCTACCAATTTCATATTAAACTGGGTAACCAACATGGGTGATTTAGGATCACGATACATGGGGACGAGGTTATGTAGGGGGCGGTCTCCTATAACAATACCGGCAGCATGGGTTGACGCATGCCTGTAAAGACCCTCTAGCTGCAATGATATCTTGATAAGATGGTCAACATCGCCATCGTTTTCTTGTTCTAGCTGAAGCTTAGGCTCAGCTTTAAGGGCTTCTGCAAGCGTAACGGGGTTAGCAGGGTTATTGGGGACTAGTTTACAGATACGATCAACTTGTCCATAAGGTAACTGCAATACTCGTCCTACGTCACGCAAGACAGCTCTTGCCTGAAGCTTTCCATAAGTAATGATCTGTGCAACATGATCGGCACCGTATTTTTTTTGAACGTAACGAATGACTTCGTCGCGACGTTCCTGGCAAAAATCCACATCAAAGTCTGGCATGGAAACACGTTCTGGGTTAAGGAATCGTTCAAAAATAAGAGAAAAACGTAAAGGATCAATGTCAGTTATAGCTAAACACCAGGCTGTGGCCGATCCTGCTCCTGATCCACGACCTGG
>CAZQLR010000049.1:2223-5162 GCA_964594205.1 uncultured Alphaproteobacteria bacterium
GAGGTAAAGGGTGGTAAAATAGGAGCATGGGATTTAGGAAAAAAATGGCATCGTTTTGCAATATGCAAAGTGTTTTCACAAGCTTCAGGCAGGTCGTGAAATAGTGCCATCATTTCTTCTGAAGACTTGAAATAATGTTCGGGAGTTACTTGCCGTCTGTTATCTTGAGAAACATAAGCACCATCGGCTACGCACAAAAGAGCATCGTGGGCTATGTGCAGGTTGGGTGTTGCGAAATAGATATCATTGGTTGCTACGATGGGTAGTTCCAGCTTTTGGGCCAAATCTAGCATTGCGGGCTCAAAGGGAGGTGTATGATCGGGCGTGTGACGTGTTAATTCAAGATAAAATTTTGATGGGAAAATAGCAGACAGCTCTTGTGCAAGAGCGTGGGCATTGGTGTGCTGATGATATTTAAAAAGGTACCCTAGTGGTCCATTATAACCACCAGATAAGCAAATAAGGCCTTCTTGGTATTGGTTTAAGGTTTTAATTGTTGTATGAGGTGGCTCTTTCTCCTGCGTTTCAATGTAGGACTTTGACGAAATTTTAAGAAGGTTTTTGTATCCTTGCTCGGACTGAACCAAGAGAACTATTGGTTGATACAGATCATTGTCAGCCGTGGTTTCAGGTGTTGAATAGGGATTCAGAACACTTATTTGTAACCCGATGATGGGTTGTATCCCTGCCTGAGAAAAAGTAGAGGCAAACTCTAGGCTGCCAAACATATTATTGGTATCTGTTAAGGCCATGGCGGGCATGGACCTATCCATACATAAGCGCAATAAGTCTTTTAGTGTTACGGCCCCTTCTAGCAGTGAATAAGCTGAATGTACATGCAGATGGATAAAAGATGGCATGTCAGAACGGCGTTCTTTTTGGGAGGAGGAAGTGTTGAGTTCTTCTTGTGTCATGATCTAGCTACGTTATGCAAAAACAGCGCCAATATGTCTTTTGCCATTTCTCTTGGCTACAAGTTCTTGAAGATGACGTTGGCGAGCATTGGAACGTTGTTGATCATTGCGCTCATGATAACATTTGGGACAAGAGACACCTTCTTCGTATAGGGGGTTTTCTTTATCTTGCTCATCAATGGGACGGCGACAACCAAAGCACATATCATAATTGGCTAATTCCAAACCTTGGTTAACGGCGACACGTTGGTCGAACACGAAACATGAACCTTTCCATAAACTTTCTTCGGCAGGGATTTCTTCTAGGTACTTAAGGATGCCACCTTCCAAATGATAAACTTCTTCGAAGCCTTTTTCTAACATATAGGCCGTTGATTTTTCGCAACGAATGCCACCTGTACAGAACATGGCGACTTTCTTATGTTTAGTGGGATCTAAGTTTTCTGTAACATATTTAGGCAAATCTCTGAAAGATTTTGTTTTTGGGTCCAAGGCTCCTTTAAAGGTGCCGATGTCGACTTCGTAATCATTGCGCGTATCGACGACAAGAACCTCAGGATCTGTGATCAAGGCGTTCCAGTCTTGGGGCTTTACGTAAGTCCCGACTTTTTTTGTGGGGCTAATGCCGTCTTGACCCAGGGTGACAATTTCTTTTTTAAGGCGGACTTTTAGACGACGGAAGGGAATTTTCTTGGCTGAAGAGTCTTTGAAAGTAAGGTCTTGGAAAGCGGGAAAGCTTTTCAAAAAAGCTTTGTAGGCTTTGATAGCCTCTCCTGATCCAGCAACAGTGCTATTGATGCCTTCTTCTGCTAATAAAACAATACCCTTAATGCTATGTTTTTGGCAGAAATCACGGATAGCTGACTGGTAGACTGTTAGGTTGTCCAACACAACAAATTTGTAATAAGCAGTTACGCAAACACAGCTCATCATCGACCTTCATTTATCTAGAAACACACATATTATGTCTAGGCATTTAAGGCATTTTTGGCAAGAAAAATCGTGTTTTTACAGATTAGCTTATACTAAGTAACTGGAGTGATAGAGAAAGTGTGAAGAAAAAGAGAAAAGAAGGCGTCTTAGGAAATTGTTATATGGTTTTTACAGTACAGTTTGAAAAAAAAACAGTATTAGTGTAGTACTTTCATAAAACCATAGTGTGTTGAAAGAATAAGTAATGGAAAAAATTCTGGTTAGTCAGTGTCTTCTTGGTGCGAAGGTTCGCTACGATGGTAAGGATAATTTTTGCGATCATCCTTTATTTAAAAAATGGCAAGATGAAGGTCGTGTAGTTACGATATGTCCTGAGGTTGCAGGTGGTATGGGTATCCCAAGGCCCAAGGCAGCTATTCGAGGAAAAAATGGTGGTGAAGGTGTCCTGCAAGGGGAAGCAAAAGTGCTTAACTGTGATAATGAAGATGTCACAGAACCCTTTGTGCATGGGGCTAACATAGCCTTAAAATTAGCTCGCAAGTATCGGGTCAAAGTGGCTATTTTAAAACAGGGAAGCCCGTCCTGTGGTAGCCTAAGCATTTATGATGGTACCTCTAGTAAGGTAAAAATACCTGGTCATGGTGTTACGGCGGCTCTTCTTATGGAGAAAGGTATCAAGGTTTTTGATGAAGACCAAGCAGACGCTGTGGATGAGTACTTAAAAAGCCTTGGTTAGAAGATTTGCCAGAAGATTATGGTTGTTAGACCTTAGCTTCTTTTTAAAAGTGTTGGTAAGGTTACGCCGCGTTGCCTCATATACTTCCCTTGACGATCAGCATAAGAAACTTCGCAAGGTTCGTTGCCTTTAAAAAATAAAAACTGACAGGCACCTTCGTTGGCGTATATCTTGGCAGGTAGGGGGGTGGTGTTGGAAAATTCTAAGGTTACGTGACCTTCCCAGCCTGGTTCAAGGGGGGTGACGTTCACAATAATACCACACCGTGCATAGGTAGACTTACCCAAACAAATGACCAACACGTCCCGGGGTATACGAAAGTATTCCACGGTGCGAGCCAGAACAAAGCTGTTGGG
>CAZQLR010000049.1:5262-6894 GCA_964594205.1 uncultured Alphaproteobacteria bacterium
TCTGAAAGTATGGTCATTGTTGGTCCTATATGATGGCGTTGCTAAAAATAGCTAAGGTTATCTTCTTATGATGACCTTTTAGAGGATTTTTGTCATCAAGGAATGTGGGTGCAGAGTCTTCTTTTGGCGTAGCTTGTGGGGGGACACAAAAAAAAGACGCCTGGGAAAGGCGCCTTTTTTCCAAAAATAAGTGGGTTAAGCTTGAGCACCTTGACCACCAGCGGATACTGTAGTTACAGTGGCGCCCTGGGCGCCTGCTGCTGGCCATTGTCCTTGTTGTCCGAATGGCTGCAGTTGTGGTACTTGAACACCAGTAGCGTTCAATGCCGAAGATGCTACTGGCAGCATGGCCTGTGCACCGGTTACTCCCGCTTGCATCATTGCTACTTGTTGCTGGGTAAAAATGCCATGTTGTACAAGTAGCGTTTTCATTGTGCTTAAACGTTTGTCGAATTGCAAAACGGCTTCTGTGCTTCCGCCATCTCTTCTAATTTTCATGAGCTTTTTAAAGAACTTAGTACCACTCTTAATTTTTTGTTCTGTTGACGTATTGGGATCACCATTCACCTTTAAGAAGGTGTCTAGCGCATCCGTGAGAACTTGTCTTACGCCCGGGCTATCCTCGGCTGTTACGTCTTTAAATATTGTTAGCCCATCACTGGCTATACTACCCCATTGCTCCACAAGGTGCGCCTCATTTTCTTTGCCGGCAATTTTTAGGACGTCGACTGTAACTTTTGTACCGATTTCAGCAAGGGGTTGAAATATTTGAATTGTTTCATTAACAACTGTTTTTGTTTTTTTTAAGCAAGCAAAACAACCACTTTGTTTGTTCTCTTCATCACCGGCTGCAAAGGAAAGGGTGTTATCAAAGGCGAAAAGGCCTAAAACTAAAGAGCTTGCGAGTAATTTTTTCATAGGAATCTCCACTGTTTATCTTCGTTTATTGTTCTTAACTGTACCAAAAATCACGATATATATGATCGATTTATACAGCTGACTTGTCTTTCACTTTACAACGAAAACAGAAAGTTACAACCCTGAAAATATAGGTCAGCTTTCATATACAGTGCCATTTAGAACTTTTATTTATGATCTTGTGAAAAAGGTGCAGTATATTCCTGTATTAGCGTCGTGGGTTCCTTAAAACTAAACTATATTTTGATGACATCAATTAAAGTTCCCCTTAGGTAGTGGTTTTTATTTGTTTTTTATTTTTTTATGGTATACTGCCGCCCGGAGACTAAGAATCGATAAGGACGTTCTTGTGCATAAAGAAGAGCCTGGGTCCCTTTTGACGCTGATAAAGCAGAAAAGTGTGGCGGTTGAACCGGAGGGCTTTCCTTACGTGGGGTGTGGCGTTTTCTTGGGAAAAACTTTTTCTATCCACCTTTCTGTTATTACCGTTATAAAGGCAGGTTTTCATGGTGCTTTTGCGCCCTTGTTGATGTGTCTTATGGTTTGTAGTGCATATAAAAATAGGTAAATGTGTATGACTAAATTAAAGTCCATTGGTGTTTATTGTAGTGCTTCTAAAAATTTGCACAAAGCTTATGTTCAAGTGGCTAAAGAGACAGGAGAACTTATTGCAGCTCAAGGCGCTGACCTTGTTTATGGTGGTGGCCGCCGAGG
>CAZQLR010000050.1:0-2548 GCA_964594205.1 uncultured Alphaproteobacteria bacterium
CCCGATAACAATGCAACAACGATAATGTTTTTCCTGTGCCTTGCTACAGCACGAAGTGGCTCCATAGTACCTCCTAGTCTTTCTAAGACGACTATACAATATGTTTGATCATATAATAACCAAAAACTAACAAAAGAGTGAAGAGTATAACCACAAGGCGCATATTCTTTTCAAACACCCCCTGCATTGCTGCACCCCATCTCCAAAAAACATAAGCTTCTATATAAAAACGCATTCCACGGGATAAAATGCTTGCCAAAAGAAAAACAACCATATTTATTTTTGTAACACCGCACGTGATAGCTACAATTTTGAAGGGAATAGGCGTAAAGCCCTTAAAAAAGATAATCCAAAAACCATACGTCTCAAAAAAATACTTCAACTTTTCAAAAGCATTATGAAGACCATACAAATCTAAAATCTTTTCCCCTAATGTATCGAAAAAAACATAACCTATGTAATAACCTATTATCCCTCCTACTACAGAACCCATGGTACACAAAAACGCATACCACCAAGCCTTATGTGGTTTGGCTATAATCATAGGCACCATAAATGGATCTGGTGGGAAAGGAGAAACAAAACTTTCAACGAAAGACACAAACCACAAGTAAAAGCCTGCCCAGGGGTGCGCTGCTTTATCCATTGACCAGGTATATAATCGCTGCAACATAAAAATTCCTAAAACTCTAGAACCCTTGCTTATACCATATCTATTAGTGGTCTTTCTAGTGGCGTATTTTTTTCGTTTGAACACTTGACCGAATACTCCATACTATTTATACATAACATGCCTTCTTAAACCTTCTATACGGCCGGGTGGCAGAATGGCTATGCAGAGGACTGCAAATCCTTGTATATCGGTTCGATTCCGGTCCCGGCCTCCAATCTTTTTGTACAGTTCCAGCTAAGAAGGTTTTTAAGAAACACACAGGGGCAAGCATGCTAGAACAACATATAAAACGACCTAAGGTTGGCTTGGGTGTCTATATTTTTGATGATTCTGGCCATGTTTTGCTTGGAAAAAGGTTGTCTAAACTTGGAATCAGTACCTGGGCTCCACCAGGCGGGCATCTAGAATTCGGAGAAACCTGGGAAAAATGCTCCAAACGCGAAGTTTTAGAAGAATGCGGCATAACTATAAAAAATATAACTTTCTGGGGTGTTACAAACGATATTTTTGATGGGAATCACTATGTGAGTCTCCAGCTAAGAGCGCAAATTGATTCGGGTTATCCCAAAGTAAAAGAGCCTCTTAAAATAGCCTGCTGGTCTTGGTTTAGCTTAGATAACTTACCTAACCCTCTCTTTCACTCAGTATCAACACACTTTAAGCAACTTAAACTTTTATAATTTTTCCACGCGCCATATTATACTGACCAACCCAAAACTGGTCTTGATTTTTTCTCCGTTCCCTTTAAAAATGGCCTGATAACAAAGCTAACAAAAGGACTAAACATGCATGTGGGCGTCGTTAAGGAAATATCCCCTTTTGAAGAGCGCGTGGCAGCAAGCCCCGAAACTGTCAAAAAATTGATCCAACTTGGTTGCCAGGTTTTTGTCGAAAAAGGTGCTGGTATTACTAGCCATTTTAGTGATGATAATTATGAAAAAATGGGTGCCACTATTACCCCAACTGCAAACGATGTTTATAATAAGGTGGACGTTCTTCTCTGTGTTCAACCTCATGAGGAACTCAAAAAATTAAAGGAAAAGACCATACTCATAGGTATGCTTAATCCTTATAAAAACCATAAACTTCTTTCTTCCCTAGCTGATCTTGGTGTTCAATCCTTTGTCCTGGAGCAAATTCCTAGAATAACACGTGCCCAGAGCATGGACGTTCTCTCATCACAATCTAACCTAGCTGGCTATAGAGCTGTTATAGAAGGTATGTACGCGTTGAACCTTTCTATGCCTATGATGATGACGGCAGCCGGCTCTATAAAACCAGCTAAGGTTGTTATTCTGGGTGCTGGTGTTGCAGGTCTCCAAGCCATTGCCACAGCCAAACGTATGGGAGCCAGAGTTTTTGCTTTCGATGTTAGACCCGCTGCCAAAGAACAAGTCATGAGCCTTGGAGCTACTTTCATAGAAGTAGATAGCATCAAGACAAATGAAACCGAAACTAAGGGCGGCTATGCAAAGGAAATGGATGATGCATACAAGAAACGTCAACAAGCCAAGATAGCCGAAGAATTAAAAAATGCAGATCTTGTCATTACAACCGCGCTTCTCCCAGGAAAACCCGCGCCTTTGCTCATTACCAAACAGATAGTTGAATCTATGAAAAATGGTGCCGTTATTGTTGATATGGCCATAGAAAATGGTGGCAATTGTGCTGTATCACAACTTAACAAAACCATCGAACTTAATGGTGTGAAAATTTTGGGAATACCTAATTTACCATCTAAGATGAGTTTTGATGCCAGCTCTTTATATGCACGCAACATCTACAATTTCTTTGATCTAATATGGGATAAAAATAAGAAATTATTAAATACAAATGTGGATGATGAAATTGTTAAATCTGCAAGATTTTTATCTA
>CAZQLR010000050.1:2648-4942 GCA_964594205.1 uncultured Alphaproteobacteria bacterium
GTTTCAGGTTTCATAGCCCTTTTTCTTGCTGGTATAAATGCTTTTGGTGGTTTTCTGGTTGCGAACCGCATGGTCCGTATGTTCAGAAAAAAATAAGTTAAGGATTTTCACATGACACCCAATCTAACAGCATTAGGCTATTTAACATCTTCCGTTTGTTTTATTATGTCACTTCGAGGTCTTTCTTCACCCCGTACAGCAACAAGTGGTATAGCCTATGGTATTACAGGCATGATTTTAGCCATTGGTGTCACCCTATGTAATAACCAGATCGTCAACTGGCACTATTTGTTAGCCACTATGCTCGCTAGTCTTATTGTTGGTGCTATGATTGCTAAAAAAACTAGTATGACTGCTCTTCCTCAACTGGTAGCAGCTTTTCATTCTTTGGTGGGATTATCTGCAGTATTTATAGGTGTAGCAGCCTATGAAGATCCTAACAGTTTTAACATAGCCACTAATAATCTGATTCATCCTATTAGTCGCCTGGAATTGTCTCTAGGTGTTGCGATAGGGGCCATAACATTTTCAGGTTCAATACTCGCCTTTGGAAAACTTCAAGGTATTATCACTGGTAGCCCCTTAACTTTTAAAGGACAGCATATTATAAACGGTCTGCTAGGTGTTGTACTTGTATCCCTAATAGCTTGGTTCGTTCATAGCCAAAACGACACTATCTTTTGGGCATTGATTTTTTTGGCCTTTCTTGTTGGTTTAACCTTTATTTTACCCATAGGTGGCGCAGATATGCCTGTCGTCGTCTCTATGCTAAACTCTTATTCTGGCTGGGCTGCTGCAGGCATTGGTTTTACCCTTAATAATCACCTTCTTATTATTACTGGTGCTATTGTTGGATCATCCGGAGCCATTTTAAGCTACATCATGTGCAAAGGCATGAACAGATCACTTACAAACGTCCTCCTCGGTGGTTTTGGCGGTGCCCCAGTCTCTTCAACAAGTAAAGACTCTTTAACAATTGAAGCCTCCCACCCGATTAAATCTGGTAATGCCGAGGATGCAGCGTTCATTTTAGAAAATGCAAAAAATATTATTATAGTACCTGGTTATGGGATGGCTGTGGCACAGGCACAGCATTCTTTGCGAGAAATGGTAGAACTTCTTCAAGCTAGAGGAGCTACTGTCCGCTACGCCATTCACCCTGTTGCAGGACGTATGCCCGGGCACATGAATGTTCTATTAGCTGAAGCCAACGTGCCCTACGATAATGTGTTTGAACTTGATGAAATAAATCGTGATTTTGGCTCAACTGACGTTGCCTTTGTTATTGGAGCCAATGACATTACAAACCCAGCAGCAAAAACTGACACGTCAAGCCCTATTTATGGTATGCCTATTTTAGACGTTGAAAAAGCAGGAACTGTTATGTTTGTGAAAAGATCTATGGCTGCCGGGTACGCGGGCGTCCAAAACAAAATTTTCTTCAATGATAACACTATGATGTTATTTGGTGATGCCAAGAAAATTTGTGAACAAATCGTTAAGGCCGTAGAAAAGGGCGGCTAAAAAAACAAGCTAAGTACCTACGAATCCTTTACGGTCAGTTTGTTTATATTGCATAGTTGCTCTGTAAAGTATATGTTAGTCCCAATTAATTTTTAGGAAGAACCAAAAAGGTTTGAAACAGATGACACAATCTTCTTTTAAAATAGATGAAAAAGCCATCCGGACACTTGCAAAAATACTTGCTGAAACCGACCTCCAGGAAATTGAGTTTGAATGTGATGCCGGACGTGTTCGTGTAGCTCGTCCCACAGCTATATCGGCTCCTTCAACAGCTGCTAATATTACCCCCCTGACTCCACAACAAGCAATTTCTTCACCTTCTTCTATGCACGTAGAATCTCCTCTCATACCGCAGAAGGAAGAGAGTGATCATCCTGGTACAATAAAATCACCCATGGTAGCAACGGCTTACCTAGCTCCCCAGCCTGGAGCACCTAATTTTGTGAAAGAAGGTGATGTGGTTACCAAAGGACAAACTTTACTTATTCTCGAAGCCATGAAAGTTATGAATCCCTTAAAAGCAACAAAAGCAGGGAAGATACTTAAAATTATGGTACAGGACGCTTCTCCTGTAGAATTTGATGAACCCTTGCTTATAATAGAATAATTGCTGAAAGTTAAATCATGATAAAGAAGCTCCTCATTGCTAATCGTGGTGAAATTGCCCTGCGCCTCTTACGTGCCTGCCAAGATATGGGGATCCAAACCGTTGTCGTACATTCAACGGCTGACAGTGATAGCATGGCAGTTAGACTTGCCGATGAAAGTGT
>CAZQLR010000050.1:5042-6893 GCA_964594205.1 uncultured Alphaproteobacteria bacterium
GACATAAAGGAAGCTGAAAAAATAGCATCTGACATAGGTTTCCCTGTCATCATTAAAGCCACTGCAGGCGGTGGTGGAAAAGGAATGCAGGTTGTTAATGAACCAAGTCAGATCAAAGAAGCTTTAGACATCGCCCGTAAGGAGGCTCTTGCCAATTTTGGTAATCCTGACGTATTTATGGAAAAATACCTCCAAAAACCTCGCCATATTGAAATGCAAGTGATAGCTGACACACACGGCAACGTAGTTCATTTAGCTGAACGTGATTGTAGCCTTCAACGTCGCCACCAAAAAGTTTGGGAAGAAGCTCCTTCTCCAGCTGTCACTGAAGAACAGCGTAACGACCTCGGCACAATAGTAGTTAATGCTATGAAAGACCTTGGCTACAAGGGTGTTGGAACGATAGAATTCCTCTTTGAAAATGGAAAATTTTACTTCATTGAAATGAACACTCGCCTACAAGTTGAGCATCCTATTACTGAAATGATTACTGGTATTGATCTGGTTAAAGAGCAACTCTGCGTTGCTGCAGGCCTTCCTTTAAGTTTCAAGCAAGAGAATATAAAAATCCATGGTCACGCCATAGAGTGTCGCATTAATGCTGAAAATTCTGAAACCTTCCTTCCTTCTCCTGGAAAAATAACAAGTTATCATGCTCCTGGTGGATGCGGCGTACGCATAGATAGTCATATTTATGATGGTTATAGCATCCCTCCCTACTACGATAGCCTAGTTGCTAAGCTTATTGTTCACGGCCAAAATCGTGATGAAGCTATTCGCCGTATTAAGAGAAGTTTGGATGAGTATATTATTGCAGGTATTGATACTCTCATCCCGTTGCATAGAAGGCTGGCTTCTAATGAAGATGTAAAGAAAGGTGACTATACTATTCATTGGCTAGAGAGAGAGTTTTTGAGCTAACAGCAAAAAGTAACCCCGCTGAAAGGTTATTGACTATTATCCCTTAAGCACCATCCCCCCTTCCTCTATGAATAACAGGTAGTCAGTGCTATCTTCAGTTTTTGTGTTTTCTCAATTCACTTTTTTAAACTCAAACAAAACCTAGAAAAAATCAGAGCGTGCAGCAGCAAAACGCTCCACCTCTACTATGGCATCGTTAGACGCTAATAAAAGAATTTTATCTCCAGCTTGTATAGATTCCTTGCCAGTGGGGAAAATAGTCTTGTCACCACGAACGATAAGCCCTATTTTTAGTCTTCCGGGAATATCCAAAACTGTTACAAATTCCCCGCATATAGTGCTGCCCTCAGAAATATTCACCTCAATAATCTCACCCACATCTCCCAAAAGAGTATGAGCAAACCGTATGTTGCCACGCCTTACATGGCGTAAAATTGAAGAAATTGTTATACTTCTTGGGCTCACTACCACATCAATCCCAAGTGGTGTAACCAATGAAGAATAGTTAGGGTTATTAACAATACTAACAGTTCGAGCCTTACCAAAACGTTTTGCCATAAGCGATGCTAACAGATTAACTTCATTATCATTTGTAACAGCAACCACAGCCTGGGTTTCTCTAACATTAGCTTCCTCCAACAGTGAAGCTTCTAGGCCGTCCCCACTCAAGACCAACGTATTGTTCAAAGTTTGTGCTACATATTTAGCTCTTGCTGGGTTATGCTCTATAATGCGTACGGTGATTCCATCTATGTCCTCGGAAAGCATACGAGCCAAATATACACCTATATTTCCTCCACCCATTATTAATACATCTTTAAGAGAGCGCTCTTCATAACCAAAAGGTACCATGGCCTGATGCACTTCATTTTTACCTACAGAAAAATAAACATAATCAAGAGGGGCTATTTCATCGTTCAAACCAGGAAC
>CAZQLR010000051.1:0-1154 GCA_964594205.1 uncultured Alphaproteobacteria bacterium
TATAGCTCAAATGACGGGGTTAGATCTGAGTGACGTAGAGCGGCTGAAAGAATAGCATAGTTAATATTGGGTTCTTTATGAACACAACTGTGGTTTGTGATCTATCTTCCAATTAGTGCTAACCTTTTGTTAAATAAAGATACTAGTCTGAAGCTTGACGATAAGTGTGCTATGTATTATTTATTGACGTGTGCTCTTGAGGCCTGCAGAGCGCTAGATGGCCGTTGATTAAGTGACTTGGGCACAGTAGATGTTCAGAGTGTTTGGGTTGGCCGCTAAGGCCTAGAGCCTTTATCGTTTCAGTAGTATTAACACAATGGTATGGAGCCGATTTTTTGGAACAGTCAGTGGAACCAGAAGCGAAGAAAACAGGCGATGAAACATCGTCTTCCTCGCCACGGGTGATTGGTTGGTCTCCGTGGTTTATGTGGCTTTTGGGCGCTCTTTTGTATGGGTACCAGTTTGTGTTGAGGGTTTCACCTAGTGTTATGGTATCTGACCTTATGCGTGATTTTTCTGTGGACGCGCAAGCTTTAGGTAATTTGTCGGCCTTTTATTATTACGCGTATGCCACCTTTCAGTTGCCTTTGGGGCTGATTTTGGACAAATACGGTCCCCGTAAAATCCTTACGATAGCCGCGTTGTTATTAGCCTTAGGGTCCTATACTTTTTCTATTTCTGATACCCTTGTTGTGGCTCAGTTAGGCCGTTTTTTAGTTGGCATGGGAGCTGCAGGTGTCTTTTTGGGGACTCTTAAAGTTGTATCGTTGTGGTTTCCTCATCATATGTTTTCGATTTTATCAAGCTTTACGGTTATGGTAGGGACCTTGGGAGCCATGAATGGTGGTGCACCCCTAACCATGTTGGTTGAAAATGTTGGATGGCGTTCTAGTATTCAAACGTTGAGCATGCTGGGGCTGGGTATGGCTGTGGCAATTTGGTGGGTTGTGCGTAATAGGCAACAACCTTTGGACATGTATGATGAGCATGCACCTAAGCAAGAGACCATGTTTTGTGGCTTGAAGAAAATTTTAACGTGTGGCCAGACATGGATTATTGGTTTGTATGGTGTTTGTACGTATGTTGTTTTGTCTTCTTTTTCGGACCTTTGGGGGATTCCTTATTTGCAGGAGGCTTATGGTATTGACCGTATG
>CAZQLR010000051.1:1254-6817 GCA_964594205.1 uncultured Alphaproteobacteria bacterium
ACGACGGTGGGGTTTATCAATATGTTTTGTATGTTAAGTGGTGTTCTCTTTCAGCCATTGTTGGGGGCCCTTATAAAGCTTCATGCTAAGGATATTCTTGTGGATGGTGTGCCCCACTATACATCAAGTGACTATGTATTTGGTTTGACGGTTATACCCGTGTGCCTTGTTATCGCCATAATTGCTGGCTTTTTTATGAAAGAGACGTATCCACGGCAAAAAGAGCACCACCATATGGACAGTTTTCTTGATCCGGAACTGTGACTTTGGTTTGAGGGTTTAGCGCGATAAGCCGATCTGTTGAGTTGGGTGGTTTTGTCTGGTCTTTAACAGCGTTACCTGAGCATAAAAAGTAAGATTGGAAACGTCCCGTTATACTGTCCCTTAATCCCTTTATATTTGGTGCCAAGTCTGGTACATATCAACAGGAGTATTGAGGAGAAAGACGTGACCGTAACTATTCAACCATCTTTGCCACTGACACAGGAGCTTTACCAAGCATTTAAGCAAGAGCTTAATGATGCTTGCAATCTTGAATCATTAGAATATGTTCGTGTTGCTTTTTTAGGGAAAAAAGGGAAATTGACGTCAGGCCTGAAATCATTGGGTGCCCAACCAATAGAGGTTCGTAAAGAATTAGGTGCCGAGCTTAACCAACTGCGGCAGTATATGGTGGAGGCATTGTCGTCTAGAAAAGCTGTTTTGGAAGAGAACGCGCTTGAAGAAAAATTGCACTCTGAATTTGAAGACCTCACGTTGCCTGCCCTTTCTTCTAATGCAGGTCGTGTCCACCCTATTACTCAGGTTAAAGATGAGCTCATTGCCATTTTTGCCGATATGGATTTTTCTGTGGAGAGTGGCCCTGAAATTGAAACCGATTTTAATAACTTCACAGCGCTTAATATCCCTGAAGCGCATCCTGCACGCCAAAATCATGACACATTTTATATAGATAAAGATGAAGAAAAAGGCGTGCCTTATTTGTTGCGTACTCATATGTCTACGGTACAAATACGTACTATGTGTAGAGATAAAAAACCGTTGCGTATTATCGCACCCGGTCGGTGTTATCGATCTGACTATGATGCAACGCACACGCCAATGTTTCATCAGATTGAAGGACTTGTCCTCGGCCGTGACATCACAATGGGGCATATGAAATGGTGTCTTAAACAGTTTTTGTGCAAATTTTTTCAGGTGGATGACATAAAAATGCGGTTTCGCCCAAGTTATTTTCCTTTTACGGAGCCTTCTGCAGAGGTGGATATTAATTGTAAGAGAACCAAAGATAAGATTGTTCTTGGTGAGGGTGATGATTGGTTAGAGGTTTTAGGCTGTGGTATGGTTCATCCTAATGTTTTAATAAATTGTGGTCTTGATCCGGAAAATATTCAGGGGTTTGCTTTTGGTTGCGGATTGGACAGGCTGGCTATGCTCAAGTATGGTATTCCCGATTTGAGAACTTTTTTTGAGTCTGATAAACGGTGGCTGGAACATTATGGTTTTGAGAGCCTAGATATACCGAGTCCTGTGCTGGGAGGTGTAGCATGAAGTTTACTTTGTCTTGGTTGAAGCAGCACTTAAAAACGACAGCGACACCCCAGGAAATTGCTGAAAAGCTGGTGTCTATAGGTCATGAAGTTGAAACTGTTGAAGATACATCAGCCGTTCTTGGTGCGTTTACTGTTGCCCATGTGATAAAAGTTAGACCTCACCCTGATGCTGATAAATTGCAGATTTGTACGGTGGAAATTGGTGAAGCACAACCTGTGGAGCTCGTCTGTGGGGATCCAAAGGTTCGAGCGGGTGTTTGTGGTGTTTATGCCTGCGAAGGGGCCACAATCCCTGCAACGGGTCAAAAACTTAAAAAGGCTACCATACGAGGTGTAGAAAGCCGTGGTATGCTCTGTTCGAAGCAAGATTTGGCCATAGAAGAAAAATCTAATGGTATTATAGAGCTGCAAGACGAGTGTGCTACCAAAGTGGGGAAGGATATTGTTTCTGCTTTGGACTTTGGTGATGTGTTCTTTGATGTGGCTCTTACACCCAATAGGGGTGACTGTTTCGGTGTCTATGGTTTGGCCAGAGATCTTGCTGCCGCTGGCCTTGGTGAGCTTCTACCCCTAGAAAATATCGAGGTTGCTGGCACATTTAAATCCCCCATAACGGTAAAACAGGAAGGGGAAGCTTTAGCTCTTTGCCCTCATTTTACGGGTCGTTATATCAAGGGTGTAAAGAATGGTCCGAGTCCTCTTTGGTTACAAGAAAAACTTAAGTCTGTTGGTTTGAAGTCTATTTCTGCTTTGGTGGATGTGACGAACTATTTTTGTCATGACCGATGCCGTCCTTTGCACGTTTTTGATGCTGATAAATTAAAGGGTAACCTGAGGCTGCACATGGCCAAAGAGGGTGACAAGTTTTTGGCTTTGGATGAAAAAACGTATGTTCTTGATTCGTCTATGGTTGTTATCTCTGATGACGAAACCATTATCAGTTTGGGCGGTATCATGGGGGGGCTTGATTCTGGTTGCACCGATGAGACCACTAACGTTTTTCTGGAAGCGGCATATTTTGATGCTGCGGCTATAGCCAAGGCAGGACAAAAAACAGGCATTATTAGTGATTCCCGCATGCGGTTTGAACGGGGCATGGACCCTTTGTGCACGCTGCCTGGTATTGAAGCTGCCACACGCATGATTCTGGATCTTTGTGGAGGGGAAGTTTCGGATGTCGTGCAGGCAGGTGAAACGCCTTACAAACCATGTTCCATCACCTTTCATCCCTTTGATGTGAAAAAGCTTTCAGGTTTGGCTGTTGATGCTGAAGAATGTTGTCAGCTTCTTAAGGGGCTGGGATGCCATGCTGTATCTTTGGAAGACGGCTTTTTTGACGTAAGCGTGCCGTCGTGGCGTCATGATTTAAGGTTAAAACAAGATCTTGTTGAAGAAATTTTGCGCCTTAAGGGGTATGACAGCGTTCCTTTGCAACCCATGGAGCCTCTGGCCGATTGCATTAAAGTACTCACACCAAAAGACAGCGTTTTGGAGCGTACCAAGCGTCGATTAGCGAGTTTTGGCCTTTTGGAAACCATTACTTACACGTTTATTTCGGATAAGATGGTTTCTTTGTTTGGGAGCAGCCGTTTGTCTGTGGTTAATCCGATTTCAGAAGATATGCGTCATATGCGTTCTTCCTTATTGCCACAACTGGTGGCGGGTGTAGAGCGTAATATAGCCAGGGGTAACAATAACCTTGCGTTGTTTGAGCTTGGTGCACGATTTGATCGTGATGTGCCCCATCACCAAGAAATGACATTGGGTGCTGTTTATAGTGGGCAATCGGCTCGTCAACATTGGTCGGGTCTGAATCAGTACTTTTCGCTTACCCATGTCAAAGCCCATCTTGAAGGTGTTTTGAAGGATTATGGTTTGACATCAGGCAATTATCAATGGGTTCAAGATAAGGAAAAGATACCTGCTTATATGCACCCGGGTAAGTGTGCTGTTCTTTGTCAGGGCCCTAAACGCATTCTTGGTTATATAGGGGCTGTGCATCCTGGCGTTCTTAAAAAATTGGATGTTAAACAAGATATCTTGGCTTTTGAGCTTTATCTCGATCGCTTAGCGGCACCTAAACCGCGACGATATGATGGTGTTGATCTGTCATCTTATCAGCCTGTGGAACGAGATTTTGCCGTTGTGGTGGACGTTTCTGTACCGGCAGCGACGTTGCAATCGCTGGTGGCTAAAGTGGATTCGTCATTGGTGCAGTGGGTGGATGTTTTTGATGTTTATCAAGGTAAAGGGGTTGAGCCTGGTAAAAAATCTGTGGCGTTGCGTGTGCGGCTTCAAAGTACGAAGGCTACGCTTACAGAGGATGATATTTCGGCCTTTAGTGACAAGGTTATTAAGCTCTTGCAAGATAAAGCAGGGGCTACTTTACGATAGAGATTTAGATGACAACCAAAACTTTTAACACTATCAGAAATTTTTCTATTATCGCGCATATTGACCATGGAAAGTCTACCTTGGCCGATAGGTTGATCCAAAAATGTGGTGGCCTTGAGGAGCGTGAGCTTACAGAGCAAGTTCTTGATTCAATGGATATTGAACGTGAGCGTGGAATTACTATTAAGGCACAAACGGTTCGTTTGAAATACACAGCCAAAGATGGACAGACGTATACTCTTAATTTAATGGACACGCCCGGTCATGTGGATTTTGCTTATGAAGTGAGCCGTTCTTTGGCGGCTTGCGAAGGAGCCTTGCTGGTTGTGGACGCTAGCCAAGGTGTTGAGGCACAAACTTTGGCCAATGTTTATTTGGCTTTGGATAATAATCTTGAAATTATACCCGTGTTGAACAAAGTTGACTTGCCAGCGGCTGATGCCGACCGGGTGAAAGAGCAAATCGAAGATGTCATTGGTTTGGATGCCCAAGATGCTTTGCCTATTTCAGCCAAAACAGGTGTGGGTGTTGATGACGTGTTGGAAGCTATTGTTCAACGGTTGCCACCGCCTTCGGGTGACGATGAAGCCCCTACCAAAGCGTTGCTTGTGGACAGTTGGTACGACCCTTATTTGGGTGTTATCATTTTGGTACGTGTGTACGAGGGATACCTGAAGCCAGGCCAAAAGATAAAAATGATGTCGTCGGGTTCTACGTACCAGGTGGACAGGGTCGGTATTTTTACGCCCAAGCCTTTGCATGTGGAATCTTTGGGACCGGGTGAAATGGGTTTTATCACGGCCGGCATGAAAGCTGTGGCTGATTGTAATGTGGGCGATACAATCACCGATGATAAAAAACCAACAGCCAGCCCTTTGAAGGGTTTTCAACCCAGTATACCCGTTGTTTTTTGTGGTTTGTTTCCGGCCGAGGCGGATGATTATCCTAAACTTCGTGAAAGTTTAGAAAAATTACGCCTTAATGATGCATCTTTTTCTTTTGAGGCTGAAACGTCAGCGGCCCTAGGATTTGGGTTCCGCTGTGGTTTTTTGGGCTTGTTGCATCTGGAAATTATTCAAGAACGGTTAGAGCGTGAATTTGACCTAGATCTTATTACCACCGCGCCAAGCGTTGTTTACCATGTGTATATGACCGATGGTTCCATGCAGGCGTTGCATAACCCCGCCGATATGCCCGATGTGGTGAAAATTGATCGCATCGAAGAGCCTTGGATCAAAGCTAACATCATGGTGCCTGATGAATACTTAGGGCCTGTGTTGTCGTTGTGCACCGAACGTCGGGGAGAGCAAATTGACCTAACATATGTGGGTAATAGGGCCATGGTTGTTTATCGTTTGCCGTTGAACGAGATTGTTTTTGATTTTTACGACAAGCTTAAATCCATTTCCCGAGGGTATGCGAGCTTTGATTATCAGCTTGATGAATACAGGGTGGGTAGCTTAGTGAAAATGGCGATCCTGGTGAACGGAGAACCAGTGGATGCTTTGTCGTGCATCGTGCACAAAGACAAAGCCTATGCCAGGGGCAGTGCTGTTTGTGAAAAGCTCAAAGATCTTATTCCACGGCAATTGTTCAAAATAGCTATTCAAGCCGCG
>CAZQLR010000052.1:0-6738 GCA_964594205.1 uncultured Alphaproteobacteria bacterium
GTCATACACATGGTCATGAGAACCTGCCTATTTTTACTCTCGCTTCTATCCATACACCAGTATACTTTTGGAGAACCTCTGCACGGCTTCAGCGTCTACGAACCCTTGAAATACGAAAAAGATTTTAAACACTTTGACTATGTAAACACCGCAGCCATAAAAGATGGTATTTTGAACCTAGCAGAGTTAGGCATAGTGGAATCCTATAATCCCTACAGCTATAAAATGTTACCAACTGCAGGTCTTGATCTTGTTTTTTCAACACTTATGACCAGATCTCAGGACGAACCTGCCAGCTGCTATGCTTATACCGCCCAGTCAGTAGAATTCTTAAAAGACGAAAACGCTGTTATTTTCACGTTAAATCCACACGCACAGTTCCACGATGGATCACCTCTTAGGGCCGACGATGTAAAAGCCACTTTTCAAGCACTAACGCAAACAAATATGCCTCATTACAAAGTATTATTGGAACCAATTGAACGGCTTGAAAAAATAGGCCCCCATAAAATAAAACTTTTTATCAAAAAAGCTAGCATCAAAGAAATGGCCTATATTTTTGCCACACAAATTTATATCCTGAAGAAGGAAGATCTACAAAAATACCCTTTAGCAACGTCTCTACGGGTCATGTACACAGGGTCTGGGCCTTATAAAATTGAAAAAACAACCTCTAGCTCAAAAATTATTTATAATAGAGTACAGCCTTGGTGGGGAGATACACTACCTTCATCTGTAGGGCATTTTAATTTTTCAAAAATTATTTACACGTTCTACCAATCTGACAACGCCTCTTTCGAAGCTCTAAAAGCTGGTTTGCTAGACGTACGCCTAGAAAGAAAAGCTCAACAGTGGAATCGTGGTTACACTTTTCCAGCCGTGAAGCAAAAAAAAATAAGGCAAGTTGAAAAAAATAGAATAGGCAATCAGGGGGTTCTAGGCCTTGCTTTTAATCTGCGCGATCCCAAATTCCAAGACGTCCACGTAAGGGAAGCCCTAAGCCTTATGCTCAATTTCGACTGGCTCAACAGAAACATTTTACATAATGCCTACAAAAGGTGTACATCCCTCTTTCAAAATGCTCCGTTCCAAAATGACACGCCATTATCTCAAGAAGAAAGTTCTCTTCTAGAAGCACTCGACATAGACTTACCTCCACTTTTTCATAAGCCATTTTTTAAACGTAAAAGCATCAGTCTTACTAATATGAGACACCGATTTAAAGAAGCGTTACAGCTAATGGAACAAGGTGGTTGGGTTCTGAAAAATGGAGGCCTCGTTAATAAAAAAACAGGGGAACCATTTGAACTTAGCATCCTCCTTCCCTACAAATCTTTTGAACGTCTTGTGGGCAACTTTGCTGTTAATTTGCAGAAACTAGGTATAAAAATATCCATAGAATCCCCTGATATGGCTGTCTACAGAACCAGAGTAGACAACCGTGACTTTGATATTTTGGCACAATATTACATACCTTCGAAAGATGTTCCTACCAGAAACCTTCGAAGTCTTTGGCATAGCTCGTTAGCCACAATAAACGGAACCCAAAATGTGCCCGGTGTGCAAAGCAGCGATATAGACAAAATAATTGATTATATTGAAAAAGCAAACTCTAAGGAAAAACTCTATACTGCTTTGTCTCTTTTGAGTAGGCTTGTCATGCATAACCACTACATCATACCACAGTGGTATATCAACTATGACAGATTGGCTGTTAGTCAAAAAATAGGATTCCCCCAACAACCCTTTTACCATGGGATAGGAATCGATACTTTCTGGGTTGAACCAAATCCCCTTACAAGCTAACCTTGGTAAAACTCTTACTCAATATAAACGACCTGGGGCATGCCAAAATATATACTCAAAAGATTGCTGCTAATTTTCCCCACTCTGTTGAGCATTTTACTGCTAAATTTTATCCTTGTTCAGGCCCTACCTGGTGGCCCTATTGAACAAGTAGTCGCTAAAATTAGCGGCGGTACATCTGCTGACAACAGGCTCTCAGGAGGAAGCGATACACTCAACACCGAGTTAAATGATTTTCAGACCTATTATCAGACAAAAGAAACAAATACAAAATATGCTGGAGCCCAAGGCCTTGATCCAACTTTCATTGCAGAACTTGAACAACAGTTTGGCTTTGATAAACCACCATGGCAAAGGTTTTTACTTATGGTAAAAAACTACCTAACTTTTGACCTAGGAAAAAGTTACTTCAGAGGTCAAGAAGTTCTAAGTCTTTTTGCAAGTAAGCTTCCCGTTTCCCTCTCACTTGGTTTCTGGTCTACTTTTTTGATTTATATGATATCTATCCCTCTTGGCATAAGAAAGGCTGTAAGAGATGGTTCCAAATTTGATATAATAACTAGCATGGTTATTATTATTGGGTATGCTCTTCCTGGCTTTATGGTAGGACTTTTACTGCTTATTCTCTTTGCTGGAGGAAGTTTTTGGGATATTTTCCCCATGCGAGGCCTCATATCAGAAAACTGGCACACTTTAAGTTGGTATCAGCAAATAACAGATTATATATGGCATATGGTTCTACCAGTTGCAACTATGATCATAGGTGGCTTTGCTAGCTTAACACTTTTAACAAAAAACTCATTCTTAGAAGAAATAAACAAACAGTATGTCTTGACAGCTAGAGCAAAAGGTTTAACAGAGAACAAAATCTTATATGGTCATGTTTTTCGCAATGCTATGCTAGTTGTCGTCGCAGGTATACCAGCAGCTTTAGTTCATATTTTATTCACTAGCGCCTTACTGGTAGAAGTTATTTTTTCTTTAGACGGACTGGGTTATCTGGGTTTTGAAGCCGCCTTGAACCGTGATTATCCCATTATGTTTGGCATCCTGTATATATTCAGTTTAGCCGCTCTGTTAATGAACATAGTTGGTGATCTCTCTTATGCTTGGGTTGATCCTCGCATTGACTTTGAAAAACGTGAGACAAACTAATGCAGATCTCTCCTTTGAATCGCCATCGCCTTCAACTTTTCAAAAAGCATAGACGCGCCTTATGGTCATTCAGGATTTTTCTTGTCTTATTCTTTATCAGTTTATTGGCTGTTTTCATTGCTAACGATAAACCTCTTCTTATTTACCATAGCGGTCACTTTTATACCCCTATACTAAACGACTACACAGAAAAAGATTTCGGTGGAGAGCTCGATCTAAAGCCTGATTACAAAGATGTTTATATACAAAGGCTTATAAGTAAAAAAGGCTGGGCCATTTGGCCCCCCATTCCCTATAGTTATGACGCCGTGAACCTAAACCCAAGCTCTCCAGCACCGTCTTCTCCGAATAGACATAATTGGCTTGGAACTGATGATCAAGGACGAGACGTTTTAGCAAGATTGATATATGGGTTTCAAACATCTGTCCTTTTTGGTCTCTGTCTGACCCTGTGTGCAGGCACACTTGGCGTTATTATTGGTGGCCTTCAAGGGTACCTTGGAGGACGTCTTGATTTATTTACACAACGATTCACTGAAGTCTGGATGAGCCTACCGCTTCTATACATGATTATTATCATCACCAGTTTTGTCAAAGCATCTTTTTTGTGGCTTTTAATAGTCCTTATTTGCTTCAAATGGACAACTCTTGTTTTTGTCGTACGTGCAGAATTTCTAAAGGCACGCAATCTTGACTATGTTCGCGCGGCACAGGCCCTGGGCTTACCACGTTATTTGATATTATGGCGTCATATGCTACCAAATGCTATGGTTGCCGCCTTAACCATGTTACCTTTTGTTCTTAATGGTGCTATTACCACACTTACGTCTCTGGATTTTCTGGGTTTTGGCTTACCACCAGGTTCCGCATCGCTAGGTGAAATGTTATCACAGGGAAAAAATAACCTACACGCGCCATGGCTCGGTATAAGCGGTTTTGTCACCTTGGCTCTACTACTTAGCTTACTTACTTTTATTGGTGAAGGTATTAGAGATGCCTTTGATCCAAGAAAAATAAGAAAAATGTGAGGACCTGTTATATGCAACCACCTTTGACCTCGCATTTCATACTAGAAATTAGAAAGCTTCACGTAGGTTTTCATCAAAAAAATGAAAAGATCACGGTAGTGAATAACCTTGATCTCACAGTAAAAAAGGGTGGCATAACTGCCATAGTGGGCGAAAGTGGCTCAGGAAAATCTGTAAGCGCTTTATCAATTATGCAATTACTTCCCTACCCCAAGGCTTTTCACAGCAATGGAAGTATTTTATTCGAAGGTAAAAATCTGTTAGACGCTACTGATAAAGATATACAAAGGCTTCGCGGCAACGACATTGGTATAATATTTCAAGAGCCTCTCACATCTCTAAATCCGCTGCACAAAATTGGTGATCAAGTAGCCGAAATAATTCAAGTTCACCAAAAAATTTCTAAAAAAAAAGCCCTTGATCAAGCCGTCAGCTTATTACGTAAAGTGAAAATAAGAGATGCTGAAAAACGTCTCAATGCCTACTCCTACGAACTTTCAGGTGGAGAACGCCAACGAGTCATGATTGCCATGGCTATTGCCAATAAACCGAAACTTCTCATTGCTGACGAACCCACCACAGCCCTTGACGTAACTGTTCAAGCTAAGATAATAGAGCTTCTCAAAGATTTGCAAAAAGAGATGGACATGGCCATCCTACTCATTAGTCACAATCTTCGACTTGTCAAATCTATAGCCGATGAGACTTATGTCATGCGTGATGGACTTGTAATAGAAAGTGGCCCAACAGAACAATTGTTTAATAACCCCCAAGACCCTTATACTCAGAGCCTCATGGCACCTCTTCCCAAACCTTCTCCTTCCACTCAAGATAATAAGGCTCCTCTTCTTCAAGCCCGTGATATCTGTGTGCCTTTTCCAACGAAAAAATCATTCTGGGGAAAAACGTTAGAAGAATACAAAGCCGTAAAAAACGCAGCCTTCAATCTAGACTCAGGAAAAACACTCGGCATAGTAGGTGAAAGTGGATCAGGAAAAACAACTCTTGGTCTTGCGTTACTTCAGCTGATACCGTACGAAGGAACCGTCATATACCAGAAAGAAAACTTACGTTTCCTTAACAAAAAAAATTCACGCGCATGGCGCACCATTATGCAACCCGTTTGGCAAGATCCTTATGGATCACTTAACCCACGGATGACAGTAGCCGATTTAATACTAGAAGGGCTACGTATCCATAAAACAGGGCAGCCTCAAGCTTTTTATGAAGAATCCCTAGCATCTATGCTGCAAGATGTTCACATACCCCCAGACTTTCAAGAACGCTATCCTCATGAACTTTCAGGTGGGCAACGTCAAAGAGTAGCCTTGGCCAGAGCCCTGATACTAAAGCCCAAAATTATAGTGTTAGATGAACCCACTTCGGCTCTTGATCATACCGTACAACGCCAAGTCATTAGCCTTCTGAAAAACTTGCAAGATAAATATAGTCTATCTTATGTTTTCATAAGCCACGATCTTGCCGTTGTACGCGCAATTAGCCATAAGATCATCGTTATGAAAAATGGTAGTATTATTGAATCTGGAAATGTTGACGATATTTACAATCATCCTCAACAAACTTATACCCAAGAACTTCTAAAAGCATCTAAACTCTAGGTAAAGTAAAAAGAGGAAAATTTTTAAGTTTGGATAGAAATCAGAAAAATGCCAAGTCTCGGCACGAAACCGTGACTTGGCCAAGTTGATAAAACAGGGAGGCTTTAACAACGTCTAAAAAGACGTGTAAAGAGGGAACGTTGCGTTCCCATGACTCATATATAGGGGGCAGCTAAATAAAAGGAAACCGTTAAAAACTCAATGCAGGCATGCGTTATCTGCATGCCTAATTTTGTCACCCCTGCAAAAAGGCATGCTCTTTCTATTTTTTCATTTTTTGGTAGTCAAAAAAGCTTATTTTGGGTAATAATGCCTTTTGTAACAATGTATTGTGCATTATAGGCAAAAGTATAAAAACAGGAAACTCATGACTTCCCTATCCAAAAAAAATCTACTACTTCTCGTTTTTACCCTATTATTCGGTAGTTTCTTCTTATTTAATACCTATGCCTTAGCGGAGACGGCCAATTCAGCCACCCCCGCACTCCAAAAAGAGCCTTTTGTTCCAGTAGAGCTTACTTATGGTGATCCCAATGCCCCTGTTATAATCGTAGAATACTCTTCCTACACGTGTGGTCATTGTGCTGAGTTCCATAAAAATATATTTCCTAAAATAAAAACCACCTATATTGATAAGGGACATGTTTTTTACCTGGTACGAGAATTTCCCATGGACCTTGTCGCTCTACAGCTTGGTCAAATTACTTTGGATCAAAACCCTGATTTAGCAAAAAACCTTCGATCAGCACTGATGAATAGCCAAGAAAAATGGTTGCTATCTAGTAAGCCTTTAGAAAAAGCCCAAGCCATGATGCGTTTAGCCGGCATTACTGACAGCAAGGTAAAAACTGCCTTGGCTAATAAGGATTTAAAAAAACAACTTTTGAACCAACGCCTCCATGCCAATAGCCTCGGTGTAGATGCAACGCCAACCTTCATCATATTTAATAAAAAAGAAAGTGAATACAAAGGCTCTCGAATCTCAGGCAGTTACCCTTATCAGGAATACGAAAAAAAACTTAACAAACGTTTGGAAAACAATGGTAAAGCCATCTAAGTATTTTAGTCATGGCACCAAAAATTCGGGTGAACAACCTACTCTCTCTTCTGAACACCCTTATGGTGAAAAA
>CAZQLR010000053.1:0-5063 GCA_964594205.1 uncultured Alphaproteobacteria bacterium
AACGCATAGACAGAGCCTCTAACCATCAAAGCACAAGGGGTTACAATTAAGGTCAGAGGAGAAGCAAACAGAACACCAAAAACAATAGCTGTCGCCAGCATAGTCCACCACTGTGTACCCGGCGCACCGACGTCTATACTTAAACCCAAATAATTAATATTTATGCCCAACATAATCGGCAAAAGACCCAAAACAGTCGTCAACTTTGTAAGGATAACAGGCCGAAGCCTAAGGGCGCACGCCTTAATGATAGCTTGCTTGGTTGTCATGCTACTTTTGGAAAAATGGTCAAAAGTGTCGATAAGAATAATGTTATTGCTTACGATAATACCAGCCAAGGCTATAACACCAATGCCCCCCATCACTATGCCAAACGGCATGCCACGAATCAACAACCCAAGCAACACACCAATGGTGGAAATAACCACAGCGCTTAAAACCAAAGCCATGCTGTAAAAACTGTTAAACTGCGTCACCAAAATCAAGGCAATCAAAAAAACAGCTGTGCCAAACGCAACCTTTAGAAACTCTTTTGTTTCATTCTGGTCTTCTTCTTCTCCTTTTACAACAATAGAAACACCTTTTTGGGGATTAGCGTTAACATAGGCTTTAACAGCATCAAGATGAGGCTGAACCAACGTCCCCGAATCAACATCGGCTTTAACTCGATACGTGCGCGCCTCTCGGCCACGCCTTATAATACTGGTTCGTTTCCCATAAGTTTTTTTAACAAAGTTAGACAAGGGAACCATGCCCAAAGGCGTGGGTACGGAAAGGCCTTCCAAATTATCTAGCGACCGCTCACTCTTAGGATATCGAAGTATTATATCTACTGTTTCAACACTGTCTTCAGGCCTGTAGTCTCCTACTTTGACACCGTTGGTCAGAACCTTCAACGTATCACCAATTTGTCGCCAATCGACTTGGTACTGAGCTGCCTTAAACTTATCCACAGTAAAACGCCACTCAATACCCGGAGGAGAGCGACGATCTTCTACCTGTCGAACGCCCGGCCTCTTTCTTAAAAAGTCTAAAAATTTATCCATGGCTTCATTCAAAGCATCCTCTTTAGCAGATGAAAACTCTACCTGTATAGGCTTATCACCACTAGGACCTGGTTTTTCTAAAGCGTCCTCAACAACAATCCCGGGAACCTTTGACGCTTTCAAGAGGATATCTTGCATAATATCCACCACTTTGCCACGCTCTTGCCACGGCTTGAATTCAACAAAAATACTCCCTATTTGGTCTTGGGCATCTCCACGATCAGGTTTGCCAACATAGGATGATATAGTCTGTAAATCTTGGCGCTGCAAAAGTTGGTCTTCCACCTGTCGCACCAATCTGTCTTTCTCATTCAAAGATAAATTTCCCTGAGCTTTGATAAGGATAAAACCATTGTCCGGTTCAACATCAGGAAAAAATTCCACACCCTTACCAAAGTGACTAAACAAAAAAATAACAACACCCAAAGTTGCAAGGGCTCCGCCCAATACCTTCCAGGGACTCTGCAAAAATTTATCTAAGATCGTCACATAATATTTTGTAAAACCACCTAATCCTTCTTGCGATAATGGTGCTTGATCCAAAGTTATAGTCTCTTCTTCCTTTTTTTGTGGTCGCTTAGCCATAAAGGAACCTAATGTTGGAACAAAAATCAAAGCCATCAAAATAGAAGACAATAAGGTTGCAATAAGGGTTATAGGCATATACCGCATAAACTGCCCAACTATACCCGGCCAAAAAAGCAGCGGCATAAAGGCAACAATAATTGTGGTAATGGACGTAACCACAGGCCAAAACATTTGCCTTGATGCGTTAATAAAAGCCCGGCTCTTATCAACACCCTGCGCCATCTGCCTATCCGCAAATTCCACAACAATAATGGCACCATCAACAAGCATACCAACAGATAAAATCAAGCTAAACAAAACGACAATATTAAGGGTAAAGCCTTGAAGTGATAAAAAAAGAATGCCCATAAGAAAAGATCCTGGTATAGCCATACCGACCAACAAAGCAGACCTCAGCCCCAAAGAAGCTATAATCACAATCATCACCAAAATAACAGCGCTGGCAATTTCATTTTGAAGGTCATGAATCATGTCCCAAATATGATTGGATTCATCCGCAGCAAACCCTACATGAAGATTGGTTGGCCATTTCTTCTGATTTTCTTTCACCAATGTACGAATCTTTTCAACAGTTTGAAGAATATTTTCGCCCGCACGTTTTGATATCTTCAATGTAACTGTCGGCTTCCCTGCAAATCGTGTGTAGGATTCCGGGTCTTCATAAGTCCGCCTAACATCCGCTATATCAGTAATTGTTTGGCCACCTGTTTCATCAACTAAAAGAGGAAGGTTTTTGATATCTTCTGTTGTTTTGAACGTTCCCGAACTTTTAAGAGGAATGCTTCCACTTACAGTTTCCACACTGCCTGCCGATGTTAATTTATTAGAAGATGTCAACCTATCAAGAAGCTGAGGGGTGATCAGCTTATAAGTCTGCAACACTTCTGGCTTTAAAAGAGCTTCAACGACTTCCTTGTCTTTACCATTAAGAACAACCTCCAAAACTTCAGGCAAAGATTCTACTTGCCGTTTTAAGTCTTCGGCAATTTTATACAACGTACGCTTAGGTACTTCACCATAAAGACAGACATAAAGGATAGGAAATCTGGATGTACTAACCTCAGTTATTTCGGGTTCGTCTGTATCCGAAGGAAGGTCTGTTTTTGCAATATCCACCTTATCACGAACATCACTCAACGCTTTTTTGCTATCAAAACCAGCGTGAAAATCAAGTATAACATGAGCCCCACCTTCAAAAGCAAAAGAGCTAAAGTTTTTTAAACCATCTAGGTTTTTAAGCTGCTGCTCCATGGGCTTAATTAGCAAAGCCTCCGCATCTTCAGGAGAAATACCACGATGCTCAAGGCTCACAAAAATGACAGGTATGTGAACATCAGGCCGGGATTCTTTAGGAACATTAATATAAGCAGCAATACCCATCAAAAAAATGAAGGATAATACCATCAAAATGGTCCTTTTAAACTTTAGCAAAGTCGATACTATATCCATAAGTTTTTTATCTTATCCTACATTATACTTTAGGAACGGCCTTCACTTCCTGTCCGTCTTTGACATACTCAAAGCCATTAACGATAACGTCAATATCTTTCTCTGGTAAACCAGTAACCCAAACAGCATCTTTCGTATCATCCACAACACTAATAGGATAAAATTTGACGCTCTTATTCTCCACAGTTTTAACACCTATTTTCCCATTTTCATCCAAAGTTAATACTTGGTGTGGAAGTTGATGTGCCTGGGTTTCAGGTAAAACAAGGTGCGCGGTAACACTTAAACCCTGAGGAAGATTTTTTTCATTGGAAAGCAAAAGCTCAACAACATAAGAACGTGTTTTTTTGTCCGCACTACGACTGATATAAGCTATTTCTGCAGGATACAGCGCGTCTCCAACTTTAATGTGTGCCTTTTTGGCAAGCCGAGCTTTCGACCAACTTGCTTCTGGTATTTTCAACAACGCTTTTAACGTGCTCAAATCAGCTACATGGGCAACCGCTTCGCCTACCCCTACATAAGAACCACGACTTACGTAAATTTGTTCCAAAACACCATCAAAAGGCATAACAATTGTCGAATCTTTTATCGTTTCTTGAACCTGCTTAAGTTGGGCTTGGGCTTGAGCTAACTCAGCTTCAACCTTAAGATAACGCGTTATAGAACTAAGGCCTTTGGTTTTGAGTTTTTCTTCCGTATCAAGCTGTTGCTGATAATAGCTGATACTTTTCTCTAGGCTTTTTTCTGTTGCTAAGAGTGCTTTAAGATCAAGTTTTACAATAGGTGTACGGGCTTCAAGTTCTTTCCCCTTATTTTTCCCGTTGGTATAAATCACCTGACCGGCTCTTTCTGCCTTTAAATCCACGTCTTTTTTTGCCCTTAAGACCGCTGGATAAGCAGAGACTGGCTCATAAGACCGTAACGGACTTGTTTGGATTTCTACCCTAATACCTTTATCTTTAGGCTCTTTAACTGAAACGTCCGTGCTAGGCGATTGGCTCAACACCTGCAAAAAAACAGCTAACAAAGCCACAACTGCCACAATATACCAGTATTTTTGTTTCATATGAGATGCTCGTACGTTCAAAGGAAAGCGACCAAAGTAATCGCTCTATATAAAAAACCTCCATACTCTAACAAAAAAATATTCCCGTGCAGAGTAAAAATTTGGTATACCTTGCGTGGTGGCCCTGGACAGAAGAACTTAGGAACCCGGTCAGGTCTGGAAAGAAGCAGCCGCACTTCGATTTTTCTGGGTCAGGTGCCACCCCAATATCCCCTTCAAAAATGTAGGCTGGATTGGACTTTTCTTTGTTAATTTATAAGGTACGTTCGCGTGGTTGCTTACAAAGTTCTCGCCAGAACCCATAGACCAAGCAGTTTTGAAGATAGCTTCATTGGCCAAGAAGCTACTGTTAAAATTTTGTCTAAAGCCATTGAACTAAAACACTTACCACACGCTATTTTGTTTTCCGGCATTCGTGGTATTGGAAAAACAACAACGGCCAGAATAGTAGCCCGTACTATAAACTGTAAAAACCTCTCTTTTGTTGATGGAATTCCCAAACCTTGTGGCAAGTGCGATCCATGCCAAGCCATAGAAGGAGAGAACTGCCTAGATGTTATAGAACTTGATGCTGCTAGCCATACAGGTGTAGACGATATTCGAACAGTAATTGACAGCTTTCCTTTCAAGCCAACACTCTGCAACTATAAAGTATACATCATAGACGAAGTACATATGTTGTCTAAAAGCGCCTTTAACGCCCTTTTAAAAAATTTAGAAGAACCGCCTGAGCATGTTAAGGTCATTTTTGCTACCACAGAGCCCCACAAAGTTCCAGCAACCATTCTCTCCAGATGCATGCGTTTTGATCTACGACCATTTACCAAGGAAGAGCTAAGAACACACCTTACAAATGTAGCCCTAAAAGAATCTATTCAGCTGGATCCCCTGGCATTAGACCTCCTCGCAGA
>CAZQLR010000053.1:5163-6715 GCA_964594205.1 uncultured Alphaproteobacteria bacterium
AAAATGCGTGCTGCACCCACTATGGCTCTGTCATCCTTTTATAACCAAAAGGAAGAAAACTACTTGAAAAAGCTGTCATCGAGCCTTTCTATGCCCGTTCTCCAGAGCCTATGGCAAGTAGTATCTAAAGGGTATGATGACATCAACAAGTCCCCTCTGCCAGAGGTTGCTTTAGAAATGATTATTTTACGCTTACTACACGTCAAAACCACGGTAGAACGCTCACTTGTCTTCGCTCCGTCATCCCACAAAATTGGGGAACCATCTGCAAAAATTTCTGGTGACGCTGACGCTTCATTCCAAGTACCTTCTGATAACGACTTTTCTTCGTCTGACGCAAAAAAGAAAGACGATAATCATCCCCCTCATCAAATAGAAGCCATTCCTGCACCCACCACTTTCGAAGATCTAGTTACCCTTTTCCAAAAAAAGCGCGAAGCCTTAATCGCATCACACCTGTCTCAAGACGTGCACTTGGTAAGCTATACACCAAGCACAGCCAGCACAACCGGTGTTTTAGAGCTGAAACCAACAGATCACGCGCCACCAACTCTGTGTAAAGCCGTCCGTACCCTGTTAGAAAAATGGACTGCTTGTGAGTGGATAGTAAAATCTACGACTTCTTCTCAACAACCAGAAAAAACCCTAGAACAACAGCGCTTAGACACCAAGGCTGCGTTGGAAAAAGAAGCACAAAACGATCCTTTGGTCACAGAGGCTTTGGCGGCTTTCCCCGGCAGCAAAATTACCAAAATTGAAACCGTGCGTCATGCTGACACTTCTGCAACCATCAAAGATAAACAATAATCACTTAAAAGAGGATAGAAAATGAATATCGGAAAAATGATGAAACAAGCTCAAGAACTGCAAGCCAAAATGGAAGAAGCTCAAAGAGCTGTGGCTGAACTCGAGGTAGAAGGCTCTTCAGGGGCAGGCCTCGTTACTGTAACAATGACAGGAAAAAACGAAGTGCGCAGTCTAAACATTGACCCCTCTTTGCTCAAAGAAGACGAAGTAGACATGCTAGAAGATCTTATTATCGCAGCTCTTAACGATGCCCACACCAAGGTCGTAAAAGCGTCTGAGGAAAAAATGGGAGCCGTAACAGGAGGTCTTAACCTACCAGGCGGTATGAAGCTCCCTTTCTAAAAACGCCATGAAGGCTAAAGATCAACAGAGTAAAAACGATCTTGATCTAAAAAAAGGAACTCGCTATGGCCCTGGACGCCCTAGATGACTTGATACGGTTGTTATCAAAAATGCCAGGTTTAGGGCCGCGGTCAGCTAGGCGTGCCGTTTTACACCTTTTAAAGGATAAGCACCGCCATTTAGCCCCTCTGGTATCAGCTTTACAAACCGTGGAAGCCACCATAAAACCCTGTTCTACCTGTGGCAACGTAGATGTGACAGATCCCTGCAAAATTTGCACCAACCCCAATCGTGATAAGACAGTATTGTGCGTTGTAGAAGACGTGGCCGATCTGTGGGCTCTGGAACGTAGCGCCTCTTATCGTGGTCTATATCATGTGCTGGGCGGCACTCTTTCAGCCCT
>CAZQLR010000054.1:0-6614 GCA_964594205.1 uncultured Alphaproteobacteria bacterium
AAAGGCACGTATTAAAGAACGTCGTTATGATGCGGCTGAGTCTCAGGAAGCAAAGGCTTCTGCGGAGGGCGCAGAAAAGAAGGTGAAAACTGCTGCTGGCTAGACTTTTCCGTCGGTTGTTTTACAGGAAACCGCTTCTTAAAGGCGGTTTTTTTGTGTCTAGAGATGATTGTTGGGTTGTTATAGGCTTACCCAAAGGTGTAGATGTAGAAGAGTCTGCGGATGAAGGTGTTTTTTGATCTATCGGTTAAAAATAGTGTTTTTCGTCTTAGCGTGTATGAGCAGGTTTAAAGGGGCGCTCGGCATGACCTGTGTACAGTTGTCGAGGACGCCCTATTTTTTTCGTCTTATCAGCAACCATTTCTGTCCATTGGGCAACCCACCCTACGGTTCTTGCGACGGCAAAAAGAACAGTAAACATTGATGTTGGAATGCCGATAGCTTGCAAAATTATGCCGGAATAGAAATCAACATTGGGATAAAGATTACGTTTTTTAAAGTAATCGTCTTGGGTTGCAATGGTTTCAAGCTCAAGCGCTAATTCAAAGAGAGGGTTGTTTTCTTGTTTGGCCTCTTTTAGAACATCACGACAAATTTCTCTTAAGACTTGGGCACGTGGATCAAAGTTTTTGTAAACACGATGCCCAAAGCCCATAAGCCTGACACCATCTTTTTTATTTTTTACTTTTTCTAGGAAAGAGGGGATGTTGTCCTTATGGCCTATTTTTTTAAGCATGTTTAGAACAGCTTCATTGGCACCACCATGGGCAGGTCCCCAAAGGGAGGCAATGCCTGCAGCTATGCACGCGAAAGGGTTTGCTTGGCTGGACCCTGCAAGCCTTACAGTGGATGTTGAGGCGTTTTGTTCGTGATCGGCGTGTAAAATTAAAATCTTATCCAAAGCATCTTCGAATACTTTGTTAACGTGATAAGGCTCGGTTGGTACGGCAAACATCATATGTAGTATATTGGCAGCGTAACTTAGGTGATTTTGGGGATACGCAAAAGGCTGACCAATATGGTATTTATAAGCCATGGCAGCTATGGTAGGTAATTTGGCAATCAACCTGTATGAAGCTAACGTGCGTTGATCGGGGTCATTAATATCCAGGCTATCGTGATAAAAAGCTGACAAGGCACCGACTACACCTACCATAATAGACATGGGGTGAGCATCGCGGCGAAAGCCACGGAAAAAGAAGGTTAGTTGTTCATGCAGCATGCTATGATGCACAATGTCGTGGTGAAACACGTCAAAATTTTTCTTTGTTGGTAAATCACCCTTTAGTAAAAGATAGGCGACTTCTAGGAAATGGCTATTTTTAGCTAGATCTTCGATATTATAACCGCGGTAACGTAAAATACCTTCTTGTCCATCAGTGAAAGTAATGGCGGATGTACAGCTGGCTGTGGAAAAAAAACCAGGATCAAAAGTCAAATACCCTGTTGAATGATGGAGCTCTCGTATATCAAAAGCATCGGGACCATTTGTTCCCTTGATTATAGGAAATGTACAAAGCTTTTCCCCCTGTTCATCGGTTAGAAAAAGTTTTGTTTTTGTATTTTTCATTAGCCTGATCCCAAAGTTTTCGGAGAATAGTGTCCCTAATTTCTACGTCTTTGACAAGGAAGATGAAGAGTAAGGATACAATAATAGTTGACTTTCCCAAAAATAAGGAGCTCCAATATTAGCATAGGGGAATATTAATACAGTATTGTTTTGAAAAAAATGAATTTGTGGACGTGATGTCGGTAGGGAATTAAACAGAGGAGGTTTTTGATGGGTGGCTTCGGGCGTTGGGATCGGTGGTTCTATCGAGCGGTTTTTCTGGGTGCGGTTTGGATTGCTGAAGTGTCTTTTTCTGGGGTAGGTTGGGCTGTTTTTAAACCTGCAATGACCGCTTTTGATTCTGATTTTATTGCGAACGTTGTTGCGAACGCGGCATGCCGAGCTTATAGCGATGCTGAACATAACAGGCAAGATTTTCAGTATGGTGGGTCTGTAATTTCATCGGAAGAGGTGTTTATAGGCGATACGAATGATGCACCATGGAAAAAGAGACCTTTTAGGGGGAAGCTTAGGGAAAGAGAAGATACGTGGGGGGCTGTTCATGCGCGTGATAACAGTGTTGTGGTGTCTTTTCACGGTTCTTATTGGCTTGTCGATTGGCTACAAGATGCTAAGATGAAGGGCACAAAACTTGATCAGAAGAAATTTGGGCTTGATCTTAGTGGTGTTATTCACCAAGGGTTTTCCGAAATTGTAGATGTGTTATTTGATGATTTGTCAAAAGCACTTAAAGTTTTTGATACTGGTGATTCTGCGTCTTCTCGAAAGGAGTTAATTTTTACAGGTCACAGTCTTGGAGGTGCTCTTGCTGTATTGAGTGCGGCGCGATGGGCTGGAAAAAACGATTTTCTTGCCAACAAAGTTAAAATTATAACTTTTTCTGCTCCGCGTGTTGGAGATAAAGATTTTGCGGATAGTCTGTACGGGAAGATCTCGAGAGAGAACGTTGTTAACTTTGCGTGTGAAACTGACGCTGTGCCTCGAGTGCCATTTTCTTTGTGGAAAATGACAGGGTATGTGCCATTGGGTTTACAAATTAGTGTTTTGCCTTTTGAGCATCTTCATGGTAAAGCACGATGCGGGGTAGAGTATATGAGAGTGGGAGGGGTTGATGCTCGGGTGCATGTTCTTGGTAGAGTTTATGAGCCTATAAAGCCTATATTGACGGCGCTGGTAGGTGGAATCTCGACTTATGTAGCTGGAGGCGCTGCTGAAGTGGTGGCTGCGGGTGCCCTTGCTGTGGGTATGACAAGTTTTTCTTTAGACTTGGGAATGTTGAGGCCGTTTTTAAAGTGGGGCGGAAAACTTTCTCATGAAATGCCTTCCAAAAAAGTCATCAGGATAGCATGGGCGGATACTAGATCCAGGTACGATACGTACTGTTTGGAGGGGGGGCTGGAGTTTGATTCTCTAGGGAGTGCTCCGGTGTTTGAAAGAGATCCAATCTCAAGAGTAATAGCAAACCTTTTCTAGTCAAGGAGGAACAAAGAATGTCAAAACGATTTGGTTTTAGTGTTATAGTCTATATATTTCTATTTGTTCAAGTGGCTCAGGGAACTGTTCGGATTCAGTTGTTAAGTAATGACCCGGGAGAGTCTTCCTACCGTGGCCTACAGATGGGGATTAGGGCAAATATTGGTAGTGATAGTGAATGGTTAGGAAAGGCGCGGTTTGCTGACAAAGAAGACAGAATATGTAGACAAAATTCGTCCTTTGGGCGTAAAATGTTTGCTGCGTGTGCTCTTGGTGGGTTAGGTGCTCTGAAGGCGGATGTTTTGCCTTTTTTATCCTTTGTTGATTCTTTCTATGTGAGGATGGCTGCTGCTGGTTTGGGGGTGGTTAGTCCTTTTGCTTCTGATTTGCGGGATGGTTTGGGCTACTGGTCGTCAAAAGTTAACGTGACTGTTTCACAAGGTCTCAGCGACCATGATGATGATCATCTGCGAGTGAGGAGCGATGGGAAATATAAAGAACAAGACCTTTTAAGCAAACATGACAAGGTTGTTTTGTTTGAATGGCAGAGGGATGGGACCGTGACGCCCAAGGGGTTTCTAGCTGCCATCAATCGGCTGCGTAGAACTTCAGGAGGGCCTTTTCCCTACTATACTCTGGCGGGCATTGGAGGTTGGAAGGATGGGATCAATTGCGTTTCTTTCTGCGTTCGGTTGGGAAAGGAGCTAGGTATTCCTTTTGGAAGAGATGATACTTTGTCATTTTACACTAAGGGTGAAAGAGCCAGGCTTCCTTTTTCTCGGAGGGCCGCTAAAGTTGAAAGAATAGCAGAAGCAATTTTAAATAACAGTCGGTGGAAAAATGGGAAGGATGGCTTTTTTGTGCGGAAGGATCACCCGTTTTGGATCTCGTCAGGACTTGAAGAACTTGTAAGCCAACACCCACGAAAGAGGTGAAGATGTGGAACTATAGGGAATTTATGACCTTAGCTCTTTTTTTTGGTGGATGGGTGGGGTTTGCCTTTTTCTCTCAGGCAGCACCTTTAGATATGTCTCCAGATGAGATTGTAGCAGTGAAGAGAGTGGTGGAAAGTACTGAAAGAGGGGATATAAAAAAAATTGAAGGATGGATGCCATGTAACAGCCTGCACGAACAAAAGGTAACCCTTTATTATCGTGTGGGGGAGCGCTGTGAGTATATGGTTGTATGCCGTGCCCTTGATATGTCGTGTTTTTCTGCTGAGTATGGGCTTTTTATCCGTTCTTTGAAAGATATACTTGATGGTTTACAAGCTATGTCTTTGGGAGGCTCTCTTTATTTTTCAGGTTATGGGGCCGTAACCCAGCCAGGGAACGTAATCAGCAGATTACAAGTTATGTCTTCACAACCGCCTTTTATTTTCTCAGGTTATGGGAAAGGTGGGTCTACCGCAATCCAGGTTGCTAAATCTTTGAAGGATGTTTTTGGTGAAAGAGGTAATTTTAGTCTTATAACGTTTGATGCTGAACCTTTTGAGAGTCGAAAAGATGCTATTCAGATAGATGAGTGTATAGGGCACAAGAACATTATCAATTTTTATCCTGGTTATGGGATAAGTGAGCGTGGAAACCTGCCCGGTTTACAGATACCTATCCTTCTTACAGAGGCAGTAGGTGATGCTGGTGGTATGTGGAGCTTTTTGATAAATTCACTTGTGCTTAGAAAGGGGAATGTTTTTCCCTCAGATGAGACTTTGCGTAGGGTTTTTGCCTATTGTAAATACAACTACGATGCCCTAGGAGCCTGCCTAGAGAACAGCCCTTCTCTGGATGATATTGGAAAAGTTCCTTGGTTTTCGACGCAGCGTGGGGTTGGTCGCCATGTGTATAAGCTTATGTGATAGGTTTTGCAGTGTGAAAGTCTTTTATTTTTGCCAAGGTTTGAGCCCATCATGCCCACAAACGCCACAATGCCGCTTATTTCTGGTGGTGGGTTTTAGGTAGTCTGGTGAAGCCCTATAGCGGGTGTGTATGGCTAGACGGGGGCGTTGGCCTTGGATCTACCTTGACAAAGGTGGTTCGGTGCTTGACACTTGGGTTGATCTTTGTATGTAGAGTTTTTGATAAATGGTTGGGAGGTTGCATTATGGTCCGTTTTACCGTTCGTTCAGTGTTTTTAAGTCTTTTGGTTTCGTGGCTTGCTTTTGGAGTGGAAGCTTGGGGTGATGTTCGGGTAGAGGATCGGGATTCGAAGGAAAATAGGGCTAAAGCGTCTAGCGCATCGCCTGGTGAGGAGGTTCCTGGTGACCCTCAAAGAGGTTTGGAACTGGTTCGTCGTGCTGCTGAGCGGGGAGATCGGGGAATGCAGCGTATGCTCGCTCACATGTACAAAGAAGGTGCTGGGGAGGCAGTGCCTAAAGACGAGAAGGAGGCTGCTTATTTTGCTAGTCTTCTTGCTACTGTGGACGAGGCAGAAGTGCAGTTTATCAGTGGTGCAAGACGTCTCTTAACAGGTATTCCTGCAGACAAGGAGGAGAGCATGCACTTACTTCGTCTCGCTGCTGATAAAGGGAATGCAGGGGCGCAGTTTGCTCTTGGTGGAGAGTATATAAAAGGTTACTTTGAGGGTGAGAGAGTGGCTGAAGATGTTAAGGAAGGTGTTCGCTTGTTGCGTCTCGCTGCTAATCAGGGGTATAAGGATGCAAAGGATACACTTGAGAAGCTTGGCTTACAGGAACAGGATCAAGATTCATGGGAAAATGAGGCTAAAGCGCCTAGCGCATCGCCTGGCGAGGAAGTTCCTGATGAAGAAATTGCCTCGTTACGTCTCGCCGCTGATCAGGGAGATGCAAAAGCACAATTTCACCTTGGTGCCGTATATTTTATGAACAAAGACTTTAAGAAGGCTGTACATTATTTTCGTCTCGCTGTTGATCAAGACTTTATAGAAGCAGCAGGTTATCTTGGTAGGATGTATTCGGAGGGTTTGGGTGTGGATAAAGATGTTAAAAAGGCGGAGCGTCTTTTGCGCCTCTCTGCGGATAAGGGAGACCGGGCTGCACAGCTTCACCTTGGTATGTTGTATGTTACTAAAGGTGGTGAACTATTTAATATGGGTCTCGAGGACGCATTCCGAGAGGCCGTACGTCTTTGGCGTCTTTCTGGTGACCAAGGTAATAAAGATGCACAGTTCGCTCTTGGTGTTTTCTATCGTAGACTTGGTGGGGATGAAGGTAAGAAGAAGGCTGATAGCCTATTGCGCCTTGCGGCTGATCAGGGTCATAAAGACGCGCAGGATTTTCTTGAGCGAGGTCCTGTGAACTACCCCACGGATCAGCTGGAGAAGGAAACAGCTCGTATCTTCCGTAGAGCTGCTGAGCAGGGGGAAGCGCAAGCAAGGCTTGAGATATCTAAGGCACAAAGTTGCCAAGCCGGTGGAGAAGGCGAAGCGTGTCATGGTGCTGAGGGTGTTGGTGTGTCGAAATCCAGTGGATCAAGGTTGAGGCTTCCTTTTTGGGTGCCGGTGGTGAAGTCAACGTATCAGGGTCTTAGGGACGGAGGATCTTGGATGTTGAATGCGATAGGCAGTCGCCTTGACGCGGCGGCGGATAGGG
>CAZQLR010000055.1:0-6566 GCA_964594205.1 uncultured Alphaproteobacteria bacterium
TCCGAGTTTTCTCTCCAGAAACTAAAAGAGGTATATGATTGATGGCATTAGCACTGTAGGCCAAGGCGGCGACCGCGGTCACGCAGTAGACATGTATAAGCAGCTTTGCTGTTTTGTGTCAAAAAAGATTTTTCTATCAGGTTTTCCCATTCAGGCAAACAATCCTGAAACTTTTGCCAGGTTGCATCAATGGTCTTTAAAGGAAGCTTTAGGCATTTTTGGGCAAGGTGGTTGTAAAAGTCATCTTTTTCTAGGCGCTTCTTTTTCCCATTCAGGCTGAGAGCCAGTTCATCAACGGCTTGAAATAGCATAATGGTTGAATTACAGCTGCCAAAATAGGGGCTTAGCTTCATTATGCCGCTGTCGTGGATCAACAGAAATTTGCCCAAATGTTGGTCTTTGTCGCCAACCAAAAAACCAAAAAGAAGCCGTTCTAAGAATTTTAGTCTTTCTGGTATAGGAAACGTGACATGAGTATCTAAAGCTTGTAAGGCATTTTCTATGGAAGATTGTCTGTAATCAGCAGGCAGTTTACCCAAAAGACTGCCAAAGTTTTCTGTAAAAAGACGCTCTTTCTTACCTAAGCGGTCGAAACGTTTTATAA
The DNA here is from genome assembly GCA_964594205.1 of uncultured Alphaproteobacteria bacterium. Lineage (GTDB taxonomy): Bacteria > Pseudomonadota > Alphaproteobacteria > 16-39-46 > JAJRRM01 > CAZQLR01. The sequence continues at coordinate 605 of CAZQLR010000055.1, forward strand.
AATAAACAAAAGCATCTTCACTATCATAGGTTAATCCATGAAGGGGTGTTTCAATCCCAGCTCTCTTGGCAAGTTTCATGGTTAGGTCTTCATTAGCTGGAAGCTCAGGATGACTATCGGTGGCAACTTTAAGAATATAAGTGTCGTTGTGAGTAACGAGATCAAAGGTTTGTTTTTCTAGAGAGAGCTGCGCCGTGATTTTAGGCTTTTGACCACCCAGGCTGGCGCAACTTCCTTGGTCATGGGCTTGTTGGATTAGTTCTTGGGTGCAAAAGTGTAGAGGGGTAAGTGTGGTTAATCTAGAAGATAATAAATTAAGCCCATGAGCGCTGTAGCGATGGTTTAGATCGTTTGGGGATAAGGCGTCATACGTAAGGGTGCAGCGTTGCATGGAGGGTATTATCTCATTTTGTTGGAGGCGTTATAACCAAGGTCCCAGGTAAGTCTCGACCTACTGCCTCAAGTTGTTTCATGGGCTCGTTTTCTGAAAGTTTATGGCTGTCTAGTAGTCCGGCTTTGCGGATGCCTTGTGGTAAGAGGGATACGAGGCAGGGAGGAAAATGATCAAAAAAATAAGGTTCGGTGCGTATAGGTAACGTTAAGGATACGGGTAAACCAGAATAAGTAGACTCATAGCAAAACGCGAACGTTCCATCGTGATGTTGAGTAAGTATACCTGCCAGTTTTTTAGCGATGGTGATGTTTAGGCAGATCATGTGCTTTTTTCCACTTCGTCAAACATAGCCAAGGCATGAAGAGATAGGTTTTCCAGGGGGCCTAATAGCTCAAAATTTATGTTTAATACGCCACAAACGGCCATAAGTGTATCAATCTGTACAGGCCTATCGCCTTGTTCTAGGCGTTGGACAGCCGTACGGCCTATGCCAGCAAGATTGGCGAGTTCATGTTGTGTAAGGCCCGCCTTTTTTCTATGAAGAGATGTAAGTGCCGCTATGGCTTTTAAAGAGTGCATAAGGGTTCCTAAAAGTACGCACCGGATAACAGACAAAAACGTTTATATTCAAGTTTTGGACAATTTTTCAAGCATCTTCTTTTGGAAAAGGAGGTAGGGGCACAACCTCAATTCCTTCTTGGTACAAAGAAACTATTTCCTCAGCAGAGGCATGACCAAAGATATTACGTTTCTTTGTTTCACCATAGTGCATTTTTCTTACTTCTTCGGGGAAGTGTCCACCTACATTTTGGCAATTGGTTCTCACTAGATTTTCAAGTGCTTTAAGAGCAAGGCGTTGTTCCTGTGGTGTAGAACTATCGTTTTTATTGCCATTTAAATTTGCATCACTTGACGTTGTTATTTCTAGGCTTTCGACATTGTTAAAAAGCTTCACAACGGCTGAAGGAGATTTAGCCGACGCAGTTGGTGTTTGTCGTGAAGGCACAGTGCCCCTTTTTTCTGTTTTCCCAGAAAAAAAAGATAAGTTAGGCGCCATGGGTGCTTTTTCAATGGCTTTAGATCCACAGTTGGGACATTCGACCAGCTTTTCTTTCCGCTGATCTTCGAAGGCTGAGCTATTCCGAAACCAAGCTTCAAAAGAGTGCCCTTGATCACAGCGGAGTTTGTAAACAATCATACTTTTTCCTTCAAACTCAACATTCACCTTCATACCTATAATTCCAAAGTAGAATAGGCATAAGGGGGAATCAAGTCATTTTATTGTTGTCATCCAAAATTTTTTCCAATTGTCCTGCCTTTTTAAAGGCTATGAGATCGTCATAACCTCCCACATGGAAGTTGCCTATAAAAATTTGTGGCACTGTCGAGCGTCCGCCAGAACGCTCTAGCATTTCTGCTCTTTTATCTGGGGCATTCATTAGGTTGATTTCTTCGTACTGTACACCCAACGAATCTAGTACCTTTTTTGCCTGGACGCAGTAGGGGCATGATGGGGAGCTGTATATAAGGTTTTTCGAGTTAGTAGTGGCCATTGGGTTTCTCCTAAAAATAGGTTGTTAATTTTTTAATGTTGTTGCACGGTATCATTGTTTTCGTCGATGTTCTATGTCTTTTAACCGTGCTTTGATCGTTTCTTCAAACCCCCAGTCTCCGGGTGTATAAATCTGTTGTTGTATCCCCTGAGGCCACAAAGGTTGACTAGCAACATGAGACGGTTTTTTGTGATCATATTGGTAGTCGCGACCATATCCAAGATTTTTCATAAGCTTAGTAGGTGCGTTGACGATGTTGGGTGGTGGTGCCAAATGAGAAGTATCTTTTGCTAGGGTCATCGCTTTTATGTGGGCGGTATCTACACTGTTGGATTTAGGAGAAGAGGCTAAGTATATAACGCATTGGGTAAGGGCAATGTCTCCTTCCGGACTCCCCAGTCGTTCATAAGCTTTGGCAGAATCTAGGGCTATGGAAAGAGCCTGAGGTGATGCTAAACCTATGTCTTCTATGGCCATGCGAATGAGGCGACGTAGAATATATCTGGGATCTTCGCCACCTTGCAGCATGCGCCCCATCCAATACAAGGAGGCATCTACATCAGAACTGCGCACAGATTTGTGTAGAGCGCTGATAAGGTTGTAGTGCTGATCTTGACCTTTATCATAGTGGGCTGCGCGTTTAGTAAGAAGCTGAACGGTTTGTTCTTTGCTTAATGGTTGGGTATTGGCGTCTTCTAGTGTTGAAAGTATTTCAAGCATTTGTATGAAATATCGTCCATCTCCTTGGGATTCGTGAGCTAGATACTGCAAAGCAACATGGTCGAGTTCAAAGTTTATGTATCGTTCTTGGACTGCTCTTTCATATATTTTGATGAGGTGACGTTGGGTGAGAGGTTCTAGAGTTACAACTTGGCAGCGAGAAAGAAGAGCATTGTTGAGATTAAATGATGGGTTTTCTGTGGTAGCACCAAGCAAAACAACGGTACCATTTTCAATAACCGGCAAAAAAGCATCTTGTTGGGCCTTGTTAAATCTATGAATTTCATCCACGAACAAAACAGTAGGGTCTCCGGTCATAGCATGAGTTGTAGAGGCGGTTTCAAAAACTTTTTTGAGGTCTTGAACGCCGGAAAAAATGGCAGACAAAGATATATAGGGATAGCCTAATTGTTTTGCTAAAAGGGGGGCTAATGTTGTTTTGCCGCAGCCGGGAGGTCCCCACAGAATTATAGAAGGTAAATAGCTCTTTTTAAGCCAGGTTTTAAGTCTGTCTAGGGCTTTTTCTTGACCGACTATATCGCCTAAATTAGTAGGTCGCAAGGTTGATGCTAATGGTTGTATCGTGTTGTTCAAGAGTGCCTCTTTGATTCAAAAAAATGGCGCATCATATTGCCTGCTTGCTGTTCCATGATACCACCAATGATTGTAGGTTTGTGATGACACGTTGGATGAGAAAAAACACGTGCACCGTGGTCAACACCTCCGCTTTTAGGGTCGTAAGCTCCGAAGACAAGTTTTCCTAATTTTGCCCAGGCCATAGCGCTTGCGCACATAGGACATGGTTCTAGGGTAACGAACAAAGTATAATCCTGTAAGTTTTTGGTAGCAAGTTTTTCACAGGCTGCTTCTATACATAGTATTTCTGCGTGAGCGGTAGGATTTTTATGCGCTTCTACTAGATTGTGCTGGGCTGTTATTATTTCTTTTGTTGTACTGTGAATTAGCAGGGCTCCAACAGGAACTTCGTCTAGATCGTGGGCAGCTTGAGCTTGTTCTAAGGCTAAAATCATCCAAGTTTCGAGAGTGGTAATAGGCATAGAAATTCCGTATACTAGGGTAGGTTTATCATTAACTCTAGGAATCTTAATCTTATGGTGCAACCAAAAATAGGGCTTACTTTAGATTATCAAGAAGAAAAAACCTATTCGAAATATCCTTGGTACGCTTTAAGAGAAAATTATGCTGGGTGTATACGACATTTTGGTGCGGTTCCCATTCCCTTGGTTCCTTCAGTAGATTTGGTTGACGTGTATTTAGACACAATCGATGGGTTGGTTGTAACGGGTGGATTTTTTGATGTAGGACCGGAACACTATGGTAAAACAGCAGAGTCAGAGTCGGTTAAACCTGTGCCAACACGTACAAAATTTGAACTATCTCTTATCAAACGCGCTTTGGATCGTGACATGCCCGTTTTGGGTATTTGTGGGGGCGAACAAGTTTTGAATGTTGCGTTGGGAGGTACGTTGGTACAGCATATACCAGATGTTTTTCCAAGGGCTTTGGCTCATGAGCAACCTAACCCTAGGCATGAAGTTGGCCATGCTGTTGAGATTGTGTCTGGTACTTTGTTAGAACGTATAACTGGTGAACAAAAAATTATGGTTAACAGCGCCCATCATCAGGCAGTGGAGAGGCCGGGGTATGGTGTGGTGGTCAATGCTTATGCTCCTGACGGTGTCATAGAGGGTATAGAAGTTCCTGCGGCGAGGTTTTGTTTAGGTGTTCAATGGCACCCGGAATTTTTTACTACCGATTATGATAAGAAGGTTATTCAAGCATTGGTTAACGCTTGCTGATCATCGTAAAATAAGGATTCTTATGGTTTCTAAAAATGATATTTCGCAAACAAAGGGTGACTCTGAGCACGAGGTGGTTGGGGAAAGGCTCAACAAGTATTTAGCAAGGTGTGGTGTGGCATCAAGGCGTGAAGCAGATGAGATGATTCTGCAGGGGCGCATTACGGTTAATGAACAATCAGTTCAAAAGCTCGCTACCTTCGTTCTTTTTGGTGATGTTGTGAAGGTCGATGGAGAACGTCTGAATACCCCAGAGCCTTTGCGTGTTTGGCGTTACCACAAACCTATGGGACAGATTACGGCTCATCGTGACCCTCAGGGACGAAAAACAGTTTTTCAAGCAGTGCAGGGACAAGATCCTACTTTACCGCGTCTTATATCTGTGGGGCGGTTGGATTTTAATACAGAAGGTTTATTGCTTCTGACGAATAGTGGCACGTTATCCCACGAATTAGAGCTGCCTTCAAAAGGATGGGTACGCCGTTATAAAGTTAGGGTTTATGGCAAACAACCCCAGGGATTTATAGAAAAATTGGCCGCTGGGGTTATTATCGATGGGATTAAATATGGTCCTATACAAGCCCATGAAGATGGCCGTAAGCAAGGTAAGAATGTGTGGTTTACGGTGTCTCTTCAAGAGGGCAAGAATCGAGAGGTTAGAAAGGTTTTCGAGCATTTTGGTATGCAGGTTAATAGGCTAATTCGTATAGCTTATGGTCCCTTCCAATTGGGTAATTTAGCAAAAGGTGCTTTTGAAGAGATCCCCTTGCGCGTGCTGAAAGAACAGCTTGGCAAGTTGTATAGCAAACTTGATTAGGTCGGTGTGCATTTTTTCAGCTTAACTATTGAGGGGAAAAAAAAGGTATGAAGAAGGTCAATAGGAAACCTTTTTCCCGGATTATTAGTGGAAGATTTAGGGGCAGTAAGCTTGAACTTCCTCCTTCTACTATCACGAGACCTGCTAAAGACAATGTTCGAGAAGCTATTTTTAATAGGCTATCCTTTCGGAAAAAATACGATGGGAGCTCTTTACTTGAAAATGCTCATGTTGTGGATGTCTTTGCTGGCAGCGCTTCTATGGGGTTAGAGGCTTTATCTCGTGGCGCAGCAATGCTTTATTTGATAGACCAGAATTCCCAGGTTATCAGTGTTATTGAGCGTAACATAAAGAAGCTTGATGCGATAAAAAAAGTTAGAATTATAAAAGGCGACGCTCTCCAACCGACTCTAGCTCCTGGTGTGATGGATGTGGCTTTTATTGATCCACCTTATTTTCAAGGACTAGTTGTGCCTACTTTAAAGGCTTTACGTTGCCAGGGTTGGATCGCTGCAAAAACTACTATTTTGGCTGAAGTGGACAAGGAGGAAGTCATTGCTTTGCCAGATGGTTTTTGTGTTGCAGATCAACGAACTTATGGTCGCGTTAAAATTTTGGAAATTTCCTTTGCAGGGTAGTGTTGTCGATGGCTGTTTTT
>CAZQLR010000056.1:0-4741 GCA_964594205.1 uncultured Alphaproteobacteria bacterium
TTTCATACCACTTTATCCAAACAAGAAGTCGCCAGATAATAGCAGCTTGCTGAGATGTCATTTTTGGTGGTAAGCCCCGCCAGTATGCTAAAACTTTGGCACGATCTAGAAGGTGTTCTTCTTTTATTTCTTGCAAAATCTCTTCCACCCAGTACTCCAGATCTTTTTTGAACCACACTTCTAAGGGTACACCAAACCCTGTTTTGGGGCGTTTGAAGAGAGAAGAGGGAATGTACTTTTCTAAAAGCTGCCGGACAATGATTTTTCCTTTCTTCCCAGATACCTTTAGTTGATCGGGTAATTTTAGTCCCAACTCTACGATTCTGTAGTCTAAAAAAGGCCCGCGAGCTTCCAGTGAGAAAGCCATGGTAGCGCGATCTACTTTGGTTAAAACATCACCGGGAAGATAAGACGTTAGGTCTGCCTTTTGCATGGTTCTAAGATTATGAATAATAAGATGTTTATCCTGGCCATTTTGGGTAGAAAGAAGGCGAGTCTTGAGCAGTTTTTGGGGAAAAGGAGCTTTTGTGCATAATTGGTAGAATTCATATAAGTTTTCAGCTTGTAGAGCATGCTTGAGTTTTGAAAAACGTTCTGACCGCAGCCCTGAATGCCATTTTTTGGGAAGGTATTTTATCAAAGGAAGGGAGGATAATGTTTTAGCAATGGTAAAAACTGCAAGAGCCACTTTCCTTGCAAAATAGGGTAGTTTTAGCCATGGTGTTAGGTATGAATGAGCAAAGATATGTCTGTTGTATCCAGCAAAGATCTCATCACCCGCATCACCCGATAGAACAACAGTAACGTCTTTGGCAGCCAGCTGCGATACAAGAAGCATAGGTAATTGAGATGAATCGGCAAAAGGTTCGTCGTAGGCAAAAATGGCTTTGCTGAAAAGAGTTGGTACGTTACGAGCTTGCATATAGATATTCTTATGATCTGTACCTAGATAGGAAGCCACAGTACAGGCGAAATCAGCTTCGTCATAGCCAACAGCCTCAAAACCAACACTGTATGTTTTTACAGGAAGCTTTCTATTATTTTGCATGATGGCGGTTACTAAAGACGAATCTATACCGCCTGATAGAAAACAGCCCACTGGAACATCAGCTTGGGTTCTTAGTTTTACGGCATCAGTAAATAAGTGCTCGAAACTTTCTTGGTAGCTTGAGGGTTTTTCTTTACTAATATTGTTATTATCAGCCTCTTGGTTTGTTCTGTTGACTGACCAATAGGCTGTTTCTTGTACATCAAAACTACTATTAGAGGTTGTTATTTTGATATAAGACCCTGGTTTAATCTTGGAAACATCCTTAAAAATGCACATTGATTCGGGAACATAACCTAAATTAAAAAAGCTTTCCAATGAAAGGTGATCAATCTCTTTTGTTATGTTTGGCAAAGTAAGAAGCGCTTTTATTTCAGAAGCAAAAGCCAAAGAACGCTCGTTGTCTACGGTTTGTTTTGTCCAGTATAATGGTTTGACGCCTAGTCTATCACGGATTAGGTACAGAGCGTTCTCTTGTTTGTCCCATAGGGCTATGGCAAACATGCCATTTATGCAAGTTAAGGTTTTATCCAGGCCCCACTGTGCAATGAGCTCTACCAGGACCTCTGTATCTGAAGAAGAGACAAATTGTACACCATGTTGTTCAAGCTTTTTAGCCAAAGCATGAAAATTATAGATTTCACCATTGTAACTAAGAACGTAGCGACCATCCTGGCTTTCCATAGGCTGAGTGCCATTTTCAGACAAGTCGAAAATGGAAAGGCGACGATGCCCTAAAACGGCTCTGCTGGATGGTTCAGACCAAGTTCCAGAACCGTCTGGCCCTCTGTGGGACAGAGTGTCTAACATATTCGTGACATATTTTTTCAGTTTGGTGATATCTGAAGAAGAGGGCGACCATACGCCAGCAATGCCACACATTTTTTATAGTTCTCCAGATTTAGTTTTGCTTATAGTACTGTTTTTATTTTTTGGGTACGATGACATCATCAATATGCAGCTTAACAGTCTCTTTCCCCATCCAAGAGTCCTTTCTTAGTGTGCCAATAACGTCTATTTCTTTGTTTATAGAGTTTAAAAGAGCATTGCCTAAAGGTGTCCCCACACATCTAAAGGCAATAGCGTCTACATACCCGCCTTCCATTTTTGCAAACCGGCATTTTATATGTTGTTCACCTACTATGCCAGAAAAATTTAGGCGTGTACGGGGAAATCTAAATTTTGGTGTTGGGTTCCCCATACCAAAAGGTGCAAGATGTTCTAGGTTATCGATAAGCTCAAAAGTAGCACCGTCTATACTGAGGTCCATATCATATTTGTAGATGAGATCAGAAGACTCTACCATGGGCGCCATATGAGTATTGAAAAAGTTTGTCAAAGATACGAGCTTATCTTTTTGGAAGGAAAAGCCAACAGCCATGGCATGACCTCCTCCTTGCTCTAAAAGTCCTTCGTGTTTTGCTTGATGAATAAGCTTCCCAAAGTCTACACCTTCTATGGATCGCCCGGAGGCTTTTCCTAAACCATAATCATCATAACTGACAACTGCACAAGGTCGTTGATATTTTTCTTTCAAACGGCTTGCAACGATCCCAATAACACCTGGATGCCAGTTTTTTCCACCGACGATGAGGCAGTGATTATCTACCAAACCTTCATGATCAACTATATGGATGGCTTCTTCTAGCACTTGAGCTTCTATATTTTGGCGCTCTTTATTATAGATGTTAAGTTTTTGGGCTAGAGTTTCAGCTTCTTCAAAACTTTGTGTGGTTAGCAATTGTGTACCTAGCTTGGCCTGTCCTACTCTGCCGCCAGCATTGATGCGTGGTCCTAGTATGAAACCTAAATGATAGGCATCTGGTGGTTGGGTAATGCCAGCGACATCGCACAAAGTTGAAAGCCCTGTATGGACCCTTTTCCTCAAAATTTTAAGCCCTTGGGCAACAAAAGTTCGGTTCAAGCCTTGGAGTTTTACAACATCAGCTACGGTGCCTAAGGCAACGATGTCGAGCCACAGATGAAGGTCAGGTTCCTCAAGCTTATGTTGTTTATAATAACCATCGTCACGTAGGGTTTTATTAAGGGCAATGATTACTAGGAAACAGAGGCCAACAGCTGCTAAGTTTTGGAGTTCCGGAGTTGGATCATCTAAGCGGCATGGGTTTATTAAGGCCGCAGCATAAGGAAGTTTTGCTTCAGCTTTATGGTGGTCTATTACAATGACGTCCAGACTAAGGTTTTTGGCTGCTTCTAAGGGGATGAAAGACGTTGTACCGCAATCCACAGTGATAATAAGTGTACAGCCTTGCTGTGCTAGTTTTTCTAAAGCGTGAACATTGGGGCCATAACCTTCTTGAATGCGATCAGGGATATAGACAGTGGTGTCTGTTTTTAAAGAGAGAAAAAATAATTTCAGAATGGCACTTGATGTAGCGCCGTCAACATCATAATCACCAAAAATAGCTATTTTTTCACCAGAAATTAAGGCTTGTTGTATGCGCTTTACAGCCTTATCCATATCTTTGAGAACAAATGGATTGGGCATGGTCTCCTTCAATGTGGGACACAAAAATATATCAGCTTGATGAGCAGAGTTTATGCCTCGGTTGGTTAATAATCGTGCAATAACATTAGGCGACTTTATTGTGGGGTTTAGTGTAGCACTTAAAGCTGAGCAGGTCCGTTCATCAACGGTTCGTTGAAGCCACTGTTTGTTTGTATACCCTGTAAGTATGGTCATGCTTGTTCGTCTATACAGTTTACGTTGATCTTATATGGCTTCCTTTGATACAAAGATAATGGCCCTGTGCTGAATATAACGCGACTGCTTTGATTCGTCAAAATATAGCTATCTTTGAGTTTTATACGCGCTACTAGTGGGTATATAGATTTGATTCCTTTATGGTATCAATGATCGATGGACTAAGGATATTTTCCAGGGGTTTTCCTTCCCTTATTTTTACTTTAGCAATGCTTGACGATGCCGTTTTAGAAGGCGAAGGTATGATGGTAAGGATATCTCGATCACCAATTTTACCTTTCAACGGCTCTAGATTATCATCGTTACGAAGCAGTACAATGAATTTCTTAACAGGAATGGTCATGATGCCTCCGATAGTGTGTTCTCTGTATTTATCGGGGATTGCTATGCCTCGCATGAAGATAGAGAGTTTCTTTTTGTCTTTTGCAGTAGAAAGCGCTGTGTCAGAGCCTAAAATACCTATATAATCAGTACCCTCGCTAGATGCTATTCTTGGTGCTTTATTTCCTTTGGCAACATTTTTTGTTAACAGGTGTTGTAGTTGTTGAGGTGTGAGCTTGCTGATTAGGACTTTGGGGTTAGTTTTATACAGACTAAATAACATGGAAAATCGAATACTCACATCAGTTCTATTTTTATAAGGATCTCCGCCCCACGCAGGGTATATGACGATGTAATCAACCAGCCTTTGTTCAAGAAGGTGATTTACTACCTGCTCGTGACCTTTGTGAATAGGGTCAAAGGAGCCTACGTAAAAGCCGATCTTTTTATGAGATAGGAGTTTCTTAAGATCTTCTTTAGGTAAGTCTTCCAAAACAAGAGAAAATACATTTTTTACGCATAAAATCAGAGCGAATAAAAATACAAAAAGTTTTTTCATCATAAGGCTATTGTAACATACTCAGATACGGGGAAAAAGGGGATGCTATGAGGTTCTTAATTACATAAATATCACATGAAATTTTTGG
>CAZQLR010000056.1:4841-6543 GCA_964594205.1 uncultured Alphaproteobacteria bacterium
ACCTGCCGTGAAAAAGCCACGTCAATGTTTTCTCCTTTTTGCTCCAAACGTTGTAAGGATATAGACTTGGGGCGTTGGATGACAGGTAGTTATTATATTGCTGGCGAGCCTGACGCAGAGTCTCGTACTGTTGCAAACGATGATGCTGGTTGAGAGACGTCGGTTTTGGACGTATAGGTAAAGGTTTTTATTTTTTAAGTCTCTTAATAACACCCTTTGAGGGTGTTTCTTTGTTAGAAGATTAAGTATACTCGTATAAGAAAGTAGGAAGCTAGTTCCAGCGTTGGTCCTAGAAGATAAAAAAGTAGGGGGGCTCGGTTATCACAGAATGGCAACCTTTTAAATTTCCACTTTTTATAGGTGATGTTAGTAATGTTCAAGCGCGCTTGGCTTATTGCCCACCGGGTGCACCTATGGGTAACTTAACCATAAAGCAGTACAAGTGTGAGGATTTTTCTAGTTTTGATGCCCTTTTTGGCGCATTTTTTTCGGATTTACCGGACCCTAAACCCAAAATTGGGGCATTGGCTGTGGGTGCTCCTGTAAAAGGGGATGTGATCCAATTTACTAACTTAACGTGGCAATTATCTATTCAAGGGTTGAAGAATTCTTTGGGTTTAGATGATCTATTTATTATTAACACTGCTGAGGCTACAGCCAAATCTTTACCTTTCTTAAATGCTAATGATAGGCTTCAAGTAGGCCCTATACGACAAGATTTGACCAGTATAGCCAATGATCCTAAGGCTATTCTCAATGTTGGAACTAGTTTGGAGTGTTCGGGCCTTGTGCCTTATGCATGGCAGCAGCAAGTCCATTGGATCCCTGTAATAAGTGAAGTAGGGCATATGGCTGTTTCTTCCCAGAATCAAATACAGTCTGATCTAGTACAGCGATTGAAGCAAACTTTTGGCCATGTTTCGTACGATTTAGTATCGTCTAGCGTGGGACTTAGAAATATCTATGCCTCTTTGTTTACAAAGGAAAATATTTCTTTGGAACCTTTTATAGATATCGATGAACAAGATGGTGATATTTTGCCAGAGGGCAGCAAGGCTTATCCTAGTGAAATGCGTTATCAGAAATTTGAGGGATTAGATAATATCAGCTTTGACGAGCCTGAGCCTAAACCTAAAGCACCTCCTTTGGTAGATGCTATTATTCCTAAAACAACGTTGAGTTCAACGGCTCTTAGTGATTTTGGCAATGTGTCATCAGAGCAGATTGGTCTGATGGCTCTGAAAGCCCAAAACTTGCAACCGTCAATGCCATTTGACGCCTCTATTAAACTACCGGAAAATTGCCCACCTAAGATCCTTAAGATAGCGGATCAATCTTTGCAGCTAGTTTTTCAATTTTTGGGTGGGATAGCTGGTGAAGTTGCTCTAGCTTTTGGCGCGACCGGTGGTATTTACCTAACAGGTGATATGTTAGTAAAACTTCAAAGCGTGTTGATGGGGTCTAGTTTTAGAACTATGTTTCAGGCAAAAGGTAAGATGAGTTCTTATTTGGCTAATATCCCTACTTACTTGATTTTGCATCCAGCTCCTGCTTTGGTGGGATTAACTCGTTTTGTATGGGAAAAAACTCAGGAACAAGAAAACTCATAAGGTCATAGGTGATGTGACTCATTATAGATAGATCCAGAGGAGGGCAGACAACTACGGCTTTTGTCGTTTGGTTTTTGGATCACTATCAGTGG
>CAZQLR010000057.1:0-2583 GCA_964594205.1 uncultured Alphaproteobacteria bacterium
ATGGAGCAAGGACTCAAAGAAGGTAAGGAACAGGGTATCAAAGAAGGTAAGGAGAGGGGAGAAAAAGCAAAAGCCCTTGAGACAGCCAGAAATATGCTTGTTTCAGGTAAAGTAGACGATGAGTTTATAGCTCAAATGACGGGTTTGACTCTGGAAGATATAGTCGACTTGAAAAAACAACGTAGTTAACATTAGAGTTTTTAAATGATGGTGTGGAGGGATAGGTTTTAAATGTCTGCTGAGAGCACCATTGACGGGTGAGAAAAAGGCACTCGAGAATGGTTGAATGGCTGAACGTGATTCTTAGCTTCTGTAGTGCTGATGTGGCATCAGTATGAAAAGTTGTCCCTTCTCGTAAGAAAGAGGATGATCTGTTGGGAATTTGCCCTTGTATTTTGTTTCGAAAAAGCTATCTTGAAAGCCGTATCAGAGGAGAGTCTTACGGGTATTTTGTGGTATAAAACTAAGGCGCTCTGGTTTTAGGAAAGTTGTGGGTTTTTCAAACGTTGTGGGAAGTATGATTAGAAAGTTTATTTTACCTTTATTACCTGTTGCCATGTTATCTAGTTGTTCGGATGTTCCTGTCAGTTATGACAAACCAGTAAGTGCGTCAAAGAAACGTAAGCAGGATTTTGGGAAGTTTTTCGGAGAAGATACGTTTAACTTTAGTGATAAAGCTAGGCAAGCCGGTGAAACGGGTGGCATCGGTGTTAACAGTTTTCTGTGGCATGCTGTTTTAGATACTTTTTCTTTTATGCCGCTTAAGACTGTGGATCCTTTTGGTGGTGTCATTATTACGGAATGGCATATTCTTGATGGAAATGACAATGAACGTTTCAAGGTTGATGTTGTTATACTGAGCCGTCAGCTTCGTTCGGATGGTCTTCGTATAAGTGTTTTCAAGCAGTCAAAAGCTCAAGGGCAATGGCAGCCTGCCAAAGCTGACGAAAAAATGGCGAAAGACCTTGAAGATGTTGTGTTGATCAGGGCTCGCCAGTTGCGTATCGATTCCCAGGGCTGAAGCTGATGGTGTGGAGAGGTTAAACCCTTAATTTTACCGAGGAAGAAAATTTGTTAGGAGCTCAGTGGTAGACTAGATGACAGATAAATACAATTTTCGTTTAGTAGAAAAAAAATGGCGTAAGTTTTGGGCATCATCTGGGACATATGAAATCCCTCAGGGTGCTGATGATTCTTCAAAAGAACCTTATTATGTTCTTGAAATGTTTCCCTATCCATCCGGTCGGCTGCATATGGGGCATGTGCGCAACTACACTATTGGTGATGTTATAGCGCGTTACCACCGTGCGTTAGGCAAACAAGTTATGCACCCTATAGGATGGGATTCCTTCGGGTTACCAGCAGAAAATGCGGCTATTGAACGGGGGGAACAGCCTAAGAAATGGACTTACGAGAATATTGACGCTATGCGTGAACAGTTCAAAGAGCTGGGCTTCTCTTTTGATTGGACGCGAGAGTTTGCAAGCTCTGATCCTGATTATTATAAGCAGGAGCAAGCTATGTTCCTCAAATTTTTGGCAAAGGGTTTAGCGTATCAAAAAGAATCTTGGGTGAATTGGGATCCTGTTGAGAATACGGTCTTAGCTAACGAGCAAGTTGTGGATGGTAAAGGTTGGCGTTCTGGGGCTGATGTTGAACGTCGCCGCTTGAGGCAATGGTTTTTGAAAATAACGGCTTATGCAGATGAACTTCTTGCAGCTTCAGAAGAATTGATGGGGTGGCCGGAAAAAGTTCGCGTCATGCAAGAAAATTGGATTGGTAAGTCTTATGGAGCTATTGTGGACTTTCCTGTTGTGGACACCAGCAATGACTGTATCCCTGTTTATACGACACGGTGTGACACTTTGTATGGTGCTTCATTTTTGGCTCTTGCCCCCAATCATCCTGTGTCTGAAGCGTTAGCAGAAAAGAACCCTGAGTTGGCTTCGTTTATACAAGAATGCTTAAAAGGAGGCAGTTCTGAAGCCTCTTTAGAGAAGGCGGAAAAACTAGGGTTTAAAACGGCAATAGAGGTTGAGCATCCTTTTGACAGCCGGTGGAAACTGCCTGTTTATGTTACGAACTACGTTTTGATGGATTACGGTACAGGTGCTGTTTATGGGTGCCCTGCCCATGATCAGCGTGATTTAGATTTTGCTTACAAGTACGCTTTGCCCATTTTACCTGTCGTTCGTGATAAGCAGGGAAAAACTTGGGAGATTGGTGACCGTGAGGCTTTCGTTGCTGATGGGACTATCTTTAACTCAGGGTATCTAGACGGTTTGTCTGTTGAAGAGGCTAAAAAACATTCTATAGAAAAGTTAGAAGAATTAGGCAGAGGATATGGTAAAACGGTTTTTCGTTTAAGAGATTGGGGTGTTTCTCGTCAGCGGTACTGGGGGTGCCCGATACCCATAATTTATTGTGACGATTGTGGTGTTGTGCCAGTTCCTGACAAGGATTTGCCTGTTGTTTTACCCAATGATGTTGACTTTTCTGATCCGGGGAACCCCTTAGATCGCCATCCAACATGGAAGCATGTGGATTGCCCTAAGTGTGGTCGTGTGTCAAGGCGGGAAACAG
>CAZQLR010000057.1:2683-6506 GCA_964594205.1 uncultured Alphaproteobacteria bacterium
ACATGGAAGCATGTGGATTGCCCTAAGTGTGGTCGTGTGTCAAGGCGGGAAACAGATACGTTTGATACGTTTTTTGAATCATCTTGGTATTTTTCTCGTTTCTGTGATCCAAAGAACGAGAATGTACCATGCTCTCCGAATTTAGCTGAGCGGTGGCTGCCAGTTGATGCTTATATTGGTGGTGTTGAGCATGCTGTACTACACTTGTTGTACTCCAGGTTTTTTACCAGAGCGATGACAGATTGTGGATATCTATTAAATGTTCGTGAGCCTTTCGAAAACTTAATGACGCAAGGTATGGTGTGTCACGAAACTTACAGAGATAACAATGGTAAATGGTTATATCCTTTTGAGGTTGATCGCATACAAGATGGTTCATTTGTGAAGACAGCGGATGGCACACCCGTTGTCGTGGGTAGATCTGAGAAAATGAGCAAATCTAAAAGAAACACGGTGGACCCTAAGGATATTTTAGATGTTTACGGTGCTGATACGGCTAGACTTTTTGTTATGTCTGATAGCCCGCCTGAAAAGAATTTGGATTGGTCTGAAGAGGGTGTTCAGGGTGCCTGGCGTTTTGTGAATAAAATTTGGCGTTTGGGTACAGAGATAAAGGACAGGTTGGAAGATACATCTGAAAGCTCTATGACTTCTTCTGGTGAAGAGTTCCAGCGTACGGTCCATAAAACTTTGGCTGAAATAACCTGTGCTTTTGATTCATGGCATTTTAATAAAGCTGTTGCAGGTTTATACACTTTGTCTAACTGTTTCCAAGCATATTTAAAGCAGGAGACTGTCAATAAGGACGCTCTCCGCTTTGCTTTGCGGGTTCTTTTACAGACGGCGTCTCCTTTCATGCCCCATGTTTGTTCGGAACTTTGGGAGTTGTGTGGTTTCGAGGGATGCCTTGATTTTGCTTCTTGGCCGACACCCGATAAAAAGCTTTTAGTCGAAAATACGTATGAAGTGGCTGTGCAAATAAATGGTAAGCTTCGCGGGGTTGTGGAAGTGCAAGCTGATGCTTCGAAAGAAGATGTGTGTGCGAAGGCTTTGGCATTAGAAAATGTTTTACGTACGCTTGATGATAAGAAGGTTAAGAAGGTGGTATTCGTGCCTAAAAAGATTATAAATCTGGTGGTGTAATGATTAAGTTTGTCAAACACTTGCTGATGATGTTGTTTTTGGTGTTTTTGTCGAGTTGTGGTTTTACGCCTCTATACACAACGGATGAAGAGGGTAGTTTAGCGGAACTTCGGGATATTCGTGTTGCTGTTATAAGTAACCGTGATGGTCAAATGTTGCGTAATCATTTGGTCACCTTATTAACGCCTTATGGTGTGCCGGAGGATCCTCGTTACACATTGACTGTTACCTTGCATGATGAATTTGAGCATTTAGGCATCCTAAAGGATGCTACGGCATCTGTAACCCAGGCAACTTTCAAGGTGACTTTTTCTTTAAGAGACAGAAGAACGTATGAAGAGATGGTGACGGGGTATGCTCAGGCATCGTCTAACTATAATACAATTCCTTCAGGGCCGTATTCTACACTTACAGAGGCAGAGTATACCAGAAAGAAAGCCATGACTGTTTTGGCTCAGGATATACGGCGTCAATTAGCAGCTTATTTTTTGTTGCAGGGCAAGGATAATGCTGGAGCCTTCTTGAGAGATGGAAAAATAACAAAAAAGAAAAAAAATTCCACTTAGGCTAATGTATTTTGACTTTAACGTTGTGCACTATTCTCGCTGCATGGTTTATTTGCACCTCGACTGTTAATTGGCTCCTTTGATGGGAATGCCTTGTAACTGATTGTTTTTTAGGCAGAGATTCTCTATTGCTATTGATGGTAAAATCTGTCAATTTCACACTAGTTTTTTTGTAACAGAAAAGAGAACGAGTCAGTAATGTCGTCCGTATATATTTTCACAAGTGTTAGTGCCTTATTAGCCATAATTTATGGTTTGTATGCTATTAAAAGTGTTTTTGCCGCCCCCGCTGGTACAACTAAAATGCAAGAGATTGCAGGGGCTATTCAGGAAGGAGCGAAAGCCTATCTGAATCGTCAGTATATGAGCATTTCTAAAGTAGGTGTGGTTGTTTGTGTTGTCCTTTGGTTTTTGATAGGAGGGCATGTGGCTATAGGCTTCTTAATCGGTGCTATTTTGTCGGGTGCTGCTGGGTATATTGGTATGAATGTTTCGGTTCGGGCCAATGTGAGAACAGCAGAAGCAGCGAGGAAAGGGTTGTCTACGGCGTTGACCCTTGCTTTTAAATCAGGTGCCATTACAGGTATGTTTGTTGTGGGTTTTGCTTTATTAGGTGTTGCTTTGTACTACACTTTTTTGCGTAATACTGATTTGCCGGTGAGGCAGATTCTTGAAGCTTTGGTTGCTTTGGGTTTTGGTGCTTCTTTGATTTCTATTTTTGCGCGTCTCGGTGGGGGTATCTTCACAAAGGGTGCCGATGTTGGTGCAGATCTTGTTGGTAAAATTGAGGCTGGTATCCCAGAAGATGATCCTCGTAACCCTGCCGTGGTTGCTGATAATGTTGGTGATAACGTGGGTGATTGTGCTGGTATGGCCGCTGACTTATTTGAAACCTATGTGGTTACTATTGTTGCTACTATGTTGATAGGCGCTATCGGTTTTACTGGTATACTGCAAGAAGCTATGATGCTGTACCCTCTGCTTTTGGGTGCTGTATGTATTGTGGGGTCAGTGATAGGAAGCTTGTTTGTTCGCCTAGGTACCAGTAATAATGTGATGGGTGCTTTGTACAAAGGGTTGATAGCGAGTTCTGTTTTATCTGCGATTTTTATCGTTATAGGTACTAGGTATTTGTTAGGAGATAGTCAGTTTGCTGTTGGCGATGGTGTTGATATAAACAGCCTTATTTATTGTGCGGTCGCTGGTCTTATTACCACAGGGTTATTGGTATGGGCTACTGAGTATTATACGTCTACCGAGTACCGTCCTGTTCGCAGTGTGGCCGCGGCTTCTGAGACTGGACACGCAACGAACATTATTCAAGGTTTGGCTGTTTCCATGGAGGCGACGGCTTTGCCTGTGATTATCATTTGTGTAGCCATTATCTTTACTTTTTCGACGGCTGGACTTTATGGTATTGGTGTGGCAGCGACAACCATGTTGGCTTTGGCTGGTATGATTGTTGCTTTGGACGCTTACGGGCCTGTAACTGATAACGCTGGCGGTATAGCTGAGATGGCTGAGTTGCCTGCCGATGTTCGGAAGATTACAGATGCTTTGGATGCTGTAGGTAACACAACAAAAGCTGTAACGAAAGGATACGCTATTGGTTCTGCGGGTCTGGCTTCTTTGCTATTGTTTGCAGCGTACATCGAAGATTTGCATCACTACTTTCCTGCTTTGAAAGTGGACTTTTCCTTGCAGGATCCATACGTGGTGATAGGTCTTTTCCTCGGTGGTTTGTTGCCTTATCTTTTTGGTGCCATGGGTATGATGGCTGTGGGGCGTGCTGGTGCTGAGGTTGTAGTGGAAGTGCGCCGCCAGTTCAAAGAAATAAAAGGCTTGATGGAGGGCAAATCTAAGCCAGATTATAGCCGTGCTGTTGACCTTCTTACACGTTCTGCCATTAAAGAAATGATTATTCCTTCTATGTTGCCTATCTTGGCACCTGTGGTTGTATATTTTGTTTTGGTTTGGACAGTTGGTCAAGTGCAGGCCTTTACGGCCCTGGGTGCTATGTTGCTTGGTACTATTGTCACGGGTATTTTTGTGGCTATTTCCATGACGTCCGGTGGTGGTGCTTGGGACAATGCTAAGAAGTACATTGAAGATGG
>CAZQLR010000058.1:0-6405 GCA_964594205.1 uncultured Alphaproteobacteria bacterium
TTGCCGCGTGCTGTTTGCCGCTATTTGGGAAACACTGAAAGAAAAAAGGTGCTGTACGGATGGTCGTGTGGTGATGACGCGGAGTCTACGGTGTTGGTTATTAAGCACAGCCTTAGTTCACAGGTTTTTTGGAAGCCTCCTTTTGTAATGAAAAAGGCTTCTATGATCAAAAAGCTTATTGTCGTTGATCCGGGGCATGGCGGGCATGATACGGGAGCCTTATCTGAGTCCTATGATATTATTGAAAAAAATATGGCCCTTGTTTTTGCTAAAAACTTAAAAAAAATTCTGGAAAAAAGTGGTCGATATGAGGTTATTTTAACCAGAGAGAGCGATGTTTTTGTTCCTTTGCGTGATCGTATAGCTGTTCCCCAGGCTTTGCAGGCAGATGCTTTTATTTCTTTGCATGTGAATGCAAGCCGTAACCCCAAAGCTTGTGGCGTTGAGGTGTACACTCAGTCAAAAGAAGCTTCAGACCAAGAAGCGCAACGCTTATCCAAACATGAAAACGAAGCAGTGAGCAACCTGAATGTTGTGAATCAACCTGATGATGTTACCTTGTCTATTTTAGTGGATTTGGCGCAACGTGATATGCGTAGCGATGCGAGGATCTTGGCACGGGATTTTATAAAAGGGTTGGGGTTTATTAGAAAAGGTTGCAGGCATAAGATTGCTCGAGGAAATTTTGCTGTTTTAGCCTCTATCAACGTGCCGGCGCTTTTGGTTGAGGTCGGGTACTTAAGTAATCATGGTGATGCCAAGCTTTTGCAAGACGAGACGTATCAAAACAAAATAACATTTGCGCTTTTGGAAGCCCTTGATTTATATTTCAAACAAAAGAAAAAGCTGGATGGACGTTCCTTGCCAATATTTCCAGAGCAGGATGCTAGAGGAGATTGGCTCCAGTAATTATGGGATAGTTTGGAGGTCATGTACTTTCTTAAGAAACTTATAAAGATGGTCTTCTATGGAGCGTTGGTGTCGATCATTGTTGGCGTCTTTGGTCTTTGGTCTTTATTTCATTATTTGGATGAAGAACTTCCTGATCACCGACAGTTACAGAATTATGACCCCCCCCGCATAACGCGTCTTTATGCTAGTGATGGTCAATTGCTTGAGGAATATGCCCAAGAACACAGGGCTTTTGTTCCGATAGACTATATACCGCCAAAATTAATAGAAGCGTTTTTATCAGCAGAAGATAAAAATTTCTACGACCATGAGGGCATTGACTATATAGGTACGTTGCGCGCTGCTTTTAGAAACTTGAAATATTTGGGTAAAGAAAAGCGACCTATGGGGGCGTCGTCTATTACACAACAAGTTGCCAAAAACTTTCTTCTTTCTAATGAAGTATCGTTAAAAAGAAAACTTAAAGAAGCAATGCTAGCTAGGAAACTTGAGGCAACGTTTTCAAAGAAAAAAATACTGGAATTGTACCTAAACGAGATTTATTTAGGGGCTGGTGCTTATGGTGTTGCTGCTGCTGCTTTGCATTATTTTAATAAATCGTTACAAGATCTTACTCTTAGCGAAATGGCTTATTTGGCAGGTTTGCCCAAGGCGCCCAATAACTATAACTTATGGCGGAAACCTGATCGCGCCAAAGGTCGTAGGGATTGGGTTTTGAATCGAATGCTGAACAACGGCATGATAACGTCAGAAGCTTATAATTATGCTTTACAAGAGTCCTTAAAACCTGAAAAACGACAGAAGAAAGCGGCGTTTGAAGCTAAGTATTTTGGAGAGGAAATTCGCCAAAAGCTTATGGCAACTTATGGCGAAGAGGCTTTGTACCAGGGTGGTATGGTGGTTAAAACAACACTGAACCCTCAGTATCAAATCTGGGCGGAGCAAGCTTTGCGCAAAGGGTTGGTTGCTTATGATCGGCGTTATGGGTATCGGGGGCCTTTGGGACGTATTAGCTTGGAAGTAACGGATCAGAAGCATGATGCGGGTGCTACGCCATCGTGGGTTGAGCCTTTGAAAGCTTTTCCTGTTCCTTATGCTGTGAAACCTTATAAAATAGCTGTGGTTTTGTCCTTGAAAAGTGATGAGGTCACAATTGGTCTAAAAAATGGATCTGAGGCCATTATGCCCTTTGCTTCTATGGCTTGGGCACGTAAAACGTATCGTGATAAGAATGGTCATCCCACGGTAGGAGAAAAACCAAAAACCCCGGGACAAGTGGTAAAAAAAGGTGATATTATTCTGGTTGAAAAAACAGCCAAATCATCAGTGTATCAATTGGCTCAGATACCAAAGATTGAGGGTGCTATCGTGGTGATGGATCCTCATACTGGTCGTATTCTTGCCTTAAGTGGTGGTTATAGTTTTTCGCGGAGTAAATATAATCGGGCAACACAAGCTAATCGACAATCAGGATCTGCCTTTAAGCCATTTGTGTATTTGGCAGCCCTCGAACAGGGCCTATCGCCAGTAACCAGGATTATGGATACGCCTATCGATATTGAAATAAGTCCTGATAATGTATGGTCGCCCAATAACATATCCAAAAAGTTTTATGGTCTGACAACGCTGCGAAGGGCTTTGGAGAAGTCATATAATGTTACGACCGTGCGTTTGGCCCAAACTGTTGGCTTGGAAAAAATTGCTCAGACAGCAGCACGCTTTGGTGTTGATAAAACGTTAAAACCTCAGTGGTCTGTGGCCTTAGGAGCTGATGAAACCACATTACTGAACTTAGTAACAGGTTATGCTCAATTGGCGAATGGTGGAAAAAAAATAACACCTATTTTTATTGATAGGATCCAAGATCGACGAGGTCATACGTTACATAGTTATACGCTTATGGAGTGTCCGACGTGCGGCGCAGGATCCCAAGATACTCTCGATTTGCCGATCCTTATAGATAAAAGGCCAGATCTTGTGGATCCACGGTTAGCTTACCAAATGACGTCCATGCTGCAGGGTGTTATGGAAAGAGGAACGGGGCGTATGGGAGCCATCAAAGGATACGCCTTGGCGGGGAAAACGGGATCAACCAATGATTTTCGAGATGCTTGGTTTGTTGGTTATTCACCGAATTTAGTGGTGGGTGTTTACATGGGTTTTGATAACCCATCAAGCCTTGGCAATTTGGAAACGGGCGCTCGTATGGCTGCCCCTGTTTTCAAGAGCTTTATGGAAAAAGCTTTGAAGGTATCGCCATCGGTGCCGTTTAGAACGCCGTCTGGTCTGGTTTTTAAAAAAATTGATGCGGATACGGGGCTTCCTCCCACTACGACGTCGAAAGAGATAATAACGGAAGGCTTGCTTCCGGATGAAAAAGGTACCATAAGTTTCGTCGAAAAACCTATTGGTGAAGAAGAGGTTGAGGATGATTCTTCCCGGGACACTGATATTTCTGAAAAAGAAACGCAACACACGTTAGACAATAAAGCCGTGACGGAGGAAGATACGGTCATTGATTCCGGTGCTCAGAAAATAGAACAAGAACGCCCCACAAGTGTGATAGATAAGTTTTTTGAAAGTATACTTGGGAAGAAAGCTGAGAAGATAGAAAAAGACGACGCTGTGCCCCACGGTGAAAAGAACAGTGATGCGGGTGAGGTTTCAGAGCAAGATGTTTCTTTGATTATACCCAAAAAGCCCATGCTTGACCCGTGGTTAGGTGTGTAATAAAAGGTTTTGTCCTGTGTACAAAGGGCAAAATTTTATGCATAGACATGTGGTTAGGTGCTTGTAGAATGAAAAGTGTGTCATTTTATGTATAGGCGGGAGGAAGAAGTGGACAAAAAAATAAAACTGGGTGATCGTGCCAGTTTGGTTATTTACGTTATTTTGTATGTTCTTATGTATACGGATGTTATTCGTGCGCTGTATGCTGTTGTGGAGCTCTACACCGAAAAAAATCTTAGTATTGCTGGCGATTTATTTGCCAATTACTATGACTATGGAAAGAGCGCTTACCTATCTTATAACGATCTTTTGTCAAGGTTGTGTGCTTATATAGTCGTGGCAGGGCCTATCATGCTTTATTTAGGCCGACGTGTTTATAAAAAGCCTGCTCTTACTGAGAGTTTTGCTTTTTTCAAGCGTAACGTCATTTTATGCATAGCTGTTGTAACGGCCGTTATTTTGGCTGTGGACCTTTATATTTTGGTTGAAAAAGTACTGTCAGGTCACATCACATGGAGTTTTCTTTTGAAAAGCCTAGTCTTGTTTGTGGCTGCCTTTGTTTTTTATGTGCAAAATATAAACCAAAATCATGGTGTGCTGACCAAGGTTGTTGCGTATGGTTTGTATGTGTTCTTTCCTGTCCTTATTGGGTGGATGGTGTTGTTTGTTGGTAGCCCCGTTGTTACGGCAGGTTATAAGCATGATAAAAAGATGGAACATGCTATTGAACGAGCGAAAGATGGTTTGATGCGCTATGCAGATGACAAACATACGATCCCTATGTCTAAGGATGAGTTTAGCACCTATTCAGACCTTCGGTATGGACTTGGTCGAGAATTGACGTATGACCTTATCATAGGACTGCCAGGGCAATTCCAGTTCTGTGGTGTTTTTGAGCAAGATGCCGATGTTAAGAATAAGCATGTGAAAAAGTGGATAGGCGTTGATCTTGCGGTACCGGAGTATAACTACAAAGCTGGAAAGAATTGCTTTAGATATCAGGCTGTAAATAAAAGCAAAGATGAAAAGCAGCCTAAATATAGTGCTCAATTTTTGGGTGTTTATGAAGACCATTTAGGCAACTAAGTTGCGGTCGTTACAATGGAAAAAGGAGGCAGACGATGCCTCCTTTTTTGTAGTGTGTGGCTTAGCGCTAGATGCTTATGTTAAGCATCTTCTGGTTTTTTGATGTTGAGAGCTTTGGCTGTGTAAGCAGCAATTTCATTGGCTGCATGCTCTAGAGCATTACTGAAGCTACCACCACCAAAGCCACTGCTTATTTTGCCTTCGGATGTTATTTTGGCTATGGCTTTGCCATTCTGATTAAGATAGGTGACTTCCACCGTCAGGGTTCCTTCACCAGCATTGCCTATGCCACCAAAGAACCAACGCGCTGCACGGCTTCCCTCATTAATCTGAATAAAGCGGTAGGACAACGTCAGACTTTTGCCTTCTTTGATACCTTTTTCTTCGAGTTTTTCCTTTAGAAGTGTTTCGAATTCTTGTGTCATCTCAGGTTCTGCGGGGACGGTTCCTTTGGCTTGCTGAACACGAACACCACTAACAAAATCACCAGCATCGAGAGGATCCATAACGGTCAAGCGACCAGATCCACAACCGGCCAGTAACAAAAAACAAGAGAGTACAAGTGACGATTTTTTCATAAGTGATAATCCTTTTTATATGAACTAAAGGGAGCGTTGCAGATTTAATAGCATTCGTCAAGTTTTGGAGGAATGGGTCAGAACGTGCAATACAAAGTATTGCAACAGTGATGATTAGGAAATAACAGAAGCTGTTCTTGAACCAGCGCTAACTGAAAATGCTCCGCATGCTCAACGTGTACGTCGCATCTCTCTCCTGATTTTTTGCAGCGGCTTCTGCCATTACCTTGAATTTCTCTGGGCTGTGTTTTCTCTTCAGCTCTTCGACGATCTGGAACGAAATATTCGGTTTCATTCGTGCCCTGATAGGTCTTTTCTCAGTACTGCCCATTTCAGAGACAGGCTTATAACCATCCTTCCCCGCATGCCCGGAATGGTATCCTAGCGTCACGCAACCCAAGCCTACAGCCACAACCTTTATAATCTTCCTCATAGCTTGCCCCCTCCAAAAATGCAGCAGATTAGTGAGCTTTTACTCTTGGTGAGCCTTGGTTTTGTATTTGAGCTCTTAAACGATTAGATGCTTCTTGTACGGCTCTCTGAAAAGCTTTCTCCTTCTCCTCCTCAGCTTGTTGATCTTCAAAATCTCGCTGCATCGCTTCCTGGAATTCTCTATACTCTTGAGGTGAACAAGCGGCTTTTATATCAGCCACTCTGTCAGCTGTGGTTCTGCGGTGTGGTCTGGAAGATTTTTCTTCAACACCCGTCCCCTTTTCTTGTTCACCTAATGTCTTGTACATACAGGCAGCATCGAAAGAAACACCGCACAAGCCAACAATAACAGTCCCCATTATCTTTTTCATAATCAGCTCCTTTGACACGTGACTTTTGCACCCTAAGGAAACAGCTCTACCGAAGCCTTCAATGAAGCTAGGAGTGACAGCAAAGCAGATGCGTCACAAGCTTAGTGAGCGACGGCTGTGGGCGTATGGTTCCCCTGTTCTCGTTCTCTCTTCGAACGAGCCATTTTTTCTCGAGCAACTTTTTCTTCCATTTCGCTTTGCTTTTGGAGCCTGACTCGTTCCCTCCTGGATTTTTCTTGACCTCTTTCAATTTGTTCCCGATAAAAGAAGCCTCTTGCCGCATCTCTCTCCAGATT
>CAZQLR010000059.1:0-6282 GCA_964594205.1 uncultured Alphaproteobacteria bacterium
TGAAGCATACTATCAGAGGTGACTGTTTAGAGGTTACTCTTCGGCGCTATCTTGATGATCCGAGCAAGCGGCCGCGTATGACATATCCGAATGTTAAAGAGGATACTTTTTGTTTTACGGGTGAGTACCAATGGTTAGCGGTTTTTGACGTTTTGGAAGGTCGTTTATCACCGCGGGAGGTCTACGAAGGATTTCTGCCATTTTCTGGTGGTAATTTTTTGGAAACAGATATAGGTAAGTTTTTAAGCGCATTACCTGTCAATGGTGAAGCTATTTCACCTGAAAAACGACGTATGTGGGAAGATGTTGCTTCTTACAGAGTTCAGCAGGGGCTTGAAAAAGATGAACATTTGAACCTTAAGACGGTAAAAGAGCAATTTTTGAGAGCGTTGAGTGGTGGGCAAGACGAAGCGGTTCCTACCAGAAGAAAGAAAACCCTTGCTATTGAAGAGAAAGGGCAACATGTAGAAAGAACGTTTATAGACAGCGCTGTGGGAGATAATCCTAATTCTGCTCTGTATGAGGTTGTACGAGATTATGATAGTAGTGACGAGCCGTTGTTGACGTTGAGAGCTAAGGTTGCTCCCAGGAGCAATACATGGGATGGTGCTGGTGCATCGATGGAAGAGAAAGAGTTCAACCTACGGGGTAGCCTTGCTCAGCAGGCATTTTTGTCAATCTACGGTGGCAAATCGAGCAATTTGGATGTTTTGCAGTTTCTAAAAGGGTTCTTTGGCGAGGACGCTCTTCAAAAAACAGAGTTGGGATGTTTTATTTGGGCTATACCAGGGCTTACAAGGCAGGGTTACAGTGGGAAAACAGAGGTTTTCAGCAGGTTTGACGATTTGTTACCTTTACTTGACGATAGCAGTCGGGACGCTTGGAAAGAGCGCGAAAGAGCTAAGAGGCGTCGTGTTGACGAATGAAATTTAGCACGGCTTGGGCGTGGTCTTTGACCTTAACTTTGCGCCATTCTTTGATGATGTTGCCATTTTCGTCAATGATGAAGGTTGATCTTTCTGTGCCCATGTATTCCCTGCCATACATGCTCTTTTTTACCCAACATTCATAGGTTTGGCATATTTTTGTGTCTTCGTCGACGAGCAAAGAAAAGGTTAGGCCTTGCTTGTTCGCAAAATTTTGATGACTTTTAAGAGAATCTTTGGAAACACCTAGAACAACAGTGTTGAGTTTTCTAAAGTCATCTAGAGAAGCTTGAAAATCGAGAGCTTCGGTAGTACAGCCTGAGGTGCTGTCCTTGGGATAGAAGTACAGAACAATTTTTTTACCTTGAAGATCCCGCAGATCTATGGTTTTCCCATGCTGATCTAAGGCGGAAAAATTTGGTGCGGCGGATGGTAGCATTGTTTACCTCATTTTTAGCTATGCTTTATGTAAAGCATGTTTTTTCCTTGGTGTAAAGTGTGCCAAGATGCCCAACAAACGGAGAGCTGTATTTGCGGTGGCAATAGTATAAATCTCTCGTGGGGGCAAAAGGTAAGCATCATGATGCTATACTTTTTCAAGCAAAAAGGCTTCTAAAATTGGCTTAGATATGCCATCATCCAGGCGGGTCTGTTTCAGGCTCAGGCCATCTGTTTTATACCAGTAAATGTGAAAGTTATTCTCTTGAAACGCGTTGCTTATACCACAAAACAAACACTTCATTTTGTGTATTGGCTGTTTAGGGTGGCGTTTGTTCTTTTTTTCCTCTTTTTTGCGAGGCTTTATTATGGACCTTTAGACCTAACGTGGATAAAGGGTTTTCTAAAATCATATCCTGATACAGCTATGATTCAAAAATTGGATTTGGTTATGAAGGGAGAGAAATTGCGGTTGCGCGCTCAGATAAGAGTTGATGATGTGGCTGATCAGAAATCGTTACTTTGGGTGCAAGTTTCACCAGACTGGTGGCAGGTTATGCAAGGCCGTTTGCGCCTGAATAAGATAACTTTTATCTTGGATGAATTTGATTTTTCGAAAATAGATACAGGCAATTTATCTAAAGAAAACTTTCTTGACGGAGATAAGAAAAGTCAGGATATAGCTGTTTTATGGTCTAAGTTTTATAGAACAATTAGAGCTATACTGGATGAAATAGTTCGTGATGGCCATACTAAAATAACACTTAAATTTCCCCGTGTGACCTTGTGGAAAACAGGTCAAGAAAAACACCCGGTGTATATGGCTAACGTAAAGTTAGGTGCAGAAGTTCGGGCAGAAAAACAGGATTCTTTATCTATTGATGTGTTCTTGAAAAATACCGTTCGGATTGTTGATAAAGAGCTATTTTTAGAACATCCATTAGAGATAAATAGTGCGAAGGCAAAATTGATTCTTCAAAAAGATAATGCTGAACTTGATTTTTCTGAAATAGGTGTTGCAGGTGTTTTATTTTCGGGAAAAGTGAGGATGCTTGCTACATCTGACACTATTAGCACCGTGTTTACGTTTCAATCAGACACGGATATGAATTCTTCAGCATTACTTCGGATATGGCCAGAATCAGCAGCCAAAGGTGGAAAATCATGGGTGCAAGAGAATGTTAAGCAAGCTGTATTTAGTGCTATCAATGTGGGGGGAAGTTTTCTTCTTACTCCGCAGTATGAAATTGAAAAGCTCGAGTTTGCAGGTTCTGCAGCGTTGGGTCAAGGTGCGCTTAGTTACTTCGGAGAGCTACCCCAGCTTCAAGATCTAAAAGCGGCTATTAAGTTTAATTTAAAAGGAATGCAGTTTCACATTTCCCAGGGGGAAATTCTCGGAACAGTGATAGAGCGTGGAGAGGTTGATATCAGTGGGTTTGATCAACCTGACCAGACCTTAAATATTGATCTTACGTTGAAAGGGGGCGTAAGGGATGTTTTGAGTATTATTGACTCAAAGCCTCTTCAATATGCTCAGAAAGTGGATCTAGATCCCGGCCAAACCACAGGTTCTATTGCCGCGACCATGAGTTTTAATTTTCCCCTGTTAAAAGACCTTAAATTTGAGGATGTGGCGCTCAGTGTTCAAGGTTCTTTAGAAGACGTAGCTATAACCAAACTTCCAGCTAGATTGCCCTATGAAATAAGTAAGGGAAAGGGGATGTTGAGTGTTACTCAGAAAAATCTTTTAATGGTTTTGGATGCCCAGTCTGAGGAGCAACCTGTGGCTTTGCGCTGGGAGTCAAATTTTGAGAAAAATGTAGACCTAGATAATCAGTTTATTGTACAGGGTCATGCTTCCCTGAGTGTGGCTAAGAAGCTTGGGGTTGATTTGCATGAATATATTCAAAGCAATGTACCGATGCATTTTAAACTTGTGTATCAGGATATACAGGGCAAGGATGATATTTTAACAGTATATCTTGACCTAAAGCCTGTTCAGGTATCTCTTCCATGGATTTTTTTCGATAAGCGGTCAGGTGACCTGGCTCAGTTTAATGGAACTTTTACTTTTCCACAAAACTCAGCTATGGAGCTTAAGCATTTTTCTGTGCAAGGTAAAAACATTGATCTGAAAGGAGCTATTGATTTTCATGGCGATAATACTTTGAGGCGTATCAAAATTGTGAATTCATCTCTGAAAACGGACGTGATAAAGCAGGCGCAGATTGATCGTGTTGGCATATCAGCGTGGAAAGTTCAAGTTTTGGCGGAAAAGCTTGATATGACACCTTATTGGAACAAATATGTATGGCATAAAAGTTTGGCGTTGGGGACGGATATATCAGAAAAGGTTTCTTTAGACCTTCAAATAGCAGCTGATAGCGTTGTCATTAATGATTCAAAAAAACCGTTAGATTCGATGCAGCTTAAACTTTCTACAGACAATAATGAGATGAGAGATCTTCATGTGGTAGCTAGGTACTTGAAAGAGAATGAAACAGAAGTAAGCTATAAGGTTGTGCCGGAAACAAAACAAGGGCTACTGGAAGTTCAGGCTACTAATGTGAGTCACCTTTTAGGTCTGTTAAATATTGCTGAAAAAACTGTGGGAGGTGATCTTGATCTAAAAGCTCGACATGAGGCCACGGGGGCATGGTCGGGAACAGCGACGTTAAAAGATTTCATTGTTATAAAAGCCCCAACAATGGCGCGTGTTTTTTCAGCCGCGGCTATAACTGGCTTGTCGGATCTTTTACACAAACAAAAAGGTTTATCCTTTTCCTCGCTGAGTCTAGAATTTACTTATCACAGAGATGTTCTTGAATTTTTAAAAGTTATTGCAACAAGTCCATCCATAGCTATTTCGACAAAAGGAAAAATACGTCTTATGCCGGAAAAAATCATATCGATGAAAGGTACGTTCACGCCCTTCAATATGATCAATGGTTTTGTGTCCTATATACCAATTGTTGGTAGGATTTTTGCTGGAGATGAGGGAGAAGGCATTTTTTCTTTCACGTTCTCCTTAAATGGTCCTTTGGAACAACCTAAAGTTGAGGTTAACCCTCTGTCCGTTTTGGCGCCAGGGTTTTTAAGAAAAATATTTGCGGAGTGAAGTGTATGTTTTTTATAAGAATATTATTTTTTTGTTGCTTATTATGTGGCAACGTAAAGCTGGTTGTTGGGACTGGTGAAGATAAAGGGTTAGAAAGTATGCAAGCTATGATTAAGGCTTACCCTCCCCAACTAGTCGTGGGGTTTAAGGGGGTAAAACCAGAGGATGATGAGGTGAAAAAATTGAGGCTATGCATTGAAAAAGGTGAAGTGCAGGGCGTCATATTATTTGGGTACAACATAGAAAGTTCGACCCAATTGAAAGCACTAACAGCTTTTTTAGCAAAAGATAAACCGGAATTGATTGTGGCCGTGGATCAAGAAGGTGGCTTGGTGCAACGTTTGCCAGAAAGCAAGGGGTTTAAAGGTTTTCCATCTGCTCAAGACATGATGAAGGAAGGTCTGCAAAAAGCAAGCGTTATATATAGCGATATGGCTAAGGAGCTGGCGGACCATGGAATAAACTTTAATTTTGGCCCATGTGTAGATGTCAATCCTGAGGATTGTCTTTGCCCAGTCATAGGGGCTCTTGGTAGATCCTATGGAGCAGAGAATAGCGTTGTTGATTATGCTACGGCTTTTATAAAAGCTCATCAGAAGCATGGGGTTAAAACATGTTTGAAACATTTTCCGGGCCATGGATCTGCCCAGGGTGATACGCACAAAAATTTTACTGATGTGAGTAAGGTTTGGAAGGAATCTGAGATGAATGCCTTTCAACGTCTTGTAAAATCTACTGGTGTTGAGGGTGTTATGACGGCCCATATCAGTCACAAAGACTGGAACGGTGAGCCCGCAACGTTTTCACAGCATCTTCTGACAGATATATTGCGAAAGAAATTTGGTTTTGAGGGGATGATCGTTTCTGATGATATGCACATGGGGGCTATTTTGGCAAATTATACTTTCAGGGAGGCTTTGGAAAAAGGGCTTAGGGCTGGGGTGACCTGTTTTGTTTACTCAGTGAACCCATCCGCGGCTAATGGATACTTCTTTGATGATACTATGACCGTGATAAAGAACTTTCAATTAGCAGTGCGTGAAATAGCAGAAATATAGGATTAGACTGAGAAGATGGGTTTTTTTAGAGCGTTCGGTTATTGCTGATAGATAGTTTTTTACCAATATGCGCCTTTAGTCATAAAATTTTTAATCAGAAATGTATAAAATCCGGTAGACAGAAACGTAGGACTGTAGAATACTTGCTTGTAGAGTAAAAACATAAAGCAGGACTTTAATTATATGTTAAAAAAATACGCAGTTGGTTTTTTTGTGACCCTTCTGTTGTCTGAATTTCCATGCGTGTATTCCCACGCTTTTCTTGATGGGTTTAAAAATGCTGTAGAAAGTACAGGCAGTGATTTTGTCAAAGATGGTGGTGGCCAGCTGGCTGAGGGGATTGCAGCGCAAGAGACGGGGGTTGATCCGGCTGAACTGCAGGCAGGAGCACAAAGTTTAGAGAGTGGCGGTGGAGGAGGCCTTCAAGGTTTGGAGAGTACTGCAGAAGGCATGGCTGCTCAGCAAGCTGAGCAAGAGGGAGTTGATCCAAGTATGGTGCAGGGAGCTCTTCAAAACCCTCAAGAAGCAGAAGGTATGGCTGCTAATATGGCAGAGGGATATGCTGCGCAAAAAGCAGAGGAAGAAGGCGTTGATCCAAGTATGGCTCAAGGCGCGTTACAAAACCCTCAAGCAGCAGAAGGTATGGCTGCTAATATGGCAGAGGGATATGCTGCGCAAAAAGCAGAGGAAGAAGGTGTTGATCCAAGTATGGCTCAAGGCGCTTTACAAAACCCTCAGGGTT
>CAZQLR010000060.1:0-2330 GCA_964594205.1 uncultured Alphaproteobacteria bacterium
CGTAATCGGTCCAGCATATTTTCAAAAAGATTAAACGCTTCGTGTTTATATTCATTCAGGGGATCACGTTGACCATAGGCTCGAAGGTTTATTCCCTCACGCAGGTGATCCATGCTAAGTAAATGTTCTTTCCAAATATGATCCAAAATACGCAAAAATAAAGTCTTCTCTGCCATGCGCATAACTTTTTCGCCATAGTTTTTTTCTTTTTCTTCCAAAAGCCTTTTTAAGGCCTTTTCAAGGCGTGACACTATTTCTTCATCAGCAATGCCTTCTTCTTTAGCCCACTCTTCAACGGGCAAATCCAACCCTAGGACGGCTTTTATTTCTTCTTTAAGGCCGGCTATATCCCAGTTATCAGCATAGGTGCCTGGAGGAACGTTTCTTTCTACCATAGCGTGGATGGTGGTTTCCATGACATCCTTAATTGTTTGAGATATATCTTCGTCTTGCATGATTTCTAAACGCTGTCCATAAATGGCCTTTCTTTGATCATTCATGACGTTGTCATATTTCAAGAGGTGTTTGCGTATATCGAAGTTTCTAGCTTCCACACGCATTTGGGCTTTTTCCAGGGCTTTGGAAATCCATGGATGTGTTATGGCTTCTCCCTCTTTTAGACCAAGTCTTTGGAGCATAGCATCTAGCTTTTCAGAGCCGAATATGCGCATCAGGTCATCTTCTAGAGAGAGAAAGAATTTAGAGGATCCTGGATCACCCTGGCGTCCAGACCGCCCACGAAGTTGGTTGTCAATACGGCGGCTTTCATGGCGTTCTGTACCAATAACATATAACCCCCCAGCTTTGTGTACTGTTTGTTCGTCCTGTACATGCCGGTCAATGATAGCTTTTTTAACGGATTCTTTTTCTGCTTCTTCCAAATCGTTTAGAGCCTTTTCAAGGCGTCTATCAAGGTTCCCACCAAGTTTTATGTCTGTTCCTCGGCCCGCCATATTGGTAGCAATAGTGACAGCCCCGGGGCTTCCTGCTTCAGCGATGATATTGGCCTCTTGTTGATGAAAACGGGCATTTAGCACTTGGTGAGAGATTTTATTTTTGGCTAAGATGCTGGAAAGTTCCTCGGATTTTTCTATGCTGGTTGTGCCAACAAGGACAGGTTGCTTTCGTTGCTGACATTCCTGTATCAATTTTACGATGGCACTGTTTTTTTCCGTTAAGGTTCTATAGATTTCATCATCATGATCTATGCGAGCTATTTGTCTGTTGGTAGGAATGACAACGGTTTGCAGTTTATAAATTTCTTCAAACTCAGCGGCTTCAGTCGCAGCCGTTCCAGTCATACCGGCTAGTTTATCGTAAAGTCTGAAAAAGTTTTGATAGGTTATAGAAGCAAGTGTTTGATTTTCTACTTGTATGGTTACGTTTTCTTTTGCCTCTAAGGCTTGGTGTAGACCATCAGAGAAACGGCGGCCTTCCATAACACGACCTGTAAATTCATCGATCAATTTGATTTCACCATCCTGGACAATATAATCTGTATCTAGGTTAAACATAGTATGTGCTTTGAGAGCCTGATTCACATGATGAACAAGCTGAACATTTTGTACATCATAAAGGTTCCCTTCGCTTAGAAGCCCCGCTTCTTTTAGAAGTTTTTCTATATGTTCAGTACCTTTCTCTGTTAAGACGACACCTTTGCGTTTCTCATCTTTTTCAAAATCTTCAGGGGTTATTTTAGGCATGATGGTATTGACGGTAGCGTACAGTTCAGAGGACTCATCGGATGGTCCTGATATGATAAGTGGTGTTCGTGCTTCGTCTACTAGGATACTGTCTACTTCGTCTATAAGAGCGTAGTGTAGGTCTCTAAGAACGCGCTCTTCCTTACGGAATTTCATGTTATCGCGTAGGTAGTCAAACCCAAGCTCATGATTGGTTGCATAGGTGATGTCTGCTTCATAAGCTTTGCGACGTTGATTGTCATCCATGTCATGGAGAATACAACTAACGCTCATTCCCAAAAATTCGTGAATGGCACCCATCCATTTAGAGTCACGTTCAGCAAGATAATCATTAACCGTAACTACATGGACACCCTTGCCCGTCAGAGCATTAAGATAAACAGGAAGGGTGGACACCAGGGTTTTTCCTTCGCCTGTACGCATCTCTGCTATTTTCCCTTCATGTAAAACTTTTCCACCAATAAGTTGTACGTCATAAGGGTATTGATTGAGTACTCTTCTAGAGGCTTCTCGAACAGTGGCAAAAGCTTCGGGTAAAATTTGATCTAATGTTTCACCATGGGCGAGGCGATCTTTAAATTGTGAGGTTTTCCCTTTTAAATCTTCATTGCTTAGACTTTCATAGAG
>CAZQLR010000060.1:2430-4363 GCA_964594205.1 uncultured Alphaproteobacteria bacterium
CCTGTTCTCTTTTTCTTTTCGTTGCAAAAAGAACTAAAGATTTTCTAAAAGCACGCATGGATAGAAAAACTTGTTGACTCTGGATAATATAACTTTAACGTGTATCTTCATGAAAATAAATGCTTATATTAAGGTGTATTATGGAAGACTCTTCATCGATGGTAACGTCAACTAAGCCACAAAGGCAGCTGGGTTTTTTTGTTATTACGGCGCTAGTGATGGGAAATATGATAGGTTCTGGTGTTTTCCTGCTTCCTTCTACGTTGGCTCCCTATGGGCATTATGCTTTGTCTGGCTGGGTTTTGTCCGCTGTTGGTGCTATGCTGCTAGCGTTTGTTTTTGCTAGGCTTAGCTACGCTGTTCCGCAACAGGGAGGTATATATGCCTTCAGTCGTAAGGCTTTCGGTGACTTTGTTGGTTTTCAAGTAGCATGGAATTATTGGGTGCAAACTTGGGTGGGTAACTCTGCCTTGGTGATAGGTAGTGTGGCTTATATGGCTTCTCTTTGGCCTGAGCTTGGCACTAATAAAGCTTTGGCTGTATTGGTTGGGCTAGGTATTCTTTGGGGGATAACGGGCATAAATCTTATGAGTCTGAGACTTGCAGGAACCGTGCAGACTGTATCGACTGTTTTGAAGCTAGTACCTGTTTTACTTATTGCAGGTATCGGTATTTTTTATATTAATCCAGAGAATCTTCTTGTGGCTCCTATGAATAGTGAAACTATTTCCTATGATGCTATCAACAAGGTTGCTCTTTTAACCATGTGGTCTTTCATCGGGGTTGAGTCAGCTGGTGTGCCTGCAGGAGCCATAAAAAACCCGAAGCGAACTATTCCTATGGCAACATTGGTAGGAACGGGGTTAACAGCCATTATATACTTAGTAAGTTTGACGGCTATGATGGGTGTTATTCCACAGGGTGAGCTGGCATCTTCGACGGCTCCCTATGCACTTGCTGCCAACTATATTTTTGGTGCAGAATGGGGCTCTTTTTTCAAATGGTTTGTAACCATTGGCGCTGTTATGTCTTCGCTGGGGGCTTTAAATGGCTGGATTTTGTTGCAAGGGCAAATGCCTTTAGCTGCGGCACAGGATAAACTATTTCCCTCTATCTTTGGTAAGCTTAGGAATGGTGTCCCTTATTTTGGCATTCTTGTTTCTAGTGTATTGATTTCGGGCCTTCTTTTGATGGGGATGCAGGATGGTTTAATAAAATTGTTTGAGTTTGTTATTTCTCTGGCAACCTTAACAGTTCTGATTTGTTATTTATTTGGCGTTGTTTCTCAGATGGTTATGGCATATACGGGGCAAATAGCTAAAGAGCAAGTAAGTTGGATGGATAAAGTTGTTTCTCTTGGAGCTTTTGTGTACATTCTGTATGCTATGTACGGGGCTGGAGAGGCCCTAATTTCACTGGGAGCACTGTTCTTTTTCGCGAGTACACCGGTATATGCTTTAGTGGCAAAACAGCGGAGAGAGGTGGAAAAAAATGATTAGATACGCCTGACTTGGTTAATAAAATGCGTTGCTCGCAAATGGGTTATAATATCGTTCAGTTGCAGTCGGCTCTCGACCTCAATATCCAGTATTAAATCGAAAAAATCACTGCCACGGCTGTTTATTTTCAGGTTTGAAATATTAGAGCCCATCTTTCCGATTGATGTAGATAAATTACCCAAGCTTCCTGGGCGGTTCATGATAGTGACGCGAATGCGAGCCAGGTATGCTCTATCTTTTCGAGCCAATTCTCCCCAGCTCAAATCTAGTAACCTGTCAGGCGTATCTTTGAATCTATTGAGTGTAAGACATTCAGATTTGTGGATAGTAACGCCTCGACCAGTTGTAACAACGCCAATAATGGTATCGCCTGGAATAGGGTGGCAGCATTTAGCATAATGTATAGCCATGCCGGGTATGAGGCCATTGATAAT
>CAZQLR010000060.1:4463-6256 GCA_964594205.1 uncultured Alphaproteobacteria bacterium
AAGACCATATTTTCTAGTACTTTTTAGAAGCATAGTATGGCCAAGATTTGTATATTGATCGCGCTCTTTTTGTTTTATAAATCGGCGTATATGAGCTTTTGCCTTACCTGTCACCACATAACGTTCCCAGGTAGGGGATGGTTCATGGTTTGGTGATGTGATGATTTCTACTTGGTCACCATTATTGAGCTCTGTTTTTAGAGGTGAGAGTTTTCCATTTATTTTTGCACCAGTGCATTGATTGCCGATGTCGGAATGTACCGCATAAGCAAAATCTATGGGAGTAGCGCCTCTGGGCAGAGCTTTGAGATCACCTTTAGGGCTAAAACAAAAAACTTGCTCTCCAAACATTTCAAGTTTTGTGTGTTCTAGAAATTCGCTAGGGTCTGTGGCTTGTTCTAATATTTCTAGTAAGGCTCTGAGCCATTCATAGCGTGTTGTTTCACTGTTTATGTCAATGCTTCCATCTTGTTTGTATACCCAGTGAGCGGCAACACCTAGCTCAGATTCTCGGTGCATTTCAAAGGTTCTTATTTGTATTTCAACACGTTGAAACGGTGGTATAAGAACAGTTGTATGTAGGGATTTATAGCCGTTTGGTTTTGGTGTGCTGATATAATCTTTAAACCTTCCTGGAACTACAGTATAGGCATGATGGATTAAACCTAAAGTTTGGTAGCAACCGCTTAATGACTCTACAAGTACACGAAAACCCACAATGTCTGATAAGTGCTCGAAAGGTACGTTCTTTTGTTGCATTTTTTGCCATATGGAGTAGGGTGATTTCTGTCGGCCATACACCTCAACGGCAACACCACCAGCTCGTAAGGTTTGCTGCAAACTCTGGATGATTTCTTGGACAGTATTTTCACCCTGTTCGCGCAGATAGGTGAGTCTTGTTTCTATAGAGTCTCTGGCCTTTGGGTTTATAAATGAAAAAGCTAAATCTTCTAGCTCAGTTTGCATATCTTGTAAACCAATGCGTCCCGCTAAGGGAGCAAAAATTTCCATCGTTTCTGTTGCTATACGTTGTTTCTTTTCATTAGATTTCAGATGGTGTAATGTGCGCATATTATGTAAGCGGTCTGCTAATTTTACTAATAATACACGTATGTCTTTTGACATGGCTAATAAGAGCTTTCGAAAATTTTCTGCTTGAGTTTTTTCGACTGATTGTTGTTCTAGTTTAGAAAGTTTGGTTACACCATCTACGAGCCGAGCAATGTCTTTGCCAAACAGACATTCAAGCTCATCCAGAGTGGTGAGAGTGTCTTCAACGGTATCGTGAAGAAGGGCTGTTACAACACTTTGCCAATCAAGGTTTAGGTTTGTAAGAATGCCTGCAACTTCCAAGGGATGGGAAAAATAAGGGTCACCAGACGCTCTTTTTTGTGTTCCATGAGCTTTCATCGCGAAAACATAAGCTTTGTTAACAAGCTCTTCATTAACATAAGGGTCATAGGCCCTTATACGTTCTACGAGTTCAAACTGACGGATCATACCTCTTCTCTGTTGTTTGAAAATTAGCCTAGGGGATAGTATATTCAAAGGCTGGAGCTCATCCAGCAGGGTTCATACCCTGATGTGAAGAGCTTCGTCTCTACAGTCTAAGGTATTTATGACAGGTACTAAAGGTAATATTTATAGCTATGAGTAAAGTAATTAAGAAAGCAGACTTTTTACTTCATTGACGGTGCTTGTTGACACAAGGTATAAATGAAGGGAATTCGTATATCGTATGTATGGGTAGGTATAGTATGAAAGCTTTGGGAACTTTTCCTAAGACACGTTTG
>CAZQLR010000061.1:0-1090 GCA_964594205.1 uncultured Alphaproteobacteria bacterium
AGGCAACTTTTACTAATGCTACTGGCTGGCCTGATGCCAACCATAAAATGACAGCACGTGATTTAGCTATAATAGCGACAAAGACCGTTGAAAATTTTCCAGAGCTTTATAAGATTTATGGGGAAAAAGATTTTACTTACAATAAGATAAAGCAGGGCAACAGAAACCCATTGCTGTATGACCAAGAGCTTGGCGCTGATGGTATGAAAACAGGGTCTTCTGACGCAGGAGGGCAAGGTTTGGTTGGTACTGCACAGCAAAACGGTAGACGTCTTTTATTTGTGATAAATGGTTGTACTAGTATTAAGGCGAGAGCCCAAGACGCTAAGGCTCTTGTGCGGTGGGGCTTTAGAGAATTTGATACCGTAACATTAGCGTCTAAAGGTGACGTTGTTCGGAAAGTAGAAGTACAAAATGGTGAAAAACGTTTTGTGGATGTGACGGCTCCTGGAAATCTACTTGTTACTGTGCCTATTCGAGAACGTAAAAATATTAAGCTAGTTTTTAGTGGAGAAGAGCCTCTACAAGCACCTGTGGTAATGGGGCAGTTAATAGGTCGTTTAGAAGTAAAAACACCTCGAGAAGAGGTAATAAAGACTTGGGATGCAAAGGCTGCCTATTCTGTTGAGAGATTGAGTTTTTTGGGTCGATTATGGCAAAAAGTTATGAAAATGTTGGTCGGTTAGAAAATGGTGCCAGCACCTTTTATTACATTTGAGGGCGGTGAGGGCAGTGGTAAGTCTACACAGCTTAAGCGAGCAGAAGCTTATCTAAAAGATCGTGGTTATCGTATTTGGTGCACACGTGAACCAGGTGGTACATCTGGTGCAGAGGGCATAAGAAAGCTTCTTCTTCAGGGGGATCCTGAAAAATGGGATGCTTGGACAGAGTTGTTGCTTATGAATGCTTCTCGTCAGGATCATGTTATTCGTGGCATAAAACCTAAGATAGAAAAGGGATTTTGGGTCTTGTCTGATAGGTATGCAGACTCTAGCCGTGTTTATCAGGGAATTGTGGGCGGTGTTGGCTTAGAAAAAGCAGACAAATTAATGTTTGAACTTATGGGGATACCTAAACCCGATCTTACAAT
>CAZQLR010000061.1:1190-6121 GCA_964594205.1 uncultured Alphaproteobacteria bacterium
TTGGCCATATGTCTCAGAAAGAGCGCACGCAGCAGTATTATAGGAGCAATAAGTTCCCACACGGTCTGATATTATTAGGGCCCAGAGGCGTTGGTAAAGCTACATTTGCTTGGGAAATAGCGAAGTATTTACTGTCTAGGAGGGAATCAACCTTTTTTTATGGTAATGAAAATGTTGACCATAGTAAGCTCATTGCTGCTGGAGCACATCCAGATTTATTCTTCCTTGAGGCTGTAGAAAAAGAAAACGCCTCAAAAACAATATCTGTAGACCTGGTGAGAGCCTTGCAGAATTTTACCAACAGAACGCCTGTAAAATCCGATTGTAAAATTGTTATTGTTGATGATATAGGAAATCTAAGCAAACATGGCAACAATGCTCTTTTAAAGGGAATAGAAGAGCCATCTGGTGAGACTTTTTTCTTGCTGGTGGCCCATGACGCGGCTTCTATTATCCAAACTATAAGGTCCAGATGCCAAATTATGCGCTTTAATCATTTGAAGAGCGACGATATGCTTCTATTTAGTGGTTATAAAGAACTTTCGGTTTTAGAGAAAGCTTTTGTTAACGGCTCGCCCGGACGTTTGATTAATGTGCAAAGTGATAGTGGCATAAGGCGTATCTATGAATGTGTAGTTGAACTTTTGGATGAATTGCTGACTGTTGGTGACTTTTCTCTAGAACGACTTTCTTCTCTTTCTAAGATTGCAAAAGAGTCTCCTTGGTTTACGGAAATTATGACTGAAATTTTGCAAGAATGCTTACGTCTGGCGTACGGAGTGGCAGAACGCATACCTTTGCAAGATTTGAGCAAGAAAATTAAAGTGTACCCCATCGAAAATTGGTTTAAGCTATGGGATAATTGGCGACGCCTTGTTCCTGAAGCAAAATCTCTCAGCTTAGATTGGTTTCAGTTATTGCTTATTGTATTCCATCCTCTTATTTTAAAAAAGGTTTGAAGGGGTTCTTATGACTATAAATGCTTTTTACGTCACCACGCCTATTTATTATGTGAATGATCGTCCTCACATAGGTCATGCATATACAACGATTGCTTGTGATGTCATGGCAAGATTTAAGGCTATGGATGGTTGCAAAACTAAGTTTTTGACAGGCACTGATGAGCATGGTCAAAAAGTTAATCAGGCAGCTAAACTAAAAGGTCTTCATCCTCAGGACTTTACCGATGAGGTTTCTCAAACTTTTAGAGATTTGGCAGATAGTTTAAATGCGAGTCATGATGATTTTATTCGGACGACTGAAAAACGTCACAAAGAAGCAGTTCAATATCTGTGGAAGAGATTAAAGGAAAAGGGATATATTTATCTTGATAAATATGCAGGTTGGTACGCTGTTCGTGATGAGGCGTTCTACGCTGAAAGCGAGATTAAGGATGGAAAAGCACCTA
This sequence comes from uncultured Alphaproteobacteria bacterium, assembly GCA_964594205.1. Taxonomy (GTDB): domain Bacteria; phylum Pseudomonadota; class Alphaproteobacteria; order 16-39-46; family JAJRRM01; genus CAZQLR01. Next base: position 2,599 of record CAZQLR010000061.1, read on the forward strand.
CGGGTGCGCCTGTCGAATGGGTTGAAGAATCTAGTTATTTTTTTAAGCTTTCTGCTTTCGAGGATAAATTACTGGATTATTACAAAACCCATCCTGATTTTATTATGCCAAAGTCACGATTTAATGAGGTCGTGGGGTTTGTAAAACAGGGGCTTCAAGACCTCTCTATTTCTAGGACAACTTTTGATTGGGGGGTTGATGTTCCTGATGATGATAATTTGCTGGAAAAGCACGTGGTATATGTATGGCTCGATGCGTTGACCAATTATATTTCAGCTTTGGGCTTTCCAAAAATTACCTTAGAAAATAGTGATTTGTGGAAGAGTGCTGTGCATGTTGTAGGAAAAGACATACTGCGTTTCCATGCTGTCTATTGGCCTGCTTTTCTTATGGCAGCTGACTTACCTCTTCCTAAGAGGATTTATGCTCATGGCTGGTGGACAAACGAAGGACAGAAAATATCAAAATCCTTGGGAAATGTCATAGATCCGTATGATTTGATAAAGGACTATGGTTTAGATCAGTTGCGTTATTTTATGATTCGCGAAGTTCCGTTCGGTCAAGATGGTGATTTTTCAAGGAAAAATATGATTCACAGAATTAATGGTGACTTGGCAAACGACCTTGGGAATTTATCTCAACGGGTTTTAAGTTTTGTCCAAAAACATGCAGAAGCAAGGGTTCCGAAACCGGGAGCTTTGAGAGACGTTGATGAGGCTTTGCTAAATAGGGCGTATGATTTATTACCGGCGGTGCGTGAATTTATGGAGTCTCAATCTTTAAGCCGATATGCTGAATCAGTATGGACATTAGTAGCTGATGCAAATAAGTATGTTGATTATCAAGCTCCGTGGTCTTTACGGAAAACAGATCCTGAGCGCATGAGAACAGTTTTATTTGTTTTAATGGAAGTTCTTCGTTGTTTAGGATTATTAATCACGCCAATTATGCCGGTTTCTATGGAAAAACTTTTAGATAGTTTAAATATTCCGTCATCAGAAAGAGACTTTAAGGCTCTTAATGGAAATCATAAAATAGAAGCAGGGTCATTCCTTCCTGAACCAGAGGTGCTCTTTCCAAGGTTGAACATGGAGGATGATGGTGTTAATTGATAGCCATTGCCATTTAAATTATCCTGATTTTCTTGATGATTTTGAAGATGTTTTGGAGCGGGCCAAGAAAAATGGTGTAGATACGCTGTTGTGCATTTGTGTACGCTTAGATAAGTTTGACTCTGTTCTTTCTCTGGCTCGAAGATATCCGCATATATTTGCAACTGTGGGAATTCATCCCCATGATGCTCTGGATTACTCGGGCTTAAAAGCAAAAAAACTTGTGGAGCTATCAACTCTAGACAGAAAAGTTATTGGGCTTGGTGAATGCGGTCTTGATTATTATTATGAAGGTTATGATAAAGATGCTCAACATAGGGTTTTCTCAGAACACATAAAAGCGGGAAAAGAGTCTGGCTTACCCTTAATTATTCATTGTCGTGATGCAGAAGCTGATATGGTTGATCTTTTTGACCGTTATAAGGTTTGGGATAATAGAGGTTCGTCTTCACCGGGAGTTATACACTGTTTTACAGGGACGAAAGACTTTGCCTATAAGGCGATCGATAGAGGTTTTTATATATCAGTTTCGGGTATTGTTACCTTTAAAAAGTCTGAAGATCTTCAATCCATAATTAAGGCATTACCTTTAGATAGGCTGTTGATCGAAACGGATGCTCCTTATTTGGCTCCCGTCCCAAAAAGAGGAAAACGTAATGAACCTGCTTTTGTTAGGCATACAGCAGAGTTTCTCGCACGGCTTAAAGGGATAACAATTGAGGAAGTCGCTGAGGCAACCAGTAAAAATTTCCAGACTCTCTTTTTTTAAATTTTGCTTCTAATCTTTTGTGATAAGGGAAACATAGAAGTTGTTTGCCTGGGTTTTTCATATTTCATGCAGGAGTAAATAGCTTAAAAACACTTGCAATTTATGTAATATCTGTTAGTTTTCAAACACGTCGTGGTGCTCTTCTAAGTGTTTTCGCCGTGCCCGGTAACAAAATCAATATGGCTCATGAAATTAATATCAGGAAACTCCAATTTATTATTGGCTCGAGAGATGGCAGCTGAGCTTGGTATCCCCCTTACAGAGTGTGTAATTAAAAGATTTGCTGATAAAGAGATTTTTGTTGAGATAATGGAGAATGTTCGAGGGCAGGATATTTTTGTTATCCAACCTACGTCGTATCCTGCCAATGATAATGTGATGGAATTACTGATCCTTATTGATGCTTTGCGTCGTGGTTCGGCTCGGCGGATTACAGCAGTTCTGCCTTATTATGGGTATGCACGACAGGATAGGAAAACAGGACCGAGGACACCTATTTCTGCTAAGTTAATAGCCAATCTTTTGACTGAGGCAGGCGCTAATCGAGTGTTGACTATGGATTTGCATGCAGGGCAAATACAAGGTTTTTTTGATATTCCTGTTGATAATATGTTTGCACGTCCTGTTTTTTGTGCCGATATTAAGAACCAAAATATGGATATATCTAAGTTGTGTATGGTTTCCCCAGACGTTGGCGCCATTTTCCGTACACGTAGCGTTGCTAAGGATATAGGTGTAGACCTTGCTGTAGTGGATAAACGCAGAGAAAAACCAGGAGCATCCCAGGTAATGAATGTTATTGGCGATGTGTTTAATAAACATTGTATTTTGGTGGATGATATCGTGGATTCTGCAGGAACTTTATGTCATGCAGCACAGGCGTTGAGAGAGAAGGGGGCCTTGAGTGTTATTGCTTATGCTACTCATGGTGTATTGTCGGGGGATGCAGTTGAACGCATAGAAAACTCGCAATTAACAGAGCTTGTTGTGACAAATAGCATTATGGCAACAGAAAAAGTTGCAAATTGTAAAAAAATAAGGCAAATAAGTATAGCGCCATTGCTGGCAGAGGCCATTCGGCGTATTAGCGAAGAGCGCTCTGTGTCAAGTTTGTTTGAAGTTGCGTAAAGTTAATAGATTAAGGAGTTGATGATATGTCATCTGTCGTGGCGTTAGAAGCGCAAAAACGTGAAAAAGTAGGTACAGGTGCTGCCCGTGCTACGAGAAGGCTCAAATGCCTACCGGGTGTTGTCTATGGCCCAGGGAAAGAGCCTATGCCTATTTCTTTGGATGCAAAAATTTTAGGTATTGAGCTACAGGATCCTGCTCATTTGACCAAGCTCTACTCTTTGAAGATTGCTGGTAAAGAGCACAAAGTTATTATTAGAGATGTTCAGTACCATCCGGTGACAGACAGACCTGTGCATGTTGATATGTATTTTGTAAGTAAGGGGGCTAAACTTCATGTTTTTGTTCCGGTACATTTTATAAATGAAGAAAAATCACCGGGTATGAAGCGTGGTGGGGTCTTGAATGTCATTATGCATGAAATGGAACTTAACGTTCCTGCCGATAATATTCCTGAGTATGTTACTATCGACTTAGATGGTTTGAATATAGGTGATACAGTTCATCTTGGTGA
>CAZQLR010000062.1:0-4235 GCA_964594205.1 uncultured Alphaproteobacteria bacterium
CCGCGCTTCCCATTCTTCAACGCTGGCATTCCTTTGCCATTTATTTTAAAGCATTCTCCATGCTGTGTTCCCTCTGGGATAGAAAGCTCTACAGTAGTGCTCTCAATGGTTGGCACATCAACCTCACCCCCCAAAGCGGCCGTAGTCATAGGGATTTTTGCCTTGATCTTTAAATTATTTTCTTCACGTTGAAAAATTTCATGCGGCAAAACATGCAAGAAAATATACAGGTCACCACTGTTTCCGCCACGAATACCCGTTTCTCCTTCACCATCCAAACGAATGCGCATCCCATCGGCTACACCTTTTGGTATGTTAACATTTAGCGTTCTCTTTTTGCGTATACGGCCATGACCTGAGCAACTACCACAAGCATCTTCGATGACACGACCTAAGCCTTGGCACACACCACAGGGTTGCTCCATAATAAAAAAACCTTGCTGGCGACGTACTACACCCATACCACGACAATCATAACAATCAATAATTTTGCCTTTTTCCCCAAGACCTGTAGAAGAACAATCATCACAAGGTACATAGGTAGAATAAGATATCTCCGGCTTAGAACCTTCAAAAGCCTGCTCTAAGGTAATTTCCAGGTCAAAACGCAAATCCTCTCCGCTCACACGCAAAGAGGGACGCCTTCTTGGGTTTCTATTATGTCCATTCGCTTGGTTTGTACCGACAAAATCCTCAAAAATAGAATTAAACATGTCAGAAAAACCAGATCCACCGAATCCAAAATCAAAGCCATTATGAGAAGAAGCTCCTCCAGAAAATGCATCATGACCGAAACGATCATAAGCGGCTCTTTTTTCTGGGTCTTTCAACACTTCATACGCTTCATTAATTTCCTTGAATTTTCTTTCAGCTTCTTCTTTTCTGCCTGAATTACGGTCTGGATGGTGCTCCATAGCCAGTTTTCTATAGGCCTTTTTAAGTTCGACCTCACTAACATCAGAACTAACACTAAGAATTTCGTAATAATCACGCTTTGACATATTTTTTCCAATAACTTCTAGATAACAAAAGGCAGCTCTATTAAAGAGCTGCCCCAGGCCTTGAAACTAGGTTGCTTTACTATCTTTGTCATCAACCTCTTCAAAATCAGCATCTACAACGTCTTCATCCTTTTTTGAGTCTGTTGCAGCATCGCCACCATCTTCACTAGAAGTGCTCGCATTTTCTTGATTAGCTTTATAAACAGCTTCACCAAGTTTCATGGCTTTCTGAGAAAAGTCCTCCAGGGTTTTCTTCAACCGTGCAACATCATCAGACTTAACTGCTTCTTTCAATTCTCCCAATGCAGCCTCTATACTTTCCTTGTCAGACGCCTCAAGCTTATCACCATGTTCTTTCAGATTACTTTCAGTCGTATGAATAAGGGCTTCGGCCTGGTTCTTAAGCTCAACGCCTTCACGCCTTTCTTTATCTTTATCGGCGTTGGCTTCAGCTTCTTTCACCATTTTTTCAACATCTTCATCGCTCAAACCACCGCTGGCCTGAATACGAATCTGCTGTTCTTTACCTGTACCCTTATCTTTAGCAGAAACGTTTACAATACCATTAGCATCAATATCAAACGTAACTTCAATTTGTGGCACGCCCCGAGGTGCAGCTGGTAAACCAACCAAATCAAATTGACCAAGCAATTTATTGTCCGCTGCCATTTCTCGTTCACCTTGGAACACACGTATAGTCACAGCTGTCTGGTTGTCTTCCGCAGTAGAAAAAACTTGGCTTTTAGAAGATGGAATAGTCGTATTGCGATCTATCAACCGCGTGAAAACACCACCCAACGTTTCAATGCCAAGGGAAAGTGGGGTCACATCAAGAAGAAGAACATCTTTTACGTCGCCCTGAAGAACACCACCCTGGATAGCAGCACCTAAGGCCACAACTTCATCAGGGTTAACACCACGATGAGGTTCACGACCAAAAAACTCTTTAACTGTCTCAAATATTTTAGGCATCCTTGACTGCCCGCCAACCATGATAACATCGTCTATCTGGCTAGCCGTTACACCTGCATCCTTCAGTGCTGCTTTGCATGGCCCTACTGTACGTTTAATCAATTCTTCTACTAAGCTTTCAAGTTTTGCACGCGTTAGTTTAATATTTAAATGTTTAGGCCCAGAAGCATCTGCCGTGATAAAAGGTAGATTCACGTCTGTTTGCACGGCGCTAGAAAGTTCAATCTTTGCTTTTTCTGCTGCTTCTTTTAAGCGTTGCAAGGCTAATTTATCCTGTCGAAGGTCAATACCTTGCTCTTTTTTAAATTCATCAGCAAGATAATCAATGATCTTCATATCAAAGTCTTCACCACCCAAGAATGTGTCACCATTGGTTGACTTAACCTCAAAAACACCATCACCGATTTCCAAGACAGACACATCGAAAGTACCGCCACCAAGGTCATACACAACAATAGTACCTGTGTTCTTTTTATCCAAACCATAAGCTAAGGCTGCAGCCGTTGGCTCATTGATAATACGCAAAACCTCAAGTCCAGCAATTTTACCTGCGTCTTTTGTAGCTTGACGTTGAGCATCATTAAAATAGGCCGGCACAGTTATAACCGCTTGATCAACCTTCTCACCCAAGTAATTTTCGGCCGTTTCCTTCATTTTTTGTAAAGTAAACGCACTAATTTGGCTAGGGCTATAGTTCTCTCCTCTAGCCTCAACCCAAGCATCTCCATTTTTAGAATCAACAATTTTATAAGGAACCAATTCTTGGTCTTTCGCTGTAATAGGATCCTTAAACCGTCTACCAATAAGTCTTTTTACAGCAAAGATAGTATTCTCCGGATTAGTCACAGCTTGACGTTTAGCAGGTTGCCCCACAAGCCGTTCTCCACCTTCCGTAAAAGCAACTATGGACGGGGTTGTACGAAATCCTTCTGCATTCTCAATGACTTTTGCGTCACTTCCATCCATAATTGCAATGCACGAATTGGTTGTACCAAGGTCAATACCTATAACTTTTCCTTTAGCTTTTGTTGCCATATTTTTTTCCTCATTTTTATTGCGTTTTTAATAAAACTACATGACTCCCTGGGTATGTAGGTACTATTTTTTCAATTTCAAGAAGCAATGGTAGATTTTTTTTAGAATTTTGCAAAAAAAATCATAAATTTATTATTATCAATTAGTTAAATTGATCATAAAAACATACTTGTTGACTTTCGTACGATTTTTCTCTTATTTTGAATTGAAGCGAGGCTGGGTTGTGCGCAAGATACATTTCCCAGGGGCGATAAATGTTCTCAAGGGAGCTGTCCCTACTCTGAGCTGGTGTTTCGTACACAGCCAGCGCAAATGGCACCCACCTGGTATACAGGCCACATGAGGATCTACTGTCAAACGGCAACGTGGCCCGCTTTTTCTTAAAATAGCTGTCGTCGTCCACCAAACACAAGGCATTCTTCAATGAAAAAAGGTCGCATTCTATCTGGCATCCAACCAACTGGCAATTTTCATATCGGCAACTATTTTGGTGCTGTCCATCAATGGATCCAACTTCAAAACGACTATGAATGCTTGTTTTGCGTTGTAGACTTACATGCCATAAACACCTCCTATAACCCAAATCAACTTCAACAACACACTAGAGAAATCGCTGCCGTTTACATAGCAGCCGGACTCAACCCTGAAGAATGTGTTATTTTCCCCCAAAGCTCAGTTTCTGCTCATGCAGAGTTAAGCTGGGTTTTAGGATGTTTCACACCCCTTGGGTGGTTAAATAGAATGACCCAGTTTAAAGACAAAGCAGGTCAACACAAAGATCAAGCATCATTGGGGTTGTACAGTTACCCCGTTTTAATGACTGCAGATATTTTAGCCTATAAAGCCACACACGTACCAGTTGGAGAAGATCAAAAACAGCACCTTGAGCTTGCTAGGGATATAGCTGGCGCTTTTAATAGATTTACTCATCGTGATATTTTTCCTCTACCTGAAGTCATGATACAAAAACAAGGTGCTCGTATCATGAGCTTGCGTGATGGTAGCAATAAAATGAGCAAAAGTGACCCTGCGGAAGGCTCAAGAATTAATCTAAAAGATGACAATGAAACGATAGCAAAAAAAATTCGCAAAGCAAAAACGGATCCTCACCCTTTTCCATCTACCTTCGCAGAAGCCATAGGAAGGCCAGATGTAGAGAACCTTATAACTATCTATAGCCTTGTAACACAAGAAACACCTGACCAAGTATGTAATAAGTTCGCTGGT
>CAZQLR010000062.1:4335-5993 GCA_964594205.1 uncultured Alphaproteobacteria bacterium
TTAACGACGGACAGCATCTTTAAGAGCTTTACCAGCTCTAAACTTAGGTTGCATTGATTCAGGAATCTGAATTTTTTCACCCGTACGCGGGTTCCGACCTTCTGTAGCTGCACGACGCGCAACAGAAAAAGTACCAAAACCTACCAAACGGACTTCTTCACCACGGCGCAAAGCATCCTGAACAGCCTCAAACATACTATCAACCGCACGCGCAGCAGATGCCTTTGTTAAACCCGCTTCTTGAGCGACTGAGTCTACTAATTCACTTTTGTTCACGACAAATTCCTTCATTTGTTTGTTATTCAATCAACTACACACATTGCTCACATGCAATTAAGGACATTTTAGATCCACCCTTTGATACTCGTCAATCAAAAAATCGCACAAAACAGCCACTTCCCCTAAAAAAAAAGCTTTTAGAACTAATGATGGGCTGCATGAGGTATATCAGCCACAATTTTGGGGTTCTGTACAACCTCTTCTATAGACCCTATATCCTCCTTCGTAAGAGGCATAGGTGTCTGTGTCAAAGCCTCCTTCAGAACCGCATCCGCATGTTTAACGGGTATAATCTTCATCCCTTTTCTGACTGATTCTGGTATGTCTTCTAGATCTTTTGTATTATCAATGGGCACAATTACTCTTTTGATACCACTTCTACTCGCAGCTAGAATTTTTTCTTTCAATCCACCTATTGGCAGTACACGCCCTCTTAATGTTATTTCTCCAGTCATTGCAACATCTTTACGAATTGGAATACCTGTCAATACAGATACCAGCGCTGTTGCCATTGCAATGCCTGCAGAAGGGCCGTCTTTAGGTGTAGCTCCCTCAGGCACATGAACATGGATATCATATTTCTCAAACACATCAGGCTTGATACCAAGCGCACGATAATTAGAACGCACATAGCTTACGGCTGCTTGCACAGACTCCTGCATGACATCACCCAACTTACCTGTCGCTTTCATCTTTCCTTTGCCCGGCAAAGTAACTGCCTCAATAGACAGTATCTCGCCCCCAAACTGTGTCCATGCAAGCCCTGTTACTGCACCAATCGTGTGTTCTTGTTCAGCTTGCTGGCGACGATATTTCGGGATTCCTAAGAAATCTTTCAAATTACTCTCTGTAACATTGACAACCTCAGCTGCTCCGTCCACCAATCTTTTGACCACTTTTCGGCAGATCTTAGCAAGTTGACGTTCTAAATTCCGAACCCCCGCTTCTTGAGTATAAGCATTTATAGTTTTTTGGATTGCTTCATCACTTATAACAAGCTCTTGTTGTTGCAAACCATGATTTTTCAGCTGTTTTGGAAGCAAATGCCTCTTCACGATTTCTTGTTTTTCTTCCTCTGTATAACCAGACAGCCTAATAATCTCCATACGGTCAAGAAGGGGCTGAGGCATATTCAAAGTATTGGCCGTGGTGATAAACATCACATCTGATAAATCATAGTCAACTTCAAGGTAATGGTCTCCGAAAGTACTATTTTGCTCTGGATCAAGGACCTCCAAAAGGGCCGATGTAGGATCGCCCCGCCAGTCAGCGCCAAGCTTATCAATTTCATCTAACAAAATAAGTGGATTAGAAACTTTAGCTTTACGCATAGCTTGCATAATCTTACCAGGTTGTGCACCTATATATGTACGCCTGTG
>CAZQLR010000063.1:0-5838 GCA_964594205.1 uncultured Alphaproteobacteria bacterium
TCATCGCAATTGTCTTTGTATTCATAGAGCTTTTCATCCTTAATGAAAACATTGTCTTGGTTTACACGGAAAGCCGTAAGACGTTTGCGCACAAGTCCTTGGTGGTAGGTTCTTGCTGTAAGTTCTTGGCCTATATAGCATCCTTTGTGCCAATCAATGGCGTTGAGACGATCAAAATTGGCCTCTAGGGGAATAGTTTTATCCTGCACAAGCCCACTGCCGTACTCACCAATACCCAAGCTGAATCGATGTTGGGTATAGTCGCCAGATGGTATGGTCTCCATAAATTTATTGAGAATTTTTATGGGTGCATACACACGCCACCCTAGTGATGCTGTCCGGGGATCCCTTAGTATGATTATTTCGCAGTTTTTTTTAATACAGTCGCCAGGATTTATAAGGTGCTGGCCCGGTTCCCAGTTGGCATCGCCCCATACAGCCATGACGGAGAGGGGAGCCGCATTTTTCTCCAGAATAATGTTGCGTCTTAATTTATAAACTGACAGACGTTTCCTTAGGTCTTCAATACCAAGCGATGATACGTCAAGAAAAAAGCCTGTTTTGTGTTTTAGCAAAATAAAATCATGAGCATAACGCCCTTTGGGTGTTAACATTGCAGCAAATAGAGCATGGTTTTCTGAGCATTTACGCACATCATTGGTGATGAGTCCTTGTAGGAAATCCTGGCTTTCTTCACCTTCAACGGTCAGAAGTTGACGATTGTTTAAAATTTGGGCATAAAGGCTCATGCAACTAACCTTGTGAAGCTTATGAAAATATTATTTATAACCTCAAAACATCTAGGTGATGCTATTATATCTAGCGCTGTGATGGAATGTTTTCACCAAAGATGTCCAGAGGCTAAATTTACGGTGGTTTGCGGACAATTACCAGCCCCTATTTTCACGGCTCCTTATATAGGCAAAGTTATCCCCATTGGCAAAAGAAAAAGACGCATGCATTGGTGGAATATATGGAAGTCCTGTGCTTTTGAGGTTTGGGATTGCGTTATAGACATGCGTGGTTCTTTTCTAAGTTATGTGGTTCCAAGTTTTAGGCGCTATGTCTGGCGTGCGCAAAAAGACGATATACCAAAGGTTAATCAGATGGCTCGTTTCTTAAATGTGCCTAGGTTACCGTTACCCAAGGTTTATACTACTGTTGATGCTCGTAAGAAAGTAGCCTCTTTGTTGAAGGGAAAAACGAAGGTTATCGCTTTTGGGGCAACAGCTAGCTGGGCTGCTAAATGTTGGTCGTCTGCCAAATTTATAGAGCTCGCTCAACAGATGAAAAAAGATATGTTTTCTGATGCTGTTTTCGCTGTTTTAGGGGGGCCTCAAGATATAGATACGTGCCGAGAAATGTGTAAGCAAGCGCCAAAAGATCTTCTTTGGCCAATGGCTGGTTGTATGGACGTGGCGACAACCGCGGCTTTTTTGGAAAAATGTACACTGTTTATTGGTAATGATTCGGGCCTTATGCACTTGGCGGCGGCTGTGGGAACGCCTACCTTGGGGTTGTTTGGGCCATCAAAAGAATCTATTTATCAGCCACAAGGCAAGATATGCCATTGGGTTCGTACAGAAAAATCCTATGAAGAGCTTATATGCGTTCCTGAATATGATTGGAAAAAACCAGGCGATTTAATGGAAGGGTTATCGGTGCAGAAAGCGTTGGATGGCGTAAAAAAGCTATTCAGTCTGTGTCAGAGTTTTAGTATGGAAAAGGGTATATCGTAGTGGTGGGAGAAACTATTCTTACAGGCCTTGTTGTTGCCCATAATGAAGAAGAAAATCTTGAAGCATGTTTAGTCTCTTTAGGTTTTTGCGACCAACTTGTTGTTGTTCTAGATAGATGTACAGATAAGTCAGAACTTATTGCTAAAAAGTTTGGTGCTAAAATACTAAAGGGATCCTGGCCTATTGAAGGCGATAGGCGTAACCAAGGTATTCAAGCTTGTGATGGGCAGTGGATTTTGGAAATAGATGCTGATGAAAGGGTTCCCAAAAATTTGGCATCTGAAATAAACGATGCTATCCAAACAGCTGATGGAGCGATGTATTTTTCGATACCAGTAGATAATTATATTGGAAACAAACTAGTTCGCTGCGGTTGGGGGGCCTATTTCGGTGTTAGCAGCGTAAAAAGGCTTTTCAAGAAAGGCTGTAAAACTTGGGGTAGGCAAAGAGTACATCCCATTGTAAGTTTTGAGGGCAAAGAAGGTAAGCGACTTAATCATAGGCTTCAGCATTATGTGGATCGTGATATCACTGATCTTTTTGAGCGACTCAATAGATACTCAACGGCCAGAGCCAAGGATCTTTTGGATTCAGGGGACCTCCACCAAGAAACACTGTTTAAGAATGTTCGTAGGTTGGTGTCACGTTTTTATAAATGTTATATTCGTCGCAAAGGTTATCGTGAAGGAAAATGGGGGGTGTTAGTGGCTCTGTGTGCGGCAATGTATCCTGTAATGTCTTACCTAAAGGCAACACTAGAACCTTCGGTATATGGCAGAAAAAAATGAGCAAACTTAGATTATTACAAGTATTGGGAGCAAAAGGGGGCGGGGGAGCAGAGAGTTTTTTTGTTCGTCTCAGTCAGGCTTTTGGACATGATCCTGGTATTTACCAACACTTACTTGTGATGCCTAATGAAGCTAGGGATAAAAAGTATAAAGACGCTAATTTACACGTAACGCATGCTTCTTTTGCTTCACCTTATTTAGACCTGTCAACCCATTTGAAATTTCGCAGGATTATAAAGACTTTTGAGCCATCTGTGGTCCTTACTTGGATGAACAGAGCTACGGTTTTTTGTCCTTCTAACAAGTTATTGGCGGGTAAGAAAAAACCGTTCAAGCTGGTGGCCAGATTGGGTGGGTACTACAATTTGGCTTATTATAAACATTGTGACTATCTAATAGGTAATACGCCCATGATAGTTGATTATCTTGTGAAAAATGGTTGGCCTAGGGAAAAGGCAATTTATCTTCCCAATTTCGTATCGGAAAACAAAGCAGCTCCGTTTTCTTGGTCAGAGTTGGGTATACCTGTTGGTATTCCTTTAATTTTAGGTGTTGGGCGTTTTCATACCAACAAAGCTTTTGACACTTTGCTTAAAGCATTTTCTAAAACCACTGAAGGGTTCTTAGTTTTAGTTGGCGATGGGCCAGAAGAAGAGGAGCTAAAAAGCTTATCAAGGAGTCTAAAAATTTCTCATAGGGTTAAATTTTTAGGGTGGCGTGAAGATGTTGAGTCTTTAATGGCTAGCTGTGATATATTCGTTTGCCCATCACGTCACGAACCGTTTGGAAACGTAGTTATTGAAGCATGGGCTAGTAACAAGCCTGTTATTGCAGCAAGGGCTCATGGTCCCTCTATGTTGATTGAGCAAGGTGTTAATGGATTGCTTTATGATATAGATGATGTTAACGCGCTCGCGCTCCATCTCAATAACTTGATAAAAGATGGTCAGATGGCTAGAAATATGGCAGAAGAAGGATACCGAGCCTATCAACAATCCTTTTCGCCGAAGGTTGTGATGGATCAATACAAGGCATACTTTTCTAGAATAACGTGAGACTCCCTTGACTTTTTTTGCTGTAAAGCACTATATGTGTATACAAGAAAAAAAGATGATGTTAAGGAGTGCTTCATGGTTTTGGCTCAACAAACAAAGGCTTGGCTTATTTTAGGGGCGGTCTTTGTTTTGGTTTTGCTTCTTAACATTGATTACTCTGCTGTAAACTTAATCTTGGTTGATATATCTAAGGAATTCGATGAGGATTTGAATATTCTCCAATGGTTGTTGAGTGCCTATACTTTGGCCTGGGGATCAACCTCTATCATTGGGGGACGTTTATCAGATATATACGGGAAGCGTTGCTTATTTTTTATAGGAGTGAGCGCTTTTGCTGCCTCTTCTCTCATGTGTGGTATAGGTTGGAGTACTTGGGTGCTTATAGTTGGTAGAATCCTTCAGGGTGTGGCTGGTGGTTTATTCGTGGCTCCCTTATATGCGATGATATTTACTGTTTTCCCTGAATCCAAAAGAGGCTTTGCTATAGGGATGTTGGGACTAGCAGCAGGCATGGGGCTTGCTTTTGGTCCCAGTCTGGGTGGATTTTTACTGGAAGTTATCAATTGGCGTTGGGTATTTTTTGTCAATGTTCCCCTTTGTATTCTGTCGTTGTTTGTAGTGTGGTGTTTCGGTGAAAAAGAGACCATAGAGAAAACAGGGCAAAAAATAGATATACAGGGTGCTGCTCTCTTAAGCTCCTCCCTTATTTTGTTAATGTTTACGCTTAATCAGACCGAGGTTTGGGGGGTAAGCAGTTTGCCTTACCTTGTTTCCCTTGGTACTAGTGTTTTTCTTTTTGCCACGTTTTATTTAACACAGCGTTCTAAAAAAGAGAGGCTGATACCGAAAGGTTTTTTTGCCAATATGCCTTACCTTGGTTGCTTGGTAGGGTTTTCTTTGTTTGAGTATGTTTTTGCCACCATTTTTCTCATTATTAACCTGTATCTGCAGAACGTTTTGCAATACAGTGCCTATGAAAGTGGTCTCATATTTTTTTCTATGACACTTTTACTGGGAGGTTTCGCCCCTTTTGGGGGGAAGCTTTGTGACAAGATGGACGGTCGTATACCTATATGTTTGGGTCTATTTATAGTTGGTATATGTTGTGTGTGGTTATCTACTTTTAATAGCAGCACGGATCTGATGCAACTTATTGTCGTCCTTGCGTTGACAGGTACTGGCCTGGGTTTAGCGTTTCCAGCTTTTAACACTATTATGATGGAAACAGTTGATGGGTCCTTATTGAATACAGCTTCTGGCGTTTTTGCACTGGGCTGCACTTTGTCTTTATCCCTTGGTGTTGTCATTAGTTCTAGCTTATTAACAGGTTTAGGACAGTATTTTTTGGAAGGTGTCTTACCTATCGGTACAACAGTGGAACAAAAAGCTTCTGTTATGACATATTTGTCTAGTGCTTATCATGATGTAAAAGAGCTAAATCTTTTTGCTGAACCACAAATGATCAATAACCTTGTAAATCAGGCTTACACTCAGGCTATGAGCCATATTATGATTATAACTGCTGGTGTTGCATTCATATCAGCCTTTTTTAGCTATGTGACAGTAAAAGGTTATAAAAAATAGGCTTTAAGCTTCTTTTTTTTCTTTTTTCAGCTTTAGAAGCGCGGCCACTAATCCCAGGGTTGACGCTGCTATGAAGGGTTTGAAGAAACCTGATGTTCCTTCGGTTGTTAGCCAAAAACCAAAGAAACTGGGTGAAAAAATGGATACTATAGCACCGACTAAGCCTAGGCTGGTTGCTCCTAACGCTAGGTCTTTTCCTTGTAGCGTTTCACCTAGAATTTTTTGGGCAATGGCATACGCGCTAAATATTCCAGCACCAAGTGCAGCATAACATAAAGTTTGCAGTAAAAGAGCATCCATAAAATAAAATTCAAGGCAGATACTTGCTGTAAGCATACCTATGAAAGTAAATGAGAGAACGGAAAAATGATTAAATTTATCAAACAGATAGCCCAAAAAAAAGGAAAGTAGAAGCGCTCCGGAAAACATAGAGGTAATTTGTTCTGGTGCCATATTTTGTAGATGTTTTTGAGTATCAAGAATGGTAGTAAAATCTAATATACCCTTTAGTAATGCTTTAACTATAAAGATAAGAATGACGGATATGGTTATGAGTGGTAAAACGTTTTTCATATTTATCAAATGTTCCCAGTAAGAGGTTTTATGGTGTTCTGGGTTTTCATTTTGGGGTTCTCTATTCATCAGGTATAATTTTTTTAAATAAGGGTCAGC
>CAZQLR010000064.1:0-5832 GCA_964594205.1 uncultured Alphaproteobacteria bacterium
GCAACGGTGTCATTTTGAGGAGGATAAATCACAAGCTGTGTTATTTGGTTGCGTTGTCGTTCTTGGATCAGGACCTTAAAACCATGAATGTTAATTTCTTGTCCAGATTTAGGGATACGCCGGCTAGCGTATAGGACTAATCCTGCTACTGTGGTAGCCTTATCATCAGGTAAGTTCCAATCGAATTGTCTGTTAAGGTCGCGCAAGGTGGTGTGGCCTTTTACCTCAAAACCACCGTCATCCCGCGGGAAAGCGATTTGGTTCTTGGGATCATGTTCATCGGTGATTTCACCCACAATTTCTTCTAATATGTCTTCTAAGGTTATGATGCCGTGGAGGCTTCCATATTCGTCAATAACCAGAGCAATATGCTCATGCCGCTTGCGAAAAGCTTGAAGTTGATCAAATAAAGACGTTGTTTTTGGAATAAACCAGGGTTTTGATAGCAAGGATTTAAGATTGATGTTTTCTGATGCACCGTCGTAGGCTTTGAGGGCTTTTAAGACGTCCCTGGTGTGTAAAATGCCTATGATATTTTCGCTGTCATTTTCCCAAACAGGGTAGCGTGTGTAAGGGCTGGCAATTATTTCGCTTATGATTTTATCTGTTTCTTGATTAATATCAATGGTCGTCATGTCTTTACGGTGGATGAGTATTTCATCAACGTTGGTTGCGTTTAGATCTAAAATGCTGTTAAGCATCCGTCGTTCTTCGTCTGTTTCTGGCTCTTGGCCTCTGTGAAGGTCTATGGCGCCGCGTAGGTCTTCTTCGTAATCGCTGTCTGCTTTATCTTCTTTGATATTAACGCCGATAAAGCGCCATATTTCATAGGCAAGCCATTGTATAAACTGCGTTATGGGTTTTAAAATTTTTATAAGGATAGCAACAAGGGATACTAAGAATAGAGCTGTTTTTTCAGGGTACCTAACCGCATAAACTTTGGGCATAACCTCAGCAAAAAGGAGAATCAAAAAGGTCATGCCTATCGTAGCATAAACCATGCCTGTATCTCCGAAAATCTGTACCAAGATACCGGTGATAAGGGACGAGGCTAGAATATTGAGCAATGTATTACCAAGCAAAATAGACCCGATAACCGAATCCATGGTGCTTTGTAGACGTTCAACAATGCCAGCCTTGGTATCACCCTTCTTAACAAGCTGATGAATACGAGGTTTGGAGCTACCAGTCAGTGCTGTTTCTGATGCTGACAACAAGGCCGACATAAAAATAAGAATTAGCACAATAGCCAAAACAATCCAAAAAGTAATCAAGGAAACCACCCCTTATGATATATCCAGAGGGATCATATCATACGTTTGGGTCTGGTACCTAGTTCTTCTTTGGCTGAATTCTCGCACGACTAGCCTTCAAGTTCTGCTTTCAGATCGTTTATGGCATTAACGACGTACTCTTTATCGTCTCTTTCTTTCATACAACGAGCTAAAGTGGGAAGCTGGTGATCAAGGGTGAACTGCTTATATTCACGGCTCTCAGGTTCAAAAGCTTGACAGTCTTCAAGGGTTTTTGAATAGGCCAACCTCTGGAAAAAAGGGTCGTTTAGTTCGTCTTCACTGAGCTTTGTACTAAGTAGAGCTGTGTGGCTTAATGAAAAATCCATAGGGTTTCCATGTTCATCTTCCCCCTTGATAGTTTTCCAATTATGAACCAACGAAATGGGTAAAACCCATGTTCCACCTTTATAAAAGCGAAAAATTGGGCAGGCAACGTTGTCATCTTCCACGCCTTGAACTTCAAAGCCTTTGCTTCCATTTGCGGTGACGGCTTTTAGTGCATTATTATTTCCGAGTCTAAGAATTTCCCACGTTCTACCTTTTATTTTCTCAGGCCCGGCCATCAGTGACATTATATCATCACTTGAAAACGTGCACTTGGGCATGCGTGCAACTTCATCGGGTGTAAAGGTTGGAAAGTCGTCGGCAGAAGCTGGTGCAGCGAAAGATTCTGGCGCTGAGCCGTTAAAAAACAAAGCGGTTACGATGGATAAAATCAAATAGTTCATTGTAATTTCCTATAAATTCTAAAACAAGTGACGACATAGTATTTAATCAAACCACAAAAATCAAGGAAATTACTCCGTATACTATATCCAGAAGGATCATATCGTACGTTTGGGTCTGGTACCTAGCTCTTCTTTTCTTGCGTTCTTGTATGACTTTTTTCAAGTTCTGCTTTCAGATCGTTTATGGCATTAACGACGTACTCTTTATCGTCTCTTTCTTTCATACAACGAGCTAAAGTGGGAAGCTGGTGATCAAGGGTGAACTGCTTATATTCACGGCTCTCAGGTTCAAAAGCTTGACAGTCTTCAAGGGTTTTTGAATAGGCCAACCTCTGGAAAAAAGGGTCGTTTAGTTCGTCTTCACTGAGCTTTGTACTAAGTAGAGCTGTGTGGCTTAATGAAAAATCCATAGGGTTTCCATGTTCATCTTCCCCCTTGATAGTTTTCCAATTATGAACCAACGAAACAGGAAAAACCCATGTTCCATCCTTATAAAGGCGAAAATGTGGGCAGACAAAGCGTTTATCTTCTATGCCCTGAATCTTAAAGTTGTTGATTCCATCTTCGGTGACGGCTTTTAATGTTTGATCATCTCCACGTTTAAGAACTTTCCACGTTTTTCCATCAGGCCCGGCCATCAGTGATATTATATCATCATTTGAAAACGTGCACTTGGGCATGCGTGCAACTTCATCGGGTGTAAAGGTTGGAAAGTCGTCGGCAGAAGCTGGTGCAGCGAAAGATTCTGGCGCTGAGCCGTTAAAAAACAAAGCGGTTATGATGGATAAAATCAAATAGTTCATTGTAATTTCCTTTTACTTTAAGAATATATAGGTATCGTATTTAGGGCATTCAAGCCGTGACCATAAATTTTCTACAAAACTGATAAACCAAAGTGATGAAAGGACGAGGTAGAGGTAACAGTCGAAGTGTACAGTAGTGGTATGACAAAAATCAACTGTAGAGCAGGCTACAACTTTTGATATTCTACCAACGGTCTTTACCACAACAAAACGAGGATGTTAATGAACGGCTGATTGTTGACAGAGGAAATCTACACATGAAGTAAGAAAAGCAATGAGGTCTTGGGCCTCTTGTGGTTCAAGCCTTTCATGTCGTTGGTATTTTTTAAGAATGCCTCTGTCTTCAAGGTCCTCAACTATTGGGTTTAGTAAAGATATCCCGCCAAGTTCTTCAAGTTTTTCAAAGCTACCCAGATCCTCAAGTTGTATAAACAGATCATCAAGTTCTTTAGCAGTATCAGGATCATTGGGGGTTTTTAGGTTCTTTAAGTGCCTCAGCCATCATATCTATCCTTCGGAGGAGTGCGTCGAGTGTTTCAGAGTTTTCTGGGGTTCTGCGTTGATCAAATTGGTGTTTCATCGGGCCTATGCCATTCAGTATATTAACAAGGGTTTGCTGACTGAGCTCTTCACGCAAGCAACAGGTAAAAATAGAGAATTGATAAGTAGTAAGCTGGAGATAGTCAGGGCTGTGAACGTCAAAATCTAAACACTCTTCATATGCTTCTGGATAAATTAACCTTTGAAACAAGGGTAAGGTTTGTTCTTGTTCACTGAGCTGCGTGAAAATATCAACGTTGTAACATTGACGCTGCCTAGATCCATCTTCATTTGTAATCATTGCCGTGTTATGAACTAAGCGGATAGGAGAAACCCATATACCATTCTTGTGAAGGGAAAAGAGTGGTAAGCGAAAGGCAGGGTATGATTGTATACCAAAGGTTTCTGGACCATCTTTGATGATGGCATCTCTATCAGGGTCATTTTTGCGGATAAATTGCCATTGTCTGCCATTTAGTACAACAGACTCTTTCTGTAAGTCTATCACAGTTTGGGGTGTAATACCTTGAAGTGAAGGCATGTGGGCAATTTCAGCATCCGTAAAGGTTAAAAGATTTTGTTCAGATGCTGGGTGTGCAAAAGATGGCAGTTTTGGAGAAACCAAAAACAGGGTAACAATAATAGAAAAAACCAGATGTTTCATTGTTGTTTCCTACAGAATCAAAAACGTTGAAGTTTATCAAAGAAAAACCCAGCTTCGTCTCCTGGTTTTATGCATTTTCTTTACCTGTTTTCCAAAAGTTATCGCTTCCTTCTGGTTTGGCTTCAACCATCCACATTTCAGTGATAAGACTGTTTTCGAGTGTAAACAAAAAACCGGCGTAGTTCTCAAAATGTGTGTCGTTGAGCTTTGCCTGCACATGAACCAAGGTCATAACTTGATGCGGGTTAATGGGAACAGATTGTAAGATGGTTAGGTTCAAATCGACGCCTTGGTATTTCAGGGCTTCTTGCCGGCGAATAAGGTTATCGGGTCCATATTCAATATCTGTGCCACCGTTTTTATTTGTAATATGAGAAATTATATTTTTCGAAAGAACAGGTCGCAAGCCCTCAAAATCTAGATCGCCATACTTCTGAATTAAAAACTCTACAGTTTCAAGATTTGATTTTTTCATGAAGTTATTCTCTGCTTATCTGTAAATGATAATCAGAATACCAAAAAAACGGCGTAAGCTTAACTAAATTCTTGTAAAAAGAAGACAGTCAAACCTATGGCCGTTTTTTGTTAAGGTTGTGATGAGGTATTTAAACGTTGTCTTGGGATAAAGTGCCTTTAATCATCTGTTGAACAGTGTTGGCAACTTCTGCGCGCTCTTCTTCAGACAAACCTGCAAGAGTGTTAACGACTAATTGACTTCCAGTAGCGCCAAGAACTACCTCACGTTCTGTTGTAGGCATGGCTGCAAGAGCATTAATGAGTGGCCTGTGATCTTCACCAGCTTGCGTGGTGTCGCCAGATTCTATACTAACCGTATGTGATGCGACGGAGGGAGCGTTATTTTCTGAGGCATCATTGTTTGTAGCTAGGCCCTCGTAGGTGCAGGAAAATGCAAGAAAAGCAAAGGTGGCAGCGGATAAAAGATAATGTTTCATCGGTATTTCCTTTTATTAAATTACTACTTGCAAACGTAAGTACTAAAAACGAAAAGTCAAGGGTTGTTTAGGTGTTGTTCTGAGGGGTTTCTTGCGCAGAGAGGCTGGCTAATTGTAAAACTTGTTCTCTGCCTTCAGGTCCAAGGTGTCTGAGAAGATCAAGGAGAGTCGTAAAAAACAGATTGAATGCGAGTCTGTTTGTACGGTGTGTTTGTCGAGTGGTAGGAGGGGTGGTAATTCGGGGGAGAGCACCAAACTCAGCAAAGGCATTGGGATTCACACCAGGGGTCTGCCGTGTAGTGGAAAAGGGAGAGAGGTTTTCTCGGTGGTTATCGTCGTTAACGTTGCGGGCATAACTTTCGTGAAGACAAGGAAAGACTAGAAATACAAAGGCGATGGTGAATAAAAGGTAGAGTTTCATCTGGTATCTTTTTCATTAAAGGTTCATTAACAGTTAGAGGTATAAGTGTTATGGACAAAAAATCAAGGATTGGTTTTTAATAGTTTGGGGTTAAGAAATTTTTGACCACTAACAATATGATTGTGTGGTGAAGTATATTGACTATGGAATACTTTATTAGCATGTTGCAGAGAAAGATATCCTTTTAAGGTCTATAAGAAGAGTCGTGAACTAGCTAGAGAAACTTCAGCTCCTTTATTCCATAAAATCTTCTACTAACAAAAGTTCCAACCAATATTTATTACTTGGCACTACGCTATGTACTGTCAGCTTATAGGCTTTTACAGTAAAATTTCAATAAAAAGTTTAAGGGTTGTATGGTGTGGATAGATCATTGTAGAAAATTACCGGTGTATATAAATCTTATGTATTCCATGAGTATTCCATCA
>CAZQLR010000065.1:0-5671 GCA_964594205.1 uncultured Alphaproteobacteria bacterium
GTTGGGCTTATTATGAATTAGGTTGGGGAGGATATTGGATATGGGATCCTGTTGAGAATGCTTCACTTTTACCATGGTTAGCTATTCTTTCTTGCATACATGGACGAAAATTTTCGGTTTTACAGGGGCATGTTGTTAGGGTTTCTCTTTTTCCGTTATCTATGCTGCCTTTAATCTTAACGCTACTTAGTGGATATTTAGTCCGTTCAGGTATGTTATCATCTGTACACTCTTTTGCCAGTGACACTAAAAGAGGTTTGGGGTTACTAGTTCTTTTTTCTATATGGGGTGTTTTATCTTTTTTGTTTTTTGGAGCAAGAGCTACTGACCTGAGTAAAAAATTACAAAATGAAAAAAATATTTTGTCAGTATTCTCTTGTATGAATTTTACTATTGTAGGCTTTCTTTTAGCTTTGTTTATTCTTTTATGGGGAACTCTTTATCCACTTGTTGTACAAATTAGTTTTTCTACCTATTTTTTTGTGGGCCCATCATTTTTTAATATTTTATTAGGGATTCTGTCTTGTATTCTTCTGTTATTTTTGCCTCTGGCAGTTGACCAGCCTTCAAAAAAAATTGGTTGGAATTTTGGAATAAAAAATTTAAAAACACTCAAACAGTATACATCTTTCTTTTTAGCTGTTTTAATTTTACTAGTTTTGCTTATAAACCAAGGTGTTCTTATAGAGGTATTTGGCATTTCTTTTGCTGTTTATGCCTTATGTTATATGTTTTTTTATGTTTTTTCTGCGCCAGTAACTGTAAAAAGAGTAGGAATAGCAATCTCTCATGGGGCTTTTGCTATTATGTTATTAGGAGTGTGCTGGGATGCTTTGTTTAAAAAAGAAATAGATGCTGTATTTGGGGATAAAACGTATCAGATTTTTGAAGGGTATGGCTTCAAATTTAAGGGGTATAAGTTAGAGAAGGGAGATAACTATAAAGGTATCACGGCCGTTTTAGAATTGTGTGAAGCATCATCTCAAAGGAGTATTACTAACTTGAGACCCCAATGGCGTTTTTATCCAGAATCTAACAATCAAAAAACTTCTAAGGCTTCTTATTCCACTGTGGGTTTATTTTCTCAAGTCTATACCTCCCTCCAAAGGGTGGAAAAAGAAAAGGTAAGTATTAAATTATCGTATAGACCATATATTAACCTAATTTTTTTAGGAGCTATTCTTATGATAATAGGTGTCTACTTAACGTGTAGAAAAAGAAAAAACCATGCGTAGGCTATTTAGTTTTATTCCTGCAATTTTTATTTTATTGTTGGCTATTTTTCTAGGCGTAGGACAGATTTTTCATATTAGCCCTCCTAAACTGCGTTCAAGTATGCAGGGGGGGCTAGTAAAAGATTTTTTTCTCAATAATATGCAGGATAGAATCTTCATTCCGGAAAAAAATAAAATAAAGGCTTTTTCTAAGAAAAAGCCAGTTTTGGTTGTTTTTTTTGCTTCATGGTGTCAATCGTGCAAAATAGAAATACCTTATTTGAGAAGCTTAAAGGTCAAATACCCGGAGATTCCTATTATTGCTATTGTTCATCAAGAACTATCAGCTGGAGAGAGGTTGTGGGTTGCGAATTATGGGGCAGAAGATGTATTCGATGGAGTCATTGTGGATGCAAAGGGTAGGTATACTATAGATTTTGGAGTACAAGAGTTTCCAGAGTTTTTTTTGCTCACACAACAAGGAAAAGTTCTTTATCATGTTAGAGGATCCATTGCTGAAAGGAAACATTATGAAAATCTTAAAAAATACTTGCATTATGGGTGTTTTGATAATGTTTGGCCTTATTCTACATCAGGCGTATTTTCCAGCTAACGCGCAAAAAACGCATGTTGAGAGAGCTCAAGCTTTACTTAACAAGCTACGCTGTCCTACGTGCGATGTTCAGAATTTAAAGGACTCTAATGTGCCTCTAGCAAAGAGTATACGTTTATATGTTCTTGATTCTTTAGAAGCAGGAGAGTCAGAAGAGCAAATAATAGATTTTCTGACAGATAGATATGGAAAAGCTATATTTTTGGAAGCGCAAGGGTCGCGATGGATTGTTGCTCTTTGGTCTTTTCCATTTATTCTATTTTTAGCGCTTCTAGTGTGGTATAAGAGGCTACGCAAAAGGTTGTAAGCTTTTATGTGGGTTTGGATTTTAGACAAAATCTAATGTGAGTGTATGGAACATCTATTATATGAATGGGGTTATTTTTTCCTCATAATCGCTGCTTTAATTGAAGGAGAGCTTTTGCTCCTCCTGGCTGGGAGCATGGCTTATCACGGATATTTTAGCCTTCCAATAGTTATGCTTTTTGCATTTGTGGGTGCTATAATTCACGATCAGCTTTTATATTGGGTGGGTTATTTTGGTGGTGATAGTTTGTTAAAAAAATTTCCAAGCCTAAAACTTAAGGCTGATAAGGCGGTAAAACTATTACGAAAACATTCTACGCTGTTAATTTTGGGGTTTCGATTTGTTTACGGAATTAGAACTGCAACACCAATAGTTGTGGGGCTTTCTGGCGTTCCGCAGAAAAAATATGCTGCATTAACTTTTCTAGCTGCTGCAATTTGGGCTGTCATTGTTAGCGGTGTAGGATATTGGTTTGCTGAAGTTATTGAAGTTGTACAACAGCAGTTTGAACACGGAATAAAAATTCTAGCAGCCTCTATCCTAGCCATTGTACTTGTTGGAGGTGTGGTTTACTACTTAACCAGATATAAACGAACTTCTAAATCTATCATTATAAACGAGAAGGATAAAAGATGAGCAGGAAGTTTTTTGTTACTTGGCACGAGTTTCATAGGGATGTTCAGGCTTTGGCTTGGAACTTACCTCCTAAATCATGGAAAGGTATTGTTGCTGTAACTCGAGGGGGGTTGGTTCCTGCTGCGCTGTTGGCGAGATCTTTAAATATAAAACTTATAGAAACTGTTAGTATTTCCAGTTATGACGATGTTTTGGATCAGCAAGCTGAACCATATATAATAAAAAATTTACCGGAAGAAGACGATGGTGAGGGATGGCTTGTTGTAGACGACCTTGTTGATACTGGGGAGACGCTTAAGATTGTGCGTGGAATGTTTCCAAAGGCACATTACGCAACGGTCTATGCAAAAGCTCAGGGAAAAAAGAATGTTGATTCGTATGTTGCAGAAGTTAATGCGTGGATAGTTTTCCCATGGGAAGAGGAAGCTCCAGAACGATTATTCTCGCTTAGTTAGGTGTGTTTTGGCTATTTTGCTTAACACTTAGAAAAACTTTATTTTTTATAAAAATCCTTAATTATATCTATAATACCGTCTTGAACAGATGTAGAGATATAAGGATCTATGGGCAAACTAACTACCTGAGATGCTAATTTTTCAGTTACAGGTAACCCCTTGGGCGCTCGGATGTCATCTTTATAAGCGATTTGAAGGTGTGTTGGTATTGGATAGTAGATTCCTGTGGGAATACCATACGATCGTAAATGCTCCTGAAAGGCGTTACGGTTGCTAACTCTGAGTGTATATTGTGCCCAAACGCTTGTACAATTTTCTTTTACCTTCGGTGTGTAGAGATTCAGTATTTCAAGGTCTTGAAGCCCTGTTGTATAATGATCAGCAATTTTTTGACGTAGGGCAACCTCTTCCTCAAAGATGCCCATTTTAACCAACAGAAAAGCGGCTTGTAGAGCATCCATACGGCCTGTTAAACCAATGCGTATATGTTCGTATCGTGTATTACCTTGTCCATGGATACGTAAAGATTTTAACGTGTTCAAAAGTTCTTCTTGGTCATGAGATACAAAAACAGCGCCACCATCGCCGTAACAACTAAGTGGTTTGGCTGGATAGAAGCTTGTTGTTGCTATATGGCTGAGACTTGTAACAGGTTTAGTGTCATATGTCGCACCAAAACTTTGTGCGCAGTCTCCTATAAAAACTAAATGCCGTTCCTCGCAAAAGTTTTTAAGTGGTTCGTATTCTACGGGATGGCCAAATAAGTCTACAGCTATTAACGACTTAGGGGTTAACTTTTTATCCCTTATAATCATGTCATAAGCTTCGGTTAAGCTGTTTATATTCAAACAGAATGTATCCGGAGTGCAATCTATAAACACAGGTGAAGCACCTAATAATCTAATAACTTCGGCAGAAGCGGCAAAGGTAAAGGATGGTACAAAAACGGCATCTCCTGGTCCTATGTTAATAGCCATGAGAGCGAGCATTAAGGCATCGGTACCACTAGCGCAGGTTAGAGCTTGGCAACCGGATAAATTGGACAAAGCCAACTCGCATTCTTCAACTTTAGGCCCCATGATGAACGAACCACTAGACATTATGGATTCAAAGGCCTCTTGAAGACTGCTATGAAGCTTCTTCTCCTGGATTTTAAGATCAATAAACGGCATCATATTATCGGTGGAATAGGGCCAGCTCTGGTTGTTACTAGGAGACTGAGTCATGCTGTACACCTTTTCATGTATTGCAAGTTACTTAAATGGCGCGCCCGAGAGGATTCGAACCCCTGACCTTTGGCTCCGGAGGCCAACGCTCTATCCAGCTGAGCTACGGGCGCAGAAAAGCTATTCATTATCAAGAAAATGTATACTATACTCAGGATGTAGGCGCAATGGAGCAACTGAGGATGTAATAAATTGTCAGAAATGCTGGAAACAGGGGATTTTGACTTTTTGTCTAAAAAAGAAAGAGACGTTTTAGCTGTTGAGTGTTCAGTTGAACAAATTATTGTTTGTGAGGGAGACTTTGGAGGATGGGGTTCTACTTTGCATCCCAGAGTTTTTATAAAAATATCAAAAAAAAATGGTTGGTCTAGGTGCCCTTATTGTAATCGTAAGTTTGTGTTGGGGAATTTATGAAAAAGTCTATAATTCTAGGTGTTGTTTTTTTAGTTAGCTTTGCGAATATTGTGCAGGCTGCCCCTTCACAGGTCATTATTCTAAGGCATGCGGAGAAGCCTGTTGGTGAAAAAAATGACAAGGGAGAATTTTTTGAAAATTTGTCAGAAAAAGGATATCAACGTGCAGCGGCACTTTCTGAGTATATTCCCTATCGTTTTGGCATACCTGATTTTCTTTTTGCTGTGAAGCCAAACTATCAGTACCAGGCTTTTCGTACCTTAGAAACATTGGCTCCCTTATCCTATAATTTGGACTACGGAAAAAAGGATTTTTTTAATTTACACTATACAGTTAACCAGGTTGATGAGATGGTTCATGAAATTTTGAATAATCCTAAATACGACAGAAAAAAGGTAGTTATTTGTTGGGATCATAGGTCTATTAACAAAATTACTGAGAAATTGGGGGTTTCTAAGGATAAATTGAAACAATGGCCAGGAAGTGTTTTTGATGTTGTGTACAAAATAGAATACGATAAGGGTAAAGTTAAAAGCTTTGAAAAGGTTCCTCAGAAGCTGATGTATGGAGACAGAGAAAGAGTAAATTTTTGAACAGAATTGGAAGAAGAAAACTAAAAAATTACAGACCTGATATTGTGCCACCCAAAGTTGGTGAGGGGACATTAGTTGTGGATGGATAGCTTAAAGGCAACTTTAAAAAAGATCTTACAGCTAGATAACCAAAAGCATAAGCCTCTATGGCGTCATTGGCTAGTTCTAAATCTTGAGCTCTGAGTAATTTTATTTTTGAAGAGACATGAAGGA
>CAZQLR010000066.1:0-2463 GCA_964594205.1 uncultured Alphaproteobacteria bacterium
ACTATCTAGCAACGCCATAAGTTTATTACCCAGAATTTTTCCAACCAACCACACAATAATCATTACAATAACAACACCACATATTTTTTCGGGAAAACTTTCGGTTGTGCATCCTTCTGATAGTGTTTTTTGTACCCCTATGTTTTCAAAATGGCTATTAACAATAACAGAAACCCCTGATAAGAACGTCAAACACGCAAGCCACAAGGGACAGCTTTTGGTCTTCCAATCAAAGACAGAAATAACTGCCATCAACATAACAAAGAGAAAAAATATAATCACAAAACCTTAGGTACCCATTTTATACAAACACTTCAGCAATAATTCCACGTATCACACGAATACCATCACATTAGAGAGATCATAAACAAAGGTATCTAAAGAAAAGAATGATTTTATTAGACAAGATGGCTGGGAGACCTGGATTCGAACCAGGGTTGGCCGGTCCAGAGCCGGCAGTTCTACCGCTAAACTATCTCCCATCAAAGCAACCTAAGTGGCTATATTTCCGGTAAAGCTAGCGTAAACTCACATTTAGGTCAATGAAAGAAATGTTGCCAGTGGTTTATGACGGCTTTTCTTGTATAAAACCTAGAAAAATTTATTCTTAACATAATCCAAAATAGACCCCTCTCTAAAATAGTTAATTTCCTCTTGAGTATCTATTCTTGCTTTAAGAAATATTCTTTTTTCTGAACCATCCTGCCCTATAATAATTGCTGTAACAGTACCTTGGGGTTGCTGGGTAGAACGCTTTATATGTTCAAAATACCAAGTTTCTTCCCCAGTTAACGCCAATGTTTTTCTATTTACACCTTCAGGAAATTGAAGAGGCAAAACCCCCATACCGACCAAATTTGCCCTGTGTATACGCTCAAAAGATTCCGCTATAACGATTCTAACACCTAAAAGTTTTGTACCTTTAGCAGCCCAATCCCTTGAAGACCCCGCTCCATATTCACGACCAGCCACAATAAGAAGAGGCGTTCCTTCATGAGCATACCGTAAAGCAGCATCATAAACTGTCATAATATCCTGGCTAGGAAAATGGAGTGTTATTCCTCCTAAAAGCTGGGGTGTAAGCTCATTCTGAAGCCTAATATTGGAAAAAGTACCACGAACCATGACCTCATGGTTACCACGTCTTGATCCATAAGAATTAAAGTTATCCGGCTGAATACCTTTTTCCAATAAATAAAGACCTGCAGGACTGTTTCTTTTAATAGAACCAGCTGGTGATATATGGTCAGTAGTTATACTATCACCAAGGATAAGAAGGGCCCTAGATCCCCTTACAGTGTCATAATCCTTTATGTTATTTTCAAAGAACGGTGCCTTTTTAATATAGGTACTACGTGGATCCCAGTTATAGATGGCACCCTTCGGAACGTTTATAGCTTGCCAATCATCCTCTCCCAAAAAAATATTCTTATACCCCTGCGTAAACATTGCAGAATCAATGCTTGATGCCACAACAGATTTAATTTCTTCAACAGACGGCCAAATATCCCTTAAATACACAACCTGACCATTTGTATCGTGACCTAAAGGCTCTTCATTAAAGTCAATAGTCATACGGCCAGCAATGGCATAAGCTACAACCAAAGGAGGCGAAGCCAAAAAGCTAGCTTTCGTATGGACATTCACACGACCTTCAAAATTTCTGTTACCAGATAAGACGGAACATACCGTCAAATCACCCTCTCTTATAGCGTCAATGATAGAATCTGATAAAGGCCCAGAGTTTCCAATACATGTTGTACATCCATAACCAACTAAATTAAAACCGAGTTTATCCAAACTTTCCTGTAAACCTGCCTTTTCCAAATATGCTGTTACAACCTGAGAACCTGGTGCCAAAGATGTCTTTACCCAAGGCTTTACTTTTAACCCTTTTTCAACAGCTTTTCGTGCTAACAACCCTGCAGCCATCATGACTGAGGGGTTAGACGTATTAGTACAGCTCGTAATAGCTGCTATGACCACAGAGCCTTGTTTAAGATAAAAGCCATGGCCTGATACATTAATCTTTTTTTCCAAAGGCAGAGCATTAGTTTTTTCAATCTTTTTTTGAAGATAGTGGGTAAATGTTGTCTTCACCTTTCTCAAAATTATACGATCCTGAGGTCTATTCGGTCCGGATACACTTGGCTCAACATGTTTCATATCAAGCGACAGAACTTCATCATAGGCTATTTCTTTCTCCCGCTCGTAACGCCACAATCCCTGTTCTTTAGCATACCCTTCTGTAAGAACGATAAGCTTTTCCTCACGGCCAGTAAGCTTCATATAACTAAGTGTTTCCTCATCAATAGGAAAAAATCCACAAGTCGCACCATACTCTGGTGCCATGTTCGCTATCGTTGCCCTATCTTCCAAGTTTAATTCTTTTAAACCTTCTCCATAAAATTCAACAAATTTGCCTACCACACCATAATTCCGTAAAATAGACGTTATAGTCAG
>CAZQLR010000066.1:2563-3962 GCA_964594205.1 uncultured Alphaproteobacteria bacterium
GCCAAATGTTCCAAATTTATCTGGTGGCAAATTCCCTTCCCTGGAGGTACAACACGTAAATTTTTAAAGGCTTGTTGCCCCCATTTCAAAAAGGAGTACCTTTCCTTATTACGCTGAAACTCAAATCTAGAATTTTCTGAAAAAGAACGCTGAGAGCCAAAACGATCAACCATAACAGAATGGTCTATTACCAAATCAATAGGCAAAAACGGGTTCATGTTTTGTGGATCAATACCCTTTTCTTTTAAGGCCTCTCTCATAGAAGCTAAATCAACAAGAGCAGGTACACCCGTCATATCCTGCATAAGAACCCTGGAAGGAAGAAAAGATATCTCTCGAACCTGAGAACTTTTCTTTTGCCCATTAAGCAACACAGTAAGATCTTTTTCTCGATTCCGACGCAGAAGATTCTCTGCTAAAATTTTTAGTATTATGGGACAGTTGTCTAAATTTTTAAACTTCTCACCAAGCTTCTTCAAGCTGTAATAAGCATAAATCTCGTCACCAAATTTAGACGAAACCCTGAAAGCTTCATTAAAAAGCCCCGCCATTAAAATACACCTGCCTTATTCAAAAGTGGGGCGAACGATGGGACTTGAACCCACGACCCCCAGAGCCACAATCTGGTGCTCTAACCACCTGAGCTACGCCCGCCACATGGTATGAGATTTAGCTTTTTATCTGTCAACCGTCAAGAAAAACTTATAAATCTCGCTCTAAAGCACATACATGTCATAGAAAGCTCGTATAGCTAATAAGATATTTTTGTTAGGTCATGCTGAAAAATATGGTAAAACTGTGTGATTTATGGAGATTTTTTCATGACCAAGCATATTTGTATTCAAGGCGCCCGTGAGCACAATCTAAAAAACGTAACAACAGATATCCCTAAAGATAAATTTGTTGTTATTACCGGTCTTAGTGGGTCGGGGAAATCCACTTTGGCTTTTGATACTCTGTATGCTGAAGGTCAACGACGGTATGTAGAAAGCTTATCAGCCTATGCTCGTCAATTTTTAGAACTCATGCCGAAACCTGATGTAGACTCTATCGAAGGATTGTCTCCTGCCATTTCTATAGAACAAAAAACAACGTCTCGTAATCCACGATCCACAGTAGGCACTATAACAGAGATTTACGACTATTTGCGTCTCTTATTTGCACGCATTGGTATTCCTTATTCACCAGCCACGGGCAAACCTATACAAAGTCAATCATCGACGCAAATTATTGACCAAATTATGATGAAAGATGAGGGTGAAAAACTCCACATCATGGCCCCCATCGTACGTGGTCGAAAGGGTGAATATAAAAAAGAAGTCCTTGATCTTGGGCGTCAAGGATATCAACGTTTCAAAATAGACGGTGTCTTTTATACATTGGAAGAAATACCGTCCCT
>CAZQLR010000066.1:4062-5645 GCA_964594205.1 uncultured Alphaproteobacteria bacterium
GCTTGTGAAGGATTCAGATTAAATAACAAAGCCTTATGTGTAAAAGTCCATGATAAGAACATAGGACAACTTACAGCCTTGTCCATTGATGATTCTTTAGAATGGTTCAAAAATCTGCCCAATCATCTTTCCAATCAAAATAACGTTATTGCTCAGCGTATCTTGAAAGAAATTCAAGACAGATTGCATTTCTTAACAAGTGTAGGACTTGGATATTTAACTTTATCCCGAAGCTCTGGGACTTTATCCGGTGGGGAAAGCCAGCGTATTCGTCTTGCTTCCCAAATAGGATCTGGACTTACGGGTGTTTTGTATGTTCTAGATGAACCCTCTATAGGGTTGCACCAACGGGATAACCAAATGTTATTAGAAACATTAAAGCACCTTCGAAACCTTGATAACACCGTTATCGTTGTTGAGCATGATGAAGATGCTATTCGTCAAGCAGACCATGTAATAGATATGGGACCAGGAGCCGGATACCACGGTGGAGAAATTATAGCCCAAGGAACCCCTGAACAAGTTATAAATGATAAAAATAGCCTCACTGGAGCCTATTTAAGTGGACGAAAAAAAATAAACGTCCCTGAAAAACGTCGACAAGCACCTAAAAACCACTGGTTAACCCTAACGGGAGCCACAGGAAACAATTTAAAAAATGTTACCTTAACAATACCCCTTGAAACACTCACCTGCGTTACTGGTGTATCGGGAAGTGGCAAATCTACCCTTGTCATGGAAACATTGAACCGCGCTTTAAAACGATCGATGATGAAGTCTCCTGAGTTACCTGCTCCTTATAAAACCTTAGAGGGTATCTCTTATATCGATAAAATCATTAAAATTGATCAAAACCCCATAGGACGCACACCAAGATCCAATCCCGCAACCTACACAGGCATTTTTACGCCTATACGAGAATGGTTTGCCGCCTTACCCCAAGCAAAGGCTAAAGGCTTTAAACCTGGAAGATTTTCCTTCAACGTAAAGGGAGGACGCTGTGAAGCTTGCCATGGTGATGGTCTCATAAAAATAGAAATGCACTTTCTTCCTGATGTTTATGTTACTTGCGATCAGTGCAAAGGTAATCGATACAACAAAGAAACGTTGGCTATAAAATACAAAGACAAAACCATTGCTGATGTTTTAGATATGACCGTGGCAGAAGCTCATGCTTTTTTCTTACATACACCTTCTATTGCCAACAAACTTGAAGTATTAGAAAAAGTTGGCCTAAGCTACATAAAGATCGGACAAGCCGCCACAACCTTATCCGGTGGAGAAGCGCAACGCATCAAGCTATCCAAAGAGCTTGGCAAACGATCCACATCCAAAACGCTCTACATTTTAGATGAACCAACAACAGGTCTTCATTTTGAAGATGTTAAAAAACTTTTAGAAGTCCTTCATCACCTTGTTGATCAGGGCAATACCGTACTTATTATCGAACACAACTTAGACGTTATAAAAACAGCTGATTGGATCGTAGATGTTGGCCCAGAAGGTGGCGACAAGGGTGGACATATTATGGGCATGGGAACTCCCGAAGATATTGCCCTTATTAAAAAAAGTTACACAGGTCA
>CAZQLR010000067.1:0-5208 GCA_964594205.1 uncultured Alphaproteobacteria bacterium
ACCACAAAAATCACGAACAACACTGTAACCCAAAGATTCAGCATAAGATTGTATAACATAACCAATGTCACCTAAAGTGGCTCCCGGCTTCACTACCTCAATACCACGCATCATACATTCATAGGTGTTTTCTACTAGCCTTCTTGCTTTTACCGACGGCTTTCCCACGTAATACATACGGCTTGTATCCCCATGCCAACCATCAACAATCACCGTGACATCAATATTGATAATCTCACCTTTGTTTAGCTTCTTAGGTCCTGGTATGCCGTGACAGACCACATGGTTAACAGACGTACAGATAGTTTTTGGAAACCCCCTATACCCTAAACAGGCTGGTATAGCACCACGTTTCTGAATATAATCACGGCATAAATCATCTAGGTTTTCTGTTGTTGTACCAGGTACAACAAAACCAGTAATATAATCCAATACTTCAGCAGCAAGGCGACCAGCCTTACGCATGCTTTCAAAAGCAGCAGCATCATGTATAGTTATAGATTCTTGAGTGTCTTGATAATAATCATCCATAGGTTGAACCTCTTAGTAGCATTCAGAAAGCCACAGGCAACTCGGCATCTAGTATAATCTGCTCACACGACATATAGCAAGTATAACAAAATATTTCTACGCCTCGTTTAATAGCTTGCTGCAAAGTTTTGGCATAAACAGGATCAATATCTTTGGCAGGCCTAAACTCTTGTACGTCTTGTCTTTGAATAACAAAAATAAGGGCTGCTCTGTACCCCTGGTCCATCATATCCATCAATACACGAAGATGCTTGGTACCTCTTTCCGTTACAGCATCGGGAAAAAGAGCTTTATTACCTTCACGCAATGTCACATTTTTCACTTCAATATAGGCATCCTTTCTCCCTTCTTCATGATCTGAAACGTAAAAATCAAGCCGGGTTCCTGGGGCACATACCTTTTCTGGCTTAACAGATCTATACCCTTCAAAAGTTTGAAGACTTCTGTTCTGCAACGCTTCTTGCACCAATTTGTTAGGAACATTAGTGTTTATGCCTATCAAAGAACTTGGTAGCCTTACAAGCTCCCACGTATACTTCAATTTTCTCTTTGGATCATTGGCAAGACTTACATAGACTTCCATGCCGGGTTCTTTTAACCCCTTCATACTACCAGAATTTGGACAATGTGCCGTTATGGTTTGCCCATCTTCCAGCTCAATATCAGCTAAAAACCTTTTGTATCGCTTGATAAGTTTTCCTTTATGAAGAATTGAGGGTAATTGCATTGATCTCACCTATTGTGGTATTCATTATATACACGCAAGAAGCTTATTCACCCAACAAGTATTTTCAAGAAAAAACGAAAGTTTCTATCATGTCTCAGTCTACAGCTGCCATACTCGTCATAGGTAACGAAATTTTGTCGGGACGAACCCAAGACCTCAATGTCCAATATATAGCCAAACGCCTAGCAGCGTTAGGTATAAGACTAGCCCACGTATCCATTATTCCAGATATAGAAGATGACATTGTCCATCATATAAACGTCCTACGAAAGCAGTACTCTTATGTATTTACCACAGGTGGCATAGGACCTACCCACGACGATATTACCTCTAAATCTGTCTCTAAAGCCTTCGGCGTCCCTTTTGAAAAAGAACCAACGGCCTATGAAATTCTGCTGAACTTCTATGGCCGCGATGGATTCACACCCGCACGGCAAAAGATGGCCTACATGCCTAAAGGGGCTACTCTTATTGACAACCCTGTCACCACCGCACCAGGTTATAGAATGGAAAATGTTTACGTCCTTGCTGGCGTGCCCAAAATCATGCAAAGCATGTTTAGCTTTCTCGAACCCACACTTGCACAAGGAAACCCCATTGAATACCAGTCCGTTCACGTTCTTATGGCCGAAAGCCTGATAGCCGAGGGGCTCGAAACGGTACAAAACGTGTACCCGCACCTGGATATCGGCAGCTATCCCTTTTATGATACTCACAAAGGGCATGGCACAAGCCTTGTTGTAAAAGGCACTGACATCGACGATATTGATAAAGCCATTGGTAATATCAAGATCTTTATCAAAGGCCTAGGCGCTGAACCTCTCCAGGATACAAAGGATATTGATACACACGACAGCTAGGCAACAAAAAGAGCTTTTTGTCATCAAACTGAAAAAAAGAGAAGGATAGAAGGCCGTTATACCCACCATCCTTACTAGAGAAATAGTTACGAAAGTCAGCAACTAGGGTCCGACAAGTCGCAAGATCTCCAGTTTCCCTGTATGCTTCCCTTGCAATTTTCCAGGTGGCGTCCTTCGTTCCCCAAATCTATGGCATTATAGTCCATAGTTGTATGCATGTACTGATCACACTGGTTTTCACACTGAGCTGTTACAGAACACCGGCCTGTTTCTTCATCCAGAAGCTTTATTTTCATATTTTTGCATGACCTAACAACCTGATCGGGCACAGCCGTCCAACACAAAGTTTTTTGTTTATACTGACGAAGCACTTCTGTTGCCTGAAGAAAAGCTTGCCCTTTAGTCTCGTTAACACTCCTCTCTTTCTCATAAGCAGCTTTGGCTTCTTGGTAAACCTTACTCGCTGTCTCATAAGCTCTATGAGCTTTTGGCACCCGATTAATCAACCTAGAAAGCTCACTCTTCTTTTGGTGCTTTTTATGGCGCAAGATTTGCACATTCATATCATCACCCTTAACCTTTGCAAGCTTTTTCTTTTTCTCATTAATACTATCAGAGAGCCTATCACGTTTCTGTTCAAGGTGGTAAAGACTCTCCATTCCAGTGTCAGAATTAAAGGAATTGAAAGAAGCTTGTTCAACGTCTTCTCTGGTAAGATTACCGAATTCCCGCAGACTAATATCCAGCTGTGGATAGTCCTGCTCGATGACGTCCCGCTTATTCTTTATCTTTCCTTTTAACCTCTTGAGCTTTGCTTCAAAGGTTTTTAAAGAGATCTCCCGTTTTTCAATCTCATCCCGCTTAGCCTTCCTGGCTTCTTTGATCTCACTCTCGATATCTCTGATAGAACTTTCAAGTCTCTTTCTTGCACGCTGCGTGTCTTCCTTTTTGGCCTCACTCCATGCTGCTTTCTTCCTAAGCATCTCTCTGGCCTTAGCATCTTTCTTATCCTTTAACGCCTCCCGTTTCTTGTTACTCTTCGCAAGGGCGTTGTTTGCTTCCATCCTTTTTTCAAGAAGAGCCCCGTACTCATCATAAGGATACTCAAAAGTTGTTTCCGCCTCAGACTGTACAGCACCCAGTGCCATCAACCCCATCACCATAAATACTTGCGTTATCTTCATTTCAGCTTTCCCTATTTTTTCTAAACGCATTCATGATACCTCATTCAGCACGATTGCAAAGGGGGGAATCTTATGTATACCCCCCCGGAGGCACCCATAGGATGATACATCGGGGTGATTCTACTTAAAATGATTGCATCAATGAAATCACAGTAGTAGGCTGTTCCCTGTATCTATGGAGGACTTTTAATGAAACAAAATTCAAAAATAACTTTTTTTCTATTTGTTATTATGTGCTTCCCTTTACCATTACTTGCCATGAGCGATGTGGAGTCCGAGTCTAGTTCCGATTCATCTCCACGCAGCAACTTACCACCTGAATATGAGTTGCCTGAAGACACGACTAGAGAAACTCGTCAAGCTCTAACAGCTTTAACTGTTGGAGACAATGGAGCAAACTCTATTTTCATAAGCGGGCTGGACTTTAAATATGGTATAGAAACTTATGAGGCAGTAGCGAACAAGGTATACGAAGAAGTTAGCGAGCTTATACGTCAAAGTTTTGGCCCTAGTGGGCATAACCGATGCCATTACAAAACTATTTCTTTTTCGAACTGCGCTGTTGATCTTGGTTTAGCAGAAATTATCGGTGAAAAGCTTCGAATATGTCTGGGGTATCTTAATTTTGGTGCGAAATTTTACAAATGCAGCATTCCAAATGACGCAAAAAAAACATTAAAAGCAAAGGCTAATTTTTCCAAGTAAACCTCCAGGCAAAGCTGTGCGTCTGTTTATCCAAGATTATAACTCCATAAAAAATGTCTTTGGATAATTAGCAAGAAAATTTGATTCCATGGTTTAAACTGGATAAGAGTTACCTTCTTAAAAAGGTATAATAATACCTAACATTTCCTCTTGACCAACGCCCCTAGCTTAAGATAGAAAGACTGAGTTAGTTTTGAAGTGGCTTTTGGACCTTTCCTTAAGCAGATTTTCAAAATACACACAATATTAAGTGATAGGACCGCCATGAAAACCCATTCTCTCAAAGCCTCCGAGCTCGATAAGAAGTGGTTTGTGATCGATGCTACTGACCTAATTGTTGGTCGTTTAGCTTCGGTTGTTGCCAACATTTTGCGTGGTAAGCACAAACCTTCATACACACCCCATATGGATTGTGGCGACTATGTCGTCATCACTAACGCTGATAAGGTTGCTCTTACAGGCAACAAGGCGGCTGATCGAAAATTTCATTGGCATACGGGACACCCCGGCGGTATCAAAAGCCGCTCTGTTGAGCAAATATTGGGCGGACGATTCCCAGAGCGTGTTGTTAAAAAAGCCGTAGAGCGCATGATTTCTCGCAATCCTTTGGGTCGTCAGCAAATGAGCAACCTTCATGTGTACGCCGGCGCCGATCACCCTCACGCAGCCCAAAAACCAGAAGTTCTTGATGTTGCTGCCATGAACCCCAAGAATAAAAGGAGATAACCGTGGCTGACCTAAAAGATTTAAAAGAACTAAAATCAAAAGTCATTGACGTTACCGAAACGCCAGCAGAAAAGAAAACACCTGTTATTGACCCTAAGGGCCGTACTTATGCCACTGGTAAGAGGAAGAATGCTGTTGCCCGTGTATGGATAAAGCCTGGCAATGGCCTCGTTACGGTCAACGGTAAAGATTTTATAAAATACTTTGGCCGTCCTGTTTTGCAGATGATGATCAATCAACCTTTTGAGCTTGCCAAACGTACAGGTCAGTACGATGTAGTTTGTACCGTCATAGGCGGCGGTCTTTCTGGTCAAGCAGGCGCTATTCGCCACGGTATAAGCAAGGCTCTTAACCTTCGAGAACCAGATCTTCGTGGCGTATTAAAAACCGAAGGCTTTCTTACCCGCGACAGCCGTGTGGTTGAACGTAAAAAATATGGTCGTCGTAAAGCACGTCGTAGCTTCCAGTTCTCAAA
>CAZQLR010000068.1:0-5117 GCA_964594205.1 uncultured Alphaproteobacteria bacterium
AAGAAGGCAATAGTGGTGCTGCTGGCGAGGATTGAACTCGCGGCCTCACCCTTACCAAGGGTGCGCTCTACCACTGAGCTACAGCAGCATAGAAGATTCAGAGAACAACAGCCGAGAAGTTCTCTAGGTTGAGCCTGAGATCAAGATGTCAGAAAAGTGCCATACATTTGAGCATTTCGCAAGTGCCTGTTGCTTATTTTTTTTCCTTTGTGTAGCCTTGGGAAATGACATATGAGGTTATTTAATGAAAAAAATACCGCGGCCATCTCATTTAAAAGACCGCCATGTTCGTGAGGCAGTGGCTTTGAGAGAAAATCTTAGGAAGCGTCGTTTGGCCGTACAAGAAACAAGAAAGCCTAATGAAAAGTGAGGCAATAGGTAGACGAGTTAAAGAATGTGCGAACTCTGCTCACGACTGGAAGGAGGGTGTATCGAAAACTTTGGGTGTGGATACAGAGTTTGTTTGGCGAACGACGTATTGGCCGAGGCCAGCGCTCATTCAGCTTAACAACGGAAACCAGGGTTTTTTAGTGGATCCTTTGTCATTAACCTCTAAGGATAATGATTACAAGGTAATAGAGGGTTTGTTAAGAGATTCGAATATTTTAAAGATTCTTCATGCAGCTCATGATGATTTAATCGTTTTTAGACATTATTTTGGTAGCTGGTTGGATACTTTTGTTGACACGCAAATTGCTGAGTTTTTTTGTGGGGAAAATGCGCAACTAGGTCTCAATCGTTTGGTAAAAAAACGCTTGGGTTTTGATTTAGATAAGTCTTGCCAAGGATCTAATTGGTTAAGGCGCCCATTGTCTCCACGTCAGATAGATTATGCTCTTACGGATGTTGCCTACTTGCATGATTTGTGGTTTCAGCAAGTACAAGAACTTATGAAACGTGGTTATTTAAATTGGCTAGAAGAAGACATGGACTACATGGCAAAAAAAGTAAGTCGTATTGTAGATCCTATGGAAGTTTGGCGTCATGTTCCACCGTTATCATCAGCACCAAGATCTATGAGTTATTTACAGGCATTGTGTGCTTGGCGACAGATTTATGCACAGACTGAAAATAAAACGCCTGAGCATATTATATCCAGCAAGATTTTGGCCGAATGGGCAAAAAATCCATGTGAAGCAGAAGATCAATGGCTAAAAAGACTCATATCACATAAAATTCGTTTGTCTTGTGATCAACAAGAATTTTTCTTCAGCAAATTGAGAGATGCAAGAATATTAGATGAGGAAAAATGTCCAGTTTGGCCTCATCATCGCATGACAAAATCAGAGAGCATGAAAATGGTTAAACTAAAAGTATTGCTCAATAAGGTTGCTCATGATCTTAATTTACCTCCTATGTTAATTGGTGCAAAGCGTCAACTTAGTAAGCTTGTGATGCATAGAAGCGGGCGTTTGTTGGAGGGATGGCGTTATGATGTTTTTGGTAAACATGCTTTAGAAATAATAACGTAGCTTTTTTATAGATCAGCAGCACTATAAGGGTATAAACGCCTTCTGTAGAAAAATCTTTGTATGTTAGTGTCAATTAGCGTGTGGCTAAAGGAACTTGAACTTGATATATTGTGAACAACGCCTAAACTGAATAAAAATTATATAAAATGGTCGTGGCATGGTTTCCCAAACAATTCTAAAAACAGAAAAAAACG
The DNA here is from genome assembly GCA_964594205.1 of uncultured Alphaproteobacteria bacterium. Lineage (GTDB taxonomy): Bacteria > Pseudomonadota > Alphaproteobacteria > 16-39-46 > JAJRRM01 > CAZQLR01. The sequence continues at coordinate 1,667 of CAZQLR010000068.1, forward strand.
CTTATGTCAAAGTATCTACGCCCCGTGGTGCGAGTAATCTTATTGTTACGAAGTTTGAAGGCTATGAAGGATTGTCTGAATCTTTTGAATTCAGTTTGGAAATGTTTTCTCATGAACCTAATGTAAATTTGCATGAGCTAGTAGGTGAGGAGATAACGGTCACTGTAAATATTAAAGGTAAGGACCGTTATTTTAATGGCATCATAGGTGAAATATGCCAGGCAGAAAGTTATACGCAGCCTTTTGGATCTCGGCAGGACCAGGAAAACAATGGCGTGCCAACTATCTATAAAGCCAAGGTGTATCCAGACTTTTGGAAGCTTAATTTTGATAATGGTTTTGAAGTCTTTGAAAAGAAAAGTATTAACACAATAGCTAAAAAGGTATTGAAAGAAAACCATATTAAACATGTAAAAGATAGAAGTAGCCGGTATGGCCGCGATGAGCTTACTTATTGTGTGAGATATGATGAGAGTGCTTTTACTTTTGTCTCTCGGCTTTTGGAACGTGCAGGTATTTTTTATTTTTATGAATTTTCTAAAGATAGCCATTCTATGGTTTTAGGAGATGCAAATAATGTCTATCCGACGTGTCATCATGCAGGCAAGGTTTCAATTAATCAGACGGCATTTTCCAAGGTTCCCTTTAACGTTATTTATAAATACTCTTTTGCTGAGCAATTTACACCAAAATCTGCAATGCTTAACGATTATAATTTTGAGCATCCAAGATCTAGGCTAAAAGTGCAAAAAGATGACTTTCATGGGAAAGGAGGACGAGTATATAAATATCCAGGTGGGTACCAGAAACATCATGAGGGAGAAAAACTAGTTAAACTTCGAAAGGAAGAGCTGGAGCAAAATGCTTTGGTAATGCGTGGTGAATCCACAGTGCCTTATTTTTCTGCAGGGCATAAGTTTCATTTGGAAAAACACCCGAGTCGTGAGATGAACAGAGAGTACGTATTAAAGCGTGTCTACCACCACCTAGAGTTTAATAACGATAAAGAAGACTATAATTACTATAATGAATTTGAGGCTATTCCTGCTTCCATTGCATATAGACCACCCCAAACAACACCGAAGCCAAAGGTTTTTGGTGCTCAGACGGCTGTTGTCATAGCCAAAGAAGGGGAAGAAATTTGGACTGATAAATATGGCCGCATTAAAGTAAAATTTCATTGGGAGGTGTCCTCAGAGGTTAATGACAAGAAGGCTTCTTGCTGGGTTCGTGTAGCTCAGGGTTGGGCAGGTAAAAATTGGGGTATGCTGTTTACGCCTAGAAAAGGTCAAGAAGTTGTCGTTACTTTTCTAAATGGAGATCCAGACCATCCTTTGGTGACAGGTAGCGTGTATAATGGTGACAATATGCCACCTTATGTACCCGATCATCCTACTATTTCCACTATAAAAAGTAGTACGTCTAAAGGCGGGAGGGGGTTTAACGAGCTCCGATTTGATGACAAACGTGGTTCGGAAGAAGTTTTTATCCATGCTCAAAAAGACATGAATGTCCATGTTAAAAATACTTACAAGCAGTTAGTGGAGCAGGGTGGAGAGATATACACTGTTAAGAGTGGTAATCGTACCATTTTGCTTGATGGTGATGTGTGTGAACCTGAAGAAGAAGGTGAGGGGTTAGGTCAGGGGCATGGAGAAAATGAAAAATCTGATGCCCAGCTTCGCCGAGAGAAAGAACAAGAGAAGAGCCAAACCGAACAAGCGCAAATGGCGTTAGATCAAGGTGAGGAAGAAAATGATGATTCAGATGAAGAAGATGGTGAAGGAGAAGGCGGAGAAGGCGGTAACCAGCGTTCAGGAGATGATATTCTTGTTTTAAAACGTGGCTCTAAATTTATTTATCTTAAAGCCGAAGGTGAGGGTGGTGCCGATTTCAGCACGGAAATCAATGAAGGAAACTATTTTATTCATATCTTTAAGGGTGACAACATCCTTCAAATAGACTCAGGTGCCCATAAAATTACCATTGATGAAGGTAATAGGGAAATAAAACTGGGTGAGGGTAATGAAAAAAAAGAGATTAATGGTAGCATAACCCATGAAGTAACGGAAGATTACACGCTGACGGTAGGTGGGAACTTAAGCATCAACGTAGAAGGTGCTATTGAGATGACGGCGGGGGCGGACATTTCCATCGTAGCTGGTGAAGCTATGGAGGTCGAAGTCGGTGAAGAAATGGAAGTTTCTGTGGGGGAAGCCATGGAGGTCGAAATTGGAGAGGAAATGGAACTGACCGTAGGTGGTGCTATGGAAGTTGAAATTGGCGAAGTCATGGAAATGACGGTTGGTGCTGATGTAGACGTTTCTATTGGTGGTGCCATGGAAATAGAGACAGGAGAAGATTTTTCCCTTCTTACAGGAGGGGCTTTTGAGCTATTGGCAGGAGAAGTTTGCTCTATTTTAACTGGTGGTACCATCAGTCTAGTGTGTGGTGAAGGGATAAACGCCTTATCAGGAATGAATTTTAATCTTTTGGTGGGTGAGGAATCTAATATTATAACAGGTATGGAAATGTCCATTATATCGGGGTTGGATATGAATCATATTTCTGGCTTGGGATATAATGTTCTAGCAGGTGCAGAGATTTCGGTTGCTGCAGGAGCCGCTGTGGATATAGAGGCTGGTGGAGATTTGGCCCTCACGGGTGGTGGCGCGGCGGAGCTAACAGGTGGTGGTATGGTGAGCGTAGCAGGTGGTGTTGTCATTATTGGATAAGGAATAAACAATAAGAAGGTAAAAGGTATTGCATAGTATTATCAACAAACCATCTCTCAATTTTAACGAAAGATCTATATCTAGTCCCTCCATGATTTTATTGCATGCAACTCAAATGCCTGATGCTATTGGTGCACTTGAAAGGTTATGTGACAAAAAGTCAGGTGTAAGTGCCCATTTTCTTATTGATAAAAAAGGTGTGGTTTATAGTTTGGTTGATGTATCCAAACGGGCTTGGCACGCAGGGGAGTCGTATTGGCATGGTGAGGCCGATATTAATAGTCAATCCATAGGTATAGAGCTTGATAACATGGGGGAACTTTATGCAGAACCACAATTGGTTTCTTTAGAAAAATTGCTTCGAAGGTTGTGTGATGAATATGAGGTAGAGCCTTGTCAGGTATGGGGTCATAGCGATGTGGCGCCTCATCGTAAAGAGGATCCAGGTGCTCACTTTCCATGGAAGCGCTTTGCTGATATCGGTTTTGGTGTTTGGCCTTCTGATGACCAGGTAATAAGGCAAGATTATCCGCCTTCAAAAAACCACAACGAAGTCAAAGACTTGCTGAAGTCAATTGGCTACAAAGCCAGAGGGAATGATGCGTACCCCCTGGATAAAATACTCAGTGCCTTTCAACAACATTTTGTGCCACAATATGCACAACAAACAGACTGCACAGGTCAGTTGGACGCGCTTACATGGCGCACTCTGCAAA
>CAZQLR010000069.1:0-1340 GCA_964594205.1 uncultured Alphaproteobacteria bacterium
ACCTTAAACAAGCTGCCTAACATACTAAGGGTCCCTCTTTTTGCTTTTATGTACCCCTCAACCACAGGATTTTTGATCGTTCCCGCCAACTTCATGTCACCTGACCATACTGAATCAAGACCATAGCCTCTCACCGAAAAATTAGGCGGTATATCTACAGCCACATTCAGCTTCATAGAATCATCACTGTCACTAGGAAGAGCCGCCTGACTCTTATCAGTTTCAGCACCTGTGTATACGACTTCCACACGACTTACTCTCTGCTTTTGGTTTTTAGGAAGAAGAATATGACTTGGGCCAACTTTGAGCCTCCCAGAAAGAACAGAAGCCTTCTGCTGATTTTTTAGATCAAGCCGGCCTGAAAGAACCAATTTATATAGGGGGGTATGAATAGGCATCAATGAGTCCAATATAACCGTAAGATCTGGTCTTACAGAAAACTCTCTCAAGCCATCGCCTATATCTATCTTTCCACTTACCTCTGCCTTACCTTGTTTGGCTCCTGTAATATTCCCTTTCACAAAGACATGCCTACCTTTTACCGTGAGACCAAAATGCTCGCTTGAAAAGCTTGTCCCTAGAGGAAAAACCTGCATTTGAAAGGGCTGCAGAGAAATCCAACCATCCCCTAGAATTTTTTCATTTTCTACGTGAATAACGGTATCCATCAAAGCGTCACCCTCAAACAATACACCGCTTGGATTCGCCATAAGGCTTACCCAGTTTTCTAAACTTAATCCACCTTTCATTGAAAGCTTGGCCCTTAAAGTGGACATAGTAGGTGCAGTAATGCGACCAAAGTCCCTAGCTTCTAAGTTTAAACTAAAGGCTTCCTGTTGTGAGTGAAGAATATCCAAACTAACAGCAGCCTTTTTCCCAATTTCACTCTTCACATTAATGGTATACGCTTTTACTTTGTTTTCAGGCGCAAGCGTGTTCTTGAAATCACGTAATGTAAGGGCAAGCTTAATACGTGGATCTTTAAAAGTCCCCTCTATCTCCGTATAACCACTTACATAAGCAAAAAGAGGAAAATCTGGGTTCCAAACAACCAAATCACCCAATTCAAAGTTTCCCACGTGAAAGGCACTCTTTAGAGCCTGCCCTTTTTGTTCATAAAAAGCCTTAATCTTTGCCTTTGAGCATTCAATCTCAAAGGGGAAAACCTTAAACTCATCTAAGTTTTCGTAGTCTTGTATATTGGCTCGCATAGGGCTTAGTATCGACCACGGGATCCCCCGGTAAGAACCCCTAAAAGAAGGAATGTCTATAATCAATTGTTTTTCTGCAAAAGAAAGCTCTCCTTCAAGGTCAAAATAGTTGATTCCTTCCCGCGGCCC
>CAZQLR010000069.1:1440-5105 GCA_964594205.1 uncultured Alphaproteobacteria bacterium
AATCAAACGTCCAGCGTCCCTGGGAGGTTATAAAAAAAAAGGTGCACTGAAGCTGGCTTTGTTAATATCGACAAAACCAGGACCAAACGAAGCCTCTATACCACCCTGAACCTTTTTATCTGCCAATATGCCCTGGGCAGCGACCTTAACTGCTGGTGCAGCCATCTGCCCCTGAATAGAAGCAGCCATGTTTACATCCACAGGCACCTTACCTCGTACAGGAATCCCTTTGAATGGTTCAAGACTAGTCAGCTGCGTTCTGTTCTGAACCCGCAAATCCTGGGTAGTCAGGTCAAAAGATCCAGAACCTTCATGAACAACAAAAGATTCATTGGCACTATCGGAAAGAGCAACTTGAAAATCCCGCAAGGCGATCTGCTTATACCCTTCTGTCATCCGAAGATGAGCCATAGCCTTCACACCAATATCTTTGTTCAAAAACGGTGCCTTCACACTCTTCACATCAACGTTGGCCGCTAGTTTCCCAGCCTGAAACCCCGAATCCCCCTTAAACCGTATATCCGCAGAAACTTCCGGTATATCGAGCATTTCTCCTTTTCCTAACTGCTTTTTAAGTCCCCGCATGTTCAATTTTAAAGAACCCAAAATATTGCCCAAGGCCCCTTCAGCCGCACCCTGTATATTTATTTGATCAGGAAGGTCTTTCAGACCTTCAGGCAACTGCTTAGATATCTTTTCTTTTACTTTCTCTACTTGGTCGCCAACAACTTTGCTAACCTTGCCTATACGCTTTGGCAAATCGTTACCTATAGCATTAGGACTGATGTCTTTCATAAGCTTGTTAACACCTGCCGTCACCATATCAAACGTAGCCCCCCAAGCCCCCTTGGATGACTTATAATCGCCTTTGGTGTTTAAGTTTATGAAATTTCCATCACCACCTTGTAATGTCCATTTGATATCTTTAGATTTCATATACGATGCTGAGTAGTTAAAGGTCATTTTGCCAATCATGGCCGTCAAAAGACCAAAATCATCAAGCATAGGCGTAACCTGTACTGTACCCTTCATATCAGCAACTACTTTTTTGTCTTTGGAACCCACAATAGTCGTATCTATTTGCCCCACGGCATACTGACTCTTTGGAACATCTATGCTGATAGTCACTTTCTTACCCAGCAAAGAACCATATGCTTTGGCTTTAACCATCAAAGGTTGCGGTTTTATAATGTCACCGTCCACTTTTACATCAAAATCACCTGTACGGGTTAAGGAAACCTTTCCTCCTACATCCTGAACACGTGCTTGAACTTTCCTACCTTCAAAAACAACAAGCCTCTCCAACTTGATGTTGTCAATATTCACACCTATTGGCAAAGCAAGCTTAGGCCAGGAAAAACTGTCTTTTTCTCCACCGTTTCTCGCTTCTTGTTCTTTGCCCGCAGCAGGCGGAATAAAAAACTCCACACTTGAGGCCTGCATATGGTTGATTTTAAGCAAATAGTGCAGCAAAGGCTTCCAGCTCCATGAAAACTTAAAATTCTTCACCACAACAACCGGCCGTTCACCTTCATTTACCTTGATCGTTTCTAAAGTAAAATCGAAAGGGAAGCTACCACTCATACCATCTAGGGAAACCTTATAACCACTGTCCTTCAAGACATTTTCTATTTTGTGCAAAACATGCTGTTGCCCCGAAGATGTACCAAGATAATACACCAAAGAGCCCACTAGAAGCATCCACACAAGAATCAGCGCACCGATTCCCATCAAGCTATATTTTATTATTTTTCTTATCATCCCTGTTCCAACCTTCACTTAAAAAGTGCTCGCCATACTTACGTAAAACTGTACAACATTATCTATTTTTTTGCGACGCCTAAATGGTGTAGCTATATCAAGTTTCAATACACCAACACCAACATCGTATCGTGCCCCGATACCCCCGTCCGAATACATGGTGCTTTTTTTCGCAGGAAAGTTTTTGGGAAAAATACTACCAGCCTCTAAAAAAACAACGCCATCTAAGTTTTTAACAACTGGAAAAATAACCTCCGTGCCACCATCCAGAAAAGATCTTCCTCCTAAGGGATCCTTATGGCTATCAAGAGGGCCCGCCATCTGGTAACCATACCCTCTCAACGAACTTTCTCCTCCCAAATAGAAACGCTTGTCTGGTGGGACTTTGTGCATGCTGCCACCAGGCATAAAACCCTGACCCACCCAAATTTTTAAGGCTGTCGTTTTTTCTTCATTTAACGGGAAATAGATAGATTCCTTCAATTTAAGCTGCGCAAAGTTTGTTTTTGACCCCAACACACTAAGATAAGGCATAAAAAATGACTGAACTTTAACACCTTGAACCGGCATTAAGGCAGGGTTCAACGTTTTGTACCGCCCCTTCAAAGGAAATCCTACCAGTTTATAATGCTGCTTCTTACCTTCTTTTTCGAGCCGCGCTTGTTCATAGGAGGCACCCACACTTGCCCACCATTTCTTGCCAAAATGACGTTCAATATCAACTAAGAAAGAGCCTCCCCGTTTTTTATAGGCATTCAAATTTTCTTTCTCTACGTCTGCCCTAAGATGCAAAGCCTGCCTCTTCCTAAGAAAATTAGGTTTTACAAAATTTCCTATGACAGCTTGGCGTTGCTGAGCTAAAACAGCTGAAAATCCCAACTTCTCAGCGTTACCTAACAAGTTGATAGACTCCCAAAAGGGTTTTATGCCAACGCCCGTTGATGTCATATAATGAGCACCTATACCCACTGTCTGTACAGGCGATTCCTTAAGCTCAATAAGAATAGGCTGTTCGCTGTCCTCATCACCAGATTCTTCAGATCCATAAGTTATGCTGACAGAGCTGAAAAGCCCCGAAAAAAATAGTTTCCTACGTGTTTTTTCTACTTCGCGTTCATCAAACGTTTGCCCCTGGCTCCAAGTAATTTCTTGCAAAACATAAGTCTTATTGAGTTTTTTTAACCCCACAACCCTTGTCTTCCCAAACACCTTATAAGGACCACAATCAACATCGTACTGTACGTTGGCTGAGTGACGCTCCTTATCTACTATAATTTTTTGATCTGCCACATTGGCCAGTGGATAACCATGATTCTGCAAATAGTTTTTCACCACAGCGCTTCCATCCAGAACATCTTGGCTCGTGAAAAAATCCCCCCGCTTAAGTGTAATGGCCAAAGATTTGATCAACTTTTCCTTAAGCTCGTCAGATAATGGCCATTTTTTCTGCTGCAAAAAAATAAAACCGTTCAGGCTTACAGCTTTTCCCTTATCGATAGTATAGATAATTTTATATTTTTCTCCCTTCTGCCTCGATTCCAAGGATACACTCGCCTCATAATAGCCAAAGGAAGCTAGGACTTCCTTGATAAGGGAAATATTCTTCTGTGCACGATATTTCAAAATTTCAAAACTATAGACGGGCGAGGAATCTGCTGAACCAAGAGGCATGTTATCAGTTAAAGAGGCCAAAATATCCAAAGACTGGATGCCCTGGTAGACAATTTCATACTCTATGCCTTCCTTCTTGGAAGAATTCCCAGAACTTGAAGCTAACGCCGGTTTTACCACATTGCCAACCCCCAGTAAGACAAAGAAAAAAACAATAGGCAAAAAGACCAGGGGTAGCTTTCTCACTTTTGTTCCCGTTTTTGGTGATATTGCAAATCTATCATTAGGACAAA
>CAZQLR010000070.1:0-2499 GCA_964594205.1 uncultured Alphaproteobacteria bacterium
TTCATTTGAGTGGTGCATGGCCTACTATGCCTAATTTTGCATGCTGTCACGTAAAAAAAGCCTCTAATAAAGAGGCCCTCAATTGGTGAGGTAGTGTAGAAGTAGGGACTGTTTTAGTTAACTAACTCCAGCCGCTGCTCCGCTTCGGCTCCTGCGGACGCGTTATTTGCAACAAGCTCTAGTATCATACTATCTTCTATCCTGTTAGAGAGTCGACGTTCAGCCTCAAGCATTTGTTGGCGAATATCAGCATGTTTTGATCGGAATTCCCTTCTAGCTTCAAAAAGCTGTTGGTTTACAGAATCTTTCATCATGCTTAATTCCCTTTTTTTTCTATCAAGCTCTGTTTGCGAGGTGTATCGCACTCTAATAAGTTCTCTGACTTCTTGTAGATTATCTCGTTCATGCTCTTTCTCAAGACCTTCTTTTATAATCTGTTCTTGGCTGTTTTTATTGGAGAATATAGCTCCCATGATCATTCTTTCCATGTCAGAGTAGTTCCAATGGGCTTCAGCGTAGGCTTTTTGTGCCCAGCGGTTTCCCGGTTCTTTTTGGGCTTTTTGTTGACGTTTTGTCAGTTCATCCTCAAAAGTTTCGAGTTCTTGTAAGAGCTGTTGAGCCCTCGGTTGTTCTAAAGCTCGTTTCCTTTGTTCTTCAAAGCTTTCTGACACTTCCTTTAGTTGGTTATCTAGTTCTCTATTAATGGAGCGCATTCTAGAATTGGCGCGTTCAAGCGTCTGCGTTAATTCTTGGATGCTAGTTTCTAGTGGTTTCAGCTGCTGCTCAATCTTTTTTTCTTCTTCCTGATGTCGCTTAGTTGCTTCTTTATACTGTTGGTCCACAACTCCATAGCCATCGTCATCTCTTAAGCTCTTTGATACTTTTAATGAGAATTGATGACCAAGTTTAGCATCTTGATACTCTTCAGTTTTATAACACAAACCATTTTCAGGATGCAAAAAAAGACCTAAGGCAGTGCTAGAAAGCAATATTTTTGACAACTTCATCGTATTTTCCTCAAAATTAAAAGATATTGTTATAAAATTAGGATTTTTTTAAATAATTCAAGACCCTGGTGTGCAAAATAGGCAAAAATCAGTTGAGTTAAAAATACACCAATGCAACCGTTTGGGATTATATTAAGGGTGTTTTTAAGATAAAGTGCCCCATCTAGGCCGTATCGCGGATAGGAACGAGAACAGTGATGGTATTACGCTCTTTTTTGCTATTCTGGAAGGTTAGACTTAGGGTAGCCATTTTTCCTTGTTTAAAGTCGTTTGTTGCATTCATACACATAATGTGATCGCCACCGCGTTTGAGCGCAGTTTTTTTTCCTTCCGGTAAGGCAAAAGTGTTCACTTTTCTCATACGCATGATGCCGTCATTATCATGGATGTGAGTATGAAGCTCTGTTAGAGTGCAACCGTCAATTCTGGCTTTGATCAGATCCAGATTACAATTATCTTGATTATTGAAAATACCAAAAACAGCTGTATTCCGACCTTTACCAGTGGGCTTTATGAAACTTTCAGTAAAGCTTATAGCGAAACGTTTCGATGGTCTTTCGGATTGATCGCACCCTCCTAAGATTAAAAAGAAGGAAGAAAATAACAGAAAAAACACTTTATGCATTATATAAGCCTTTTAAATATTGTTTGTCACATTGATGTGATACCATAGTACAGGTATAAAGCAAGAGTACAGGAAAAATTGCAATAAAGGATTGTAATGATAGGTATTATATTGGTTGGACATGGCAGATTACCATCGGAATTTAAGGCTTCGTTAAATCATATAGTGGGGGAGACGCTTCAGGTTGAGGTTGTTGATATAATGGCTCAAGATGATATGGAGGCTAAACGGGATGAAATTATGGCAGCTGTAAGGTCTGTAGATAGGGGAGATGGGGTTATTTTGCTTACTGATATGTTTGGCGGTACACCTTCTAATTTGGCAATGTCCGTTTTGGGTGAAGATCATCAGGTAGAAGTCATTGCAGGAGTAAACTTACCCATGCTTGTTAAACTCGTAGAAATACGGTCGTCTCATAGATTTGCTGATGCTGTTACAACGGCCCAAGAAGCCGGTAAGAGATACATAAATGTTGCAGGTCACCTGTTGGATGGGCGATGACGGTACGGTTTGTTGTAACTTTAAAAAATAAAAGAGGGCTTCATGCCAGAGCCTCTGCTATGCTTGTTAAATTAGGGAATGGGGCTACTGAAACAAAACTTCTTGTTAGCCATAAGGGGAAAGAGGTTGAAGCATACTCTATTATAGAACTTTTGCTCTTAGGAGCAAAAGTAGGGGATACATTGAATTTTACGTGTTGTGGAAAGCATGAAGAAAATTTAGCGCAGGCCGTAAAAAACCTTATTAATACTAAGTTTGGAGAAGATCAGGTGTGATGAGCTTTATTGAGTCTCTCTTTTTCAATTTTTCTTTCGGATGGTTAGTTGTTGTTATAATGGCCGTGATTATATCTGCACTAATGAGGTT
>CAZQLR010000070.1:2599-5023 GCA_964594205.1 uncultured Alphaproteobacteria bacterium
TCGGATGGTTAGTTGTTGTTATAATGGCCGTGATTATATCTGCACTAATGAGGTTTGTTAACCTGGAAGATATACCGACAAAGAGATCGTCCCATGTGGTTGGCACCCCAAAGGGAGGGGGGGTTGCTTTTGTTATACCTTCTTTTATCTTTTTTTGCCTTTTGAGTACTCATAAGCCATTTGTATTTTTTGCTTTTTTACCAGTTTTCGTAATTGCTATTTTGGGTGCCATTGATGATAAACATGAGCTTGGCTGGAAATTAAGATTCTTCATACAAACGTTTATGGCACTCATAAGTGCTATTGTTGTTGTGAAATGGAATGAAGGGCTTGTTATACAAGATCAAATGTACAGTAGTTTGCAACAAGGATTATTTGTTATTTTAGGTACCTTTTGGGTGGTAAGTATTATTAATATTTATAATTTTATGGATGGTATGGATGGTTTGGCCGCTCTGGAAGGGATCGTAGTTAGTATTTTTACCATATGGTTTGGTTTTTATTTGGGAGATATAGTTCTGTATGGTTTTTCCTATTATCTCTTGTTTGGGCTGATAGGTTTTTTAGTATTTAATTTTCCCAAAGCTAAGCTATTCATGGGGGATGTTGGTAGCCAATTTCAAGGCTTTATTTTTGCCCTGTTAGGACTGTATATAGCTGTTATTGATTGGGATCATTTTTTTGTTATGCCTCTTTTGACTTTTAATTTTATTTTTGATGGCTTTATCACAATTATCAGGCGTTATAAAAGAGGTGAAAATATTTTTATGGCGCACAAGGAGCACCTTTACCAAATACTTCATCAGTCTGGGTGGAAACACTGGGAAGTTAGTATTCTAAACGCTCTTTTTTGCATTTTTCAAGGAAGTTTACTTGCATTTAATGAAATATATTGGCACGCTCATAATTGGCAGGGGCTTATTTTGTTTGTGCCGGCACTGCTTGTGCAGTGTTTTTATGCATGGTGTGTGACTAAGCGGCGAAGAGTTTCTTATGAGTAGAAAAGCCGTTTTTTCAAGAAGGGATGATCAATGGGCAAAAGAGTGGGTAGCCTGAAGATGAAAAAAGAGAAAAAAGTTAGAGATCTCTGTGGAAAAAAAGAAAAAGCTACGCAGGATGCCATGCTAGTAAAAGAGGATTATGATCCTACACGTTACGGGGATTGGGTTTTAAAAGATGGTAAATGTAGTGATTTTTAACAAGGGCTTCTTTAATTATGTCTGCATCTGACTAACATGAAAGGAGTTTTGTATAAATGATAAAGGCAACGGAGCTTTTTTTTGCCTATGCTGATGAAGGGTTTTATGTGCCTTCTTTTTCTTTACATTCTGGGCAAGTAATGATCATAAAAGGTGCCAATGGATCGGGAAAATCAACATTTTTAAAGCTTTGTGCAGGTCTTTTAGAGCCGCATGTTGGTCGTATCTCTCATTGTTGTGGGAATGAATTTTGGAATTTGAAGTTAAATCAAGGGCATATAGGGTATATGGGGCAAGATCTAGGTCTTGACTCTATGGCAACTGTAGAAGAAGTATTTAGATTTTCTGCACGTTTGCAAGATCACGATTTAAAAGAGGAAGGTGACTTTCTGGAGGAGCTTTTATCTTTGTGGGAACTTGGTAGACACACTGAAAAATATATTGATGCTCTTTCCCAGGGGCAAAAAGCACGTGTTGCTTTATGCAGACTGCTTGTAGAAAGGCGACCGGGATGGGTTTTAGATGAACCTTTTAGTTCTTTAGACCAAAAAGGAAGAAGTGTATTAGGGAAATGTTTGTTAAATCATGTAAAGGCTGGCGGTTGGGTTATCGTGAGTACCCACGAGGCTAACTTTGTGGAGATATTTAACAAGGAAACTGTAGATTACAAAGTTTACGAATTTCTTCCAGGGGATCGTGGCTTCAAATTAATGGCAGTGTAAGAGCATGGGTAAATTTTGGGCATATTTTATTTATAGGCTACGGATTTTTTGGCGAGATCCTACAACTTTGTGTCATGCCTTATTCTTTTTTGCTTTGATTTTTATTGTTGCTGGTTTTCTGCAGTTACCTGGCGTTTCGAATATATTGGTTGATGTTCGAGAAGTTTATCATCGAGCCAGCCTTCTATTTTTGCTTTTTCTTAGTTTATTTACTGTTTTTTTAGCTACGGAAAATGTTTGGAAGAATTTATACGAGCAAGGAGTCTTGGCTCATTTGGCATTATCTCCACTGAGTTTCCTGGAAGTTGCATTGGCAGAATATTTAGTGGGTTTGGTTTCAATAATTATACCATTGTTACTACTCAATACCCTTATTATCTGTGGTCTTGAGAATGTGATGTCTGGTTTCTCAGCTGGTTATATTATTGGTGTGTCGTTTCTTTTGATTTGTGTTTGGTCTTTTATTCTTTTGCTACAAGCTGTAGTTTTAATGGCTAAGAGGT
>CAZQLR010000071.1:0-4941 GCA_964594205.1 uncultured Alphaproteobacteria bacterium
AGCGCCCTCTTCTAAAAGAGAGTACACGCTTTTATCCAAATAGCTAGGTTTTACTAAACTTTCAGATATAAGTAAGGCCAGCAGCGCCGTTAACAGTGCAATAAGCACAGCGGCCAAGTATTTATTATACTTAAGAGGATCCATTAAAGTTTGATATCTTTACTTTTCATATTGTTTACAAACTAGCATATTTTAGGGCATAAAAAAAGAAGACGAAGCTTTGATGTTGTTACTAAAAAAAAGAAAAGGTCTAGTTCATGAAGCGTAAACCCCTATTGGTTATTCCTGCCAGACTTGAAGCTGTGCGGCTCCCTAATAAACCACTGGCAGATATACATGGTAAACCGATGGTCGTGCGTGTTTGGGAAAGAGCATGTCAAGTTGGATACGAGGATGTGATTGTAGCTTGTTCGGATGAAAAGATTGCCCAGGTTGTGGCGTTGGCAGGAGGGCGCGCTGTTCTTACTGACCCCAGTTTGCCTTCAGGTACAGACAGAGTGTATGCTGCATGGCAATCCTTACCTAACAAGCATGATTATGATGCTATTGTGAATATACAGGGTGATTTGCCTACTCTGGAACCAGCTTTGGTTCGAGAAACCGTGGAAACCCTTTATGATACGCCAGAAGCAGACGTAACAACGCCGGTATCGGTTATAGAAGATAGATCTGAACTTTCTACACCTAGTGTGGTTAAGGTTGCATCAGGCACATGGAATGCCAATAAGGCGAAGGCTCTGTACTTTTCAAGATCATGTATACCTCATGGTGCTCAGCAATATTATCATCACATAGGTGTTTATTCTTACAGGCCAGAGGCTTTAGAAGCGTATGTTAGCTTGGACCAGACTCGTCTTGAGAAGGAAGAAAAGCTGGAACAATTGCGCGGACTGGAAAATGGTATGAGCTTTTATGTTGTATGTGTTGATACGGCAACACCTTTTGGTGTTGATACGGAGGCAGACCTGGAAAAAGCACGCTATATTTTGGGAAAATGATCTTTTTGATCTGTTGATCGAGGGTGTTTTTCAAGTCATGGTTCGTTTTTTTGTTGAACGGTGTTAAAGTGTACGGGCTAAGATGAGTAGGTTGTAGGAGCTTTGGCTATTATGGGATGGTTACGTCAGCGTTTGAGGCATGCTTTTTTTGTCGTCTTTAGACGTGCTGCTTACCGTGGCAAGGATATTCGTGGTAATAGGTACTATGAATTGATGACCCGAGGCCGGGTTGAGAGGTTTGTTGTTTACGCCAAGTTGTGTGATGCATCTAATGTTACGCCTGATTGGCACGGTTGGTTGCATTTTATGACAGATCTTTATCCTGAGAATGAGCTTTTTGATCATTGGTCTTGGCAGAAAATGCCGCTGCCAAACTTGACGGGTACGGTTTTTGCTTATCATTCCAAAGAGAATGTGCGCTTAAAAATGGAAAAAAGAGAAACCTTGGGTGGGTATGTACCATGGCAGCCAAAGTCTTGTGAGCCTCAAGAGAGTCAGATAAAAGAACCTGTATAACAGTTAATAAATGGGGATTATATGAAAAGCAATATAATAGAAACGATTTTGGGTGCAGTGGTCTTGGTCATAGGTCTGGGGATCCTGGTTTTTGCCTATACATCAAGTAAGTCAACGCCCAGCATAGGTTACGATCTTGAGGCTAAATTTGATCGTGTCGATGGGTTGCTGGCTGGTAGTGACGTTCGTTTGAGCGGTTTACGCGTTGGGTCAATAAAAAAGATGAGGATTGATCCTAAAACGTATATGGCAGATGTTACCATAAGCGTTGAGCCAAAATTTAAGCTGCCTGTAGATACAGTAGCTGAGGTGGCTAGTGAAAGCCTGTTGGGAGGTAAGTATTTGGCTTTGATACCTGGTGGTTCGGATAAGATGCTGGATCCTGGTGATGAAATTACTCATACTCAGGCTGCTATTAGCCTTGAATCTATGATAGGGCAGCTCATTTTCAGCAAGGCAGATGAGGATAAATCAAAGACGGGGAAAGCTTCTGAAGACGATGGCGTGTTGTTATCACCGGCTATAGAGTAAGGACATTATCACCGTGTGGATAGCTATTTTTCATAAAACGGTGTTGTCTGTGCTGATGGTTTTGATTTGGTTGTGTTTTTATTTAGGAAAAGCCGATGGGCATGGGGACACACCAGAAAAAACAGTTGTTTTCGTGCAGGGGTTAGATAAAACAACGGGAAAAACGACTCTTCTTACCGTTCCATTGGATCAAATTGTGACATTTGGCTCTTTAAAGTTGCGTGTTGATAAAGCTGTGAAAAGCCAGCCTGAGGAGAGGCCAGAAGTCTATGTCTATGTGACTATATGGGATAGTTCGTTGCCATCAGGTCGGGAAATTTTTTCTGGTTGGATGTTTGCTTCTTCCCCTGCGTTATCTGCTTTGGATCATCCATTGTATGATATTTGGGTGGTAGATTCTGCTGTTGAGAAACGCAACTAAGGTACTTTTCTGCATCTGGTTAGGCTCCTGCCTTTTTAGACTGATTGGGCTTCTGCTGCTCTGATCAAATATTCTAGGACACTGTTGAGGCAGAGGCGACCTTGTAAGGTGGGTTTAATTAAATGGCTACTGGTGAAAGGGTGAAGATACCCTGCTTGAATCATGGTTTTCAGGCCTGGTTCAAATATTTTGTAGAAACAATTTAGTTTTCTAAGAGGAACACCCTCCTCAAGACGTAGCCCCATCATAAGTGTTTCTACAGCTTGGTCAAAAGGTGGCAGGGGTATTTGGCTTTTAAGACCATTTCCTTTTTTTAAAACCTGTTCTTGCCAAATTTCCGGTGCTTTGTGGTTTTGGAGAGCGATTTTGGTAATGATATTGCCATCTTTTACTTCTAGTCGACCATGAGCGCCTGGTCCCAGACCAATATAGTCTTCGTAGCGCCAGTAAGTTAAGTTGTGCAGGCACTGACGATTAAAACGAGCATAGTTAGAAATTTCATAAGCCTCAAAACCTGCTTTGGCTGTTATTTCTCCTGTAAGTTCATAAAAATCGGCGGCAAGCTGTTCATTGGGTAAAGTTAGTATTCCGGCTTTGTGGCGTGTATAAAATTGGGTGCCTGGCTCGATGGTTAGCTGATAAAGAGATAAATGGTGGGTGCCTAAGGCTAATGCTTGGTGGAGCTCCTCTTCCCAGGCTTTTAAGCTTTGCTTTGGTCTGGCATATATGAGGTCAAAAGAAATTTTGGCGGTACTTTTTCGTGCATAATCAATCGCTTGAAGTGCCTCTTGGGCATTGTGTTCTCTTCCCAGGAATTTTAGATCAGCATCGTTCAAAGCCTGCAGCCCGAGGGAAAAACGATTAACACCGGCAAGCGCGAGGTCTGAAAATTTCTTGGCCTCACTGGATGTAGGGTTAGCTTCAAGGGTAACTTCCAGAGAGGCATCGTTCGTCCATAGCGATTTTATTTTTACTAACAATTTTTCTACAACATCGGGGGGAATTAGAGAGGGGGTCCCGCCCCCAAAAAAAATAGATTTAAGGTGTCTACCAGATGTAAAGGCGCTGTAGTAGTCGATTTCTCTTTCTATGGCTTTGAGCCATCCTTGGACGTCATGGTGTTTCCGAACATGAGAGTTGAAGTCACAGTAGGGGCATTTTGATAAACAGTAAGGCCAGTGGATATAGAGGCTGAAAGTTGTCGGTAACTGTGGTGGCTGTTTTTGCATGAAGAGCTATCCAAGGGGGGTAGATGTTTTGATTTAGTGGTAATAATGCACCCCACCAGCCGACACTAGTATAGAAGCGGAAAAAAGACAAAAAGAAAAGCTCACCGCGCCGCCTTAACAACTAAATAAGCAGAAACGTGGTGAACTTTTAACTAAAGAGGCGTTCGTATCTATGCGGCTACCGTAGGTGTGCTCAACATAGATTCAACTTTTGTGCTAGCTTTTTGTAAATCGGTTCCTTCTATAGCCGCTATTTCATGGCTCAAACGTTCCAGAGCTGATTGATAAATCTGGCGTTCTGAATACGTTTGTTCCTCAGCTGAAGAATCTTTGTATAGTTCCCTGACAACTTCGGCTAGCGACATAGGGTTGCCAGAATTAATCTTGGCTTCGTATTCTTGGGCACGACGGCTCCACATCGTTTTCTTTGGCTTTATCCTAGTTGTCAAAGCCTTAAACGCCATTTCCATATCAGACTCTGGGCTTAGATACCGAAGGCCTGCAGAACTTGCCTTAGCAACGGGCAAACGGACGGTCATGCGTTTATGGTCAAAAGAAATAACGAAAACTTTCAACGTGTGTCCGGCAATGGTTTGATCTTCAACGTCAGTTACACGCCCAACACCATGCGCTGGATATACAACTACGTCACCTCTGGAAAAATTGTCTTTTTTGTTCATGTCTGTCACTCACTTCTATCATTAACGTCATCATCACCAATATAGGTGTGTCTTTAAAAGGCTATAAACCAACAGGATAAGCCTTCAAAACTTACAACTATGGTGTCCCTGCGATATTAAAAAACCAAGCACAAGCCAGCTGGTGCTAGATCTTTTTTTATTTATTATTGTTAACCCAGAAACAGACACCCTTGTTCTTAATGAACAAACGGGTAAATAGTTATTCCTGTATAGCATTAATTCTTGGTGAATAAAAGTAAAAAAGTATCCATAGTGCCTAAGCCAGGTCTGGTTACTTACGTTTTGGCTAAGGTTTCAGGGCTGCTTTTCTTTTTTTTGCAGCTGTTTATTTGGGTACCTAGCCAAACGCTTAAAATTTTATTAACCGTTCATCATACTATAATAGAGAAATAGTTGTGTTTTTCATTTTTTCAAGAGCGCGCGAAAAAAGAGTTATAAGATAAAAAGGATTTTTGAAGGGGCGGTTAACTTAGGGAAAGGGCCGATTATGGCGGTTATTTCATGCATAAATGGCATAGGGTTTGGGAGTAGGTATTTTGGAGATG
>CAZQLR010000072.1:0-4868 GCA_964594205.1 uncultured Alphaproteobacteria bacterium
ATGATCATGGTAGATTTAAGCTATAACCACGTTACTTTTGAGTTTGCAGAAGAGATTTCTAAATACCACAATCTAAATAGACTATGTTGGAAATTTTAATTTCTTATAGATACATAGATACGTTCATGAAGCGTTTAAACTCCTTCTAAAACTTCAAATCTATACCAACGCAACAACATTGCGAAAGTCACTACAAAAAGTATCATCTTTTCCTAGCCAACAAGAAAATCACTTATAGCCCTAGACATGCAAGGAAGTAAAAAATCCTAAGTCTCGCTTTTTTGCGTCGTGATTTTCAGACTCTCTGTATTTAGCAATCTCCTTAATACAGAAATGATCCGAACTAACATATCGTTTAAAAATACTTATGGCTTTATCTAACATTTTTTTCTTTTTTCCACCTTCACCTAACTCTCCGTACAGCAAGGCTAAGTTCACCATAATTTTTGCCACATCAATATGATCAAAACCATAATTCTTCCTTAGTAGAGCCAAAGCTTTTTCCTGAATATCCTTGCTTTTTTCTTTATCACCCAAAAGCCGGTACGCATTACCGACATTGGCAGAGGTCACAGCCGTAAAAAGATGTTCTTCACCATACAAAACTTTAGCTATTTCTCTGGCCTCCAGAAAATACTGCTTCCCTACTGAATAATCACCTTGCGCAGAATAAGCCATGGCAAGATTCGTCAAGCTCTGAACATTGAACACATGATTAACACCAAGCTTTTGCTTCACAACCTCAAAAACGTCCTCATGTGTTTGGATACTTTCTTGTATTTTTCCTTCTTTGAGCAATACTGTCCCCAATGTATCTAAACTATAAGTTGTCATTGGGTGTTTAGGGCCATAATGCTTTTTCTTAATCGCAATGGCCTCACGAGCATACGTACCCGCCTTAGAATACTCACCTAGAGAATAATGAAGTCGCGCCAACTGATTTAGTGTATGGGCCACTTTTACATGATTATGGCCAAAATATTTCTTTTTAATAATCAAAGCATGTTCTAAAAAGCGTTTTGACTCGCTATAGTTACCCAAGTAATGATACACCCTACCTAATTGATGAAGTGTATGAGACGGCCCCACGTGATCATTGCCATAATAACGGCGTTTTATAGTAAGAGCTTTCTCAAAAATTCTTTTTGCCCTATGAACATTACCCAAATAGACATAGATCCTACCCAAAACTTCTAAGGTATCCGCTGTACGAACATGCTGATAGTCATAGCATTTTTCTTTTATGGCTAATGCTTTTTTCACAAATTCTTTTGCTTGCTTAGACTTGCCCAGATAAAGGTATATACTGCCCAAAAGATGATAAGTATCAGCGACTCGAACATTTTGAGTTCCATAATATCTCTCTTTTACTACCAGCGCTTTTTCCAAAAGCTTTTTTGCTTCACCATAATACCCTAGGTGGAACAAGGTAATGCCCAACAAATGAGATGTATCAGCTATTTGCACATGATCAGGACCAAGGTTTTTTTCCATGATTGCCAGCGCTTCTTCCAAAATTTGTCTAGCCTTCGTATAATGGCCCAAATAGTTGTAAGGCTTACCTAAAGTTCTAAGGGTATACGCTGTTTCTATATGGTTAGAACCATAAACCCTACGTTTTATGGTCAAAGCCTCTTCCAACAGTTGCTTAGACCGTTCATACTCACCCATGGCAAAATAGCTTTCCCCCAAAGAAGATAAAAGCCCCAGTATATCTTTGTCCTTAAGCAGAGGTTTCGCCCTATAAAGAACTTTCTCCATATGAGGAACCAGCATTCTCACACTATCTGCTTTTGCTTTTGTTCTAATGTCTCTGGGACACAAGGTAGTAAGCGCTTTTGCGGCATTCTTAAGAATTTTAATTTTTTCTTCTTTTGAGTGTCTTTGCCTATTCCAAGACTGAACTAATCTATGAATAAATATCTCGCTGGGGAAAACCTTTATCAAAGAATGTCGTCGCAACAGGCTCGTACACTTATTACATATAAACTCAGACTTATCCGAAACATCGTTCAACGAGTACTGGGTAATTAATTTTCTGGGAATATGGTCAGGACTGCAGTACGATAAGAAATCGAGGGCCTTAATCGCAGATTCTCCATGCTTTAGCTGCTTTATAGTCTTAACGTTTATATTCCACGTCGTATAAACAGGTTCATGCTTGTCGCCTGGTGGCATCACATTTTCTTGCAGCAACCTACTATTTTCTGTCTTATATAGCTCTAAATACTCTCGCACTGTAACAACATGCTCGGCTATGTAGGCCCCCGCTTGGGCAATAGCTAGGGGTAAGTACCCCAACTCCCTAACAAGTTCTTTGGATTTACCCTGGTAAGTAGGAGACTTCTGAAGCTCAAGAGGCACAAGTTTATTCAAAAGAACCAAAGACTCGTGCTCCGTCATTGTTCCTATTTCTATGGCACTTTCTAGGTTAGGGTTCCTAGATGTAATAATAATATGCCCTTTGCTAGGTAAGAAGTCTTTCAAGACGGAGCTGTCTTTAACATTATCAAAAACTATCAAAGAACTCTTTCTTTTCTCTAGCCAGTTCTTAACCTTAATAATCTTTACGTCTGAACTTTCCTCTTTATCAAAAAGCTTATAATTTTCGCCAAGTTGAAAATAAGATGCTTTCAGAAGCTCCTCTGTCTCACTATTAAACCACCCCCGAAATTCGTAATTATTAGCCGGCATGTTAACAAGATGGCTAGCCAAAAAAGTTTTTCCAACACCCCCAAGACCGTAAAGCCCAACAATAACAAGGGGATCCTTTTTCTTATCAAATTTCTTCCAAACCGCTGCTGCAAGCTTTTTTCGCTCAGTAAAATGCTGAACTTTGGGCAACAGCTTCCATTTTATAGGCTGTGCAGAAGAAAATAGACTGGTCTGCCGGTTCATCATACTCACCTGGGGCGGCAACGTTTTCTCTTTTTTCCCACCTATGCTGCTATCATCTCTGACAAAAATAAAAGCCATTACCAAGACGATAAGCCCCAAACAAGCCAATATCACAGATATCCACGCATTTTTATGTGTAGATTTTTCTCCCCGTTGAAAACCTGCATAACTGTTTTGTATGTCAACACCATCATCTTCTTGGCCTAATATAGCGCTTACTTCTTCATCAAACTCTCTGGCCAGCTCCACAACCTTATAGTTGCTATCTAAGTTACTTATCACTCTGAAAATAGAATCATAAAACCCCAAACCAAGGTGAACCGGAATATAGGTAACTTGTCCTCTACTAACAGCACTATCACGTAACGGCTGCTGCCCTAACACCGCAGGATCCACTTGCAACACCAACGTCTTTTTACCAAAATCCAAAACAGTATCTAAACTTACGCTACCGCCTTTACTTTCAGCAGACGTAACATAAATAATTTTTGTTTTAGGTGGTATGTGCTTCCCGTCGCCCGAAACTCTGTTAACCTGTATACCCGCTTTTTCCAACGCATACTCAACAATTGATTTTTTCTTTCTTTGTTGAGAATAAACATCGGCCACACGCCGCTTGTCTAAGGCCGCAGCGTCTTTGCTTGCTGTGTCAAATATGATAGAGGCTGTGATCTCTTGATCAGCTATTTCTTCACTTACTTTTTTCAGATACTGTTCAAAAATGTGATGTATTTTTACATATTTAAAGTGTTGAGCCAGTATTTTGCTTTCTTCCGTACCACTGAAAAGGCGGTGAATATAAACCTTTGGAACACCTCCTAACTTCCCCCTAATATTAAGGATATGGGATTCAACACCTGTCTTTTTTATAGAAAGATAATCCGAAATTTCCTGATTTGTCTGCCTATAAAAAAGACATGCCAACAAATCTGCTTCCCTAGCCGTAAAAGAAACAAGACGCTCCTCACCATCTATGTCGACGATGATTTCTCTTAAATCCAACGCTGTTTTATCTTTTGGAAAGATAGGTACCATAAGCACTATTCAATACTATTTTTAATAAAAAGCCAAAAAACCAAATACAGATCCCCCGGCTTTGCCATAAGCTATACTTTCTAACAAATCTTTTACTTATGCAAGATAATAAAAACATGTGTGTTTTTTATATATACACACCCATATGTGATTTTTACTAGTTCCACACAGAAAAATAATCAATATCTTACCATCGTGGCTCGGGACGATTAAGTTTTTTAGAGCTGCGTTATTGTGTCCGGATGAGGGGAGGGAGAGAGAGCTGCAAGTCTCTCATCCGGAATTTTAAATGATAAACCTACGGAGCAAGACCTATGGGAGGCGAGAATAATTATAAAAAAACACTGTACTTCTCTGTTTGTGCCATAACCTGCATGAATTCAGCAACAGCCAAAACATCCTATAACAAAGATGAACTTCCTGACTATCAGCGCCCTTTGCTTTTGGATTTCAAGCATGATGGCGCCTTAAAACAACGCCGGCATCATCAGCGCGAAAAATTTACTTTCGAAGTACCGGCGAACATAACAGCTAACGACAGGGTCAGAAGTTACAGACGAAAAAAAGCAGATCCATCAAAGTCTGGGAGCAAAACTGGTGATATGCTTCATGCTATACTTGATCGTTTATTCGCCAAGAACCTCGACAAGGATCCTAAATAGAATGAAACAGATTAAAGGGGGCAATCACGGATAAATTTAAGACGGCTTTCTGGTTATAAGCCTCCCAATAAACCAGATTGTCATATTCAATAATTCGTGGTGCCACCCTTTATACAGCCCCCCTACAAAAGACATGACCCTAAGGGTCGTGTCTTTCCTTTAAGACCATACAGGTACCTATTGTCAGTCCTTCATCCACTGTTTGTACTACCTTCCAAACAACCTCATACTCCCATACGGGACCCTGATGTTGTTCTATTTTTCTTAAAACCA
>CAZQLR010000073.1:0-2863 GCA_964594205.1 uncultured Alphaproteobacteria bacterium
TTCTTCTTCGTCTTTCTTTTGTCGATTTAGAAGTTAGCATTGGTAGCGGCGTCAGCTCCCTAGGTAAAAGTTGGGCATACACTAAAGGCCGAAGCAGACAGCTTTTTGTTATGCTCTTTGGATGGATTGTCCTCGCTTTAGCCGTTTCAATCTCAGAGCATGCTGTTTTATTTGTCTTTCACCTCTTTAATCACATTCTGCCAGGTGAATGGAAAGTAATACCAGAATTTTCTGCTAGGCTAGTGGCTATTGCCTTCTATTTCGTCGGTTCTGCCTGGGCGATGTCTTTCAGAAAGAGCCTCTGGTCCACATGGAAAAATAATTAAAATTTTCAAAGGCCCCGCCTTATTGGTGGGGTTTCTTTTTTTAGGGGAAACGGATTTTATGCAGCAACCATCCTCCGCACGTCATATTAAGCACATCATTTTGGCCATGGTTGGCGCTGGGTTTTGCGTTGGCCTTTCAAGTCCTCTATTGCAAACTCTACTAGATAGACTTCGCTTTGATGATTGGTATATTAGCGCTCTTTCCTTAACAGAAGCTCTTGGTTTCTTGGCTATATCACCTTTTATCCCTGCCCTTCTGAGGCGTTTTGCCCATGTAACACTTATAATTGTTGGCCTCGTTTTAATGGGCGGTGTTTTACTCACCCTTCCCCACCTAGATAAAAGCCATATCATTTTTGGGCTGCGCGCGCTTATGGGCATTGGCAAAGGACTTATCTTTATTGTAGGCGCTACAACCGTCAATGCTCTAGCTGCCTCTCAGCACCGCGGTAGTATAGTGGGTATTTTCGCCGCAAGTTTTTTTGGAGCGGAGGGTCTTTCGCCTATCCTTATGGATATTCTGCCGTATAAGCCAGAAACTCTGGTTGTTCTTGTTGTTTTACTAATGGCCATATCCATGATGCCCTTACTAACCAATAGATTTAAAGTAGACACGTTTAAAGATCCTCTAAACCTACGGAAATCATATTTGCTTTTGTCTATTCCCATCGTACTTATTCTAGCATTTATGCAAAGTTTCAATAGCTCAACCTTTGAAAACATCTTCACAGCTTATGCTGAACAAATGGGGTATGACCATGAAATCGCGGTCCTTCTAAGCGTTATAATACTCATGGGCGGTGTTCTTTTGTCTGGTTTTTATGGTGTTATTATAGGAAGGACAAGCCGGGGGAAAGTTCTATTTCCAACTATGGCTGTTATTTTTATTTGTTATGGCATTTTGTATCTAGAGCAACCTGGCATCGTCGTATCATGGTTTTTATTGTTCTTCCTAGGATCTGCCGTTTTTGGCCTTTATATAACGGCCATGTACGTTCTAGGTCAACGGTTCAGAGGTGCAAACCTAGCCGGCGCGATGACTGGTTTCGTGATGGTGGGGACGGTAGCACAAATACTAAGTTCTATCCTCCTCGGCCTTGGTTTAGATGATTGGGGCATTGAAAGCTTTCCTCTGGTCATGCTTATTGTAAACGCTATAGGCTTCGTTGCTTATATTTGGCTTTGGGCCTATCACAAACGACGAGCACGCACGCAAAACCTTCAATCTTCCCAATAATACCAGAGGCTAGGATTAGCACTTATAAAGAGTTCATCCCAATTATGGATAAGGGCAGTGTTACAAGTTACTGCATGATATAAGAACAAGGAGGTAGAAAACTATGATCCAGCGTCCCCTTTCGCCACACTTACAAATTTATAAACCACAAATCACGTCTATCCTTTCTATCCTTCATCGAATCACAGGTGTTGTTGTAACTTTGGGCCTAGTAGGCTTTTGTTTTTGGATTTTTTATGCTTCTCAGGACCAAGACATCCTGAAAATGGTCATTCAACCATTCTTGCTAAAAACTGTACTAGGGAAATCACTGCTTATCGCTCTTCTTTTTAGCCTTTTCTTTCACTTCTTTAATGGCATCCGCCATTTAATCTGGGACACGGGAAAAGCTCTTGACAAGCAATGTATACAACGAAGTGGCTTATTTGTAGTTTGTCTAACGCTTCTCGCAACGGGTTATGTTTGTTTAACAACTTTTTGGGCATAATTTTCTCATGCAGCATCAGTCAGTTTTAAAAAAAAGAAAAAATAAGTATTCTTCTAAGCAAGGTGTCAATCATTGGCTACATCAACGATGGACTTCCATCGTTAACATACCCGTTGCTTTATGGTTTATCTATGCTCTACTACAAGGAAAATTTTCCGCCTACACTCTAAAAGCATCGCTTGCTCAGCCAGAAGGATTTTTTAATTTAGGATTTATGACACTTTTGGCTCTAACTTTTTTTGGTTACCACGCGTATTTAGGCATTCAAAATGTTGTAGAAGATTATATACACACAGCATGGAAAAAACGTACCCTTCTTACCGTTTTACTTTTTAGCTTTCTGGGGCTTTGGTTACTTATGCTAACTACACTTTTAGGGTTTTAATAAAAACTTATATCTTCACCTTTGTAACATAGGAATTCTTTCCCATGAAAACCCATACAATTATCAATCACTACCACGATGTTGTCGTTGTTGGTGCTGGTGGTGCGGGCCTCCGCGCAACCCTCGGTATGGCGGCGGCTAACTTAAAAACAGCCTGTATCACTAAAGTTTTTCCTACACGCAGCCACACCGTTTCAGCACAGGGCGGTATCAGTGCAGCCTTGGGCAACATGGGTGATGGTGATACATGGGTTTACCATATGTATGACACGATAAAAGGATCTGATTGGCTAGGCGATCAAGATGCTATTGAATACATGTGCCGTCATGCCATACCAGCTGTTATTGAACTAGAACATATGGGGGTTCCTTTTTCTCGCACCACAGAAGGAAAAATATACCAACGTCCTTTTGGTGGTCATATGACA
>CAZQLR010000073.1:2963-4849 GCA_964594205.1 uncultured Alphaproteobacteria bacterium
CATACGTGTACTGGTGATGGTGCAGGTATGGTGGTACGAGCAGGCTTACCTCTCCAAGACATGGAATTTGTTCAATTTCACCCTACAGGGCTATATGGTGTGGGGTCTCTAATAACTGAAGGTGTGCGTGGTGAAGGGGGTTATCTCACCAATAATAAAGGGGAACGCTTCATGGAAAAATACGCACCCTCAGCCAAAGACCTAGCCTCCCGAGATGTTGTAAGCCGAGCCATCACTATGGAAGTCAATGCAGGGCTAGGTGTTGGCCCTAATAAAGACTGCGTTCATCTACACATTGAACATCTTGATCCAGAGATCACCAAACAGCGGCTATCCGGTATTGCTGAACTTGCCAAAACTTTTGCTGAGGTTGACTGTACCAAAGAACCTATACCCGTTATTCCAACCGTCCACTATAATATGGGAGGCATTCCCACTAATCATCATGGACAAGTCGTTAAACCCACAAAAAATAACCCTCAAACTGTTGTTCCTGGCCTCATGGCCGTGGGGGAAGCAGCTTGTGTTTCCGTCCATGGTGCTAATCGCCTCGGTGCCAATTCGTTGCTAGATTTAATCGTTTTTGGCAGAGCTGCTGCACAAAAAGCCGCAGAAACCATAAAACCTAATACTGATCATAAACCATTGCCTCCTTCAGCGCTCAACAAGCCCCTCGAACGTCTAAACCAGATTCTTAACCGCAAAGGATCAAAAAAAATAGCCGACGTACGCAAAGATATGCAACAAACCATGCAACGTCACTGTGCCGTCTTTCGCACAGAAAAAACACTGCAGGAAGGTGCAAAAAAACTAAATAAAACCAACAAAGACTTACAAAACACCTACATTACGGATAAAAGCCTTGTGTGGAATACAGAGCTCGTTGAAGCCCTTGAGCTCGATAACCTTATGGTACAATCTATTGCCACCATTAACTCCGCCCTTAATCGTAAGGAAAGCCGTGGAGCCCATGCCCGAGAAGATTTCCCCGAACGAAATGATACAGACTGGCTAAAACATACTTATTCCTTCGTTCAACCAAGTGGTGAGGTTACCTTTGATTATCGTGATGTACACATGTACACCCTCACTGATGAAGTTGATGTTGTACCTTTAAAAAAACGAGTGTACTAGGAGGTTGCATAGTCCATGGTCGAATTCACACTTCCAAAAAAATCCCGCGTAAAGAAGGGAAACCATGTCAAATTAAAGGATTCAGATACCACTACTGTCCGACACGTTAAGGTATATCGGTATGACCCCGATAAAGACGACAACCCTCGCCTTGATACTTACGACATAGATACACAACAAATCGGCACCATGGTGTTGGACGCTCTCTTTAAAATAAAAAACGATATTGATCCTACCCTGACCTTTCGCCGGTCTTGCCGCGAAGGTGTTTGTGGCAGTTGCGCCATGAATATTAATGGCACCAATCGCTTAGCCTGCATCACACCTCTCGAAGACTTAAAAGGCGATGTGGCAATATACCCTCTTCCTCATATGGAAGTATCCAAAGACCTAGTGGTTGACCTCACTCATGCTTATGATCAATACGCCTCCATTAAACCTTGGCTACAAGCCGATGATGACCCTTCACCGTATGAAGAACGTTTGCAAAGCCCAGATGAACGCCAAAAACTGGATGGTCTTTGGGAATGTGTTCTTTGCTTTTGTTGCACAACCAGCTGCCCCAGTTATTGGTGGAATAGTGATCGTTATCTTGGCCCCGCAACTCTTTTACAAGCGCTTCGCTGGGTTAACGATTCGCGAGATGACCACACAGATGAAAGGCTGGATGAATTGCAAGACCCTTTTAAAGTATACCGCTGCCACACAATCTTAAACTGCACGCAAACTTGTCCAAAAAATTTGAACCCAGG
>CAZQLR010000074.1:0-3020 GCA_964594205.1 uncultured Alphaproteobacteria bacterium
CTATGGCAAACAACTATTTACTGGCAACGTTTGATTAAAAAAGCGTTGGATCCGCATAATATATCGCATGCTCAATTTGTCATTATAGCCATCTTGCTTTGGTGGAAGAGTCAGAATAAAGGGATAAACCAAATTGATATTGTTAGAATGTCTAAACTAGATAAAATGACCGTCTCAAAATCATTAAAAAGATTGGTTGATATGAACTTAGTAACAAGACATGAAAACCAAAAGGATACTCGGTCTAAATCAGTTCAATTAACAAAATCAGGTATAGACCTGGCATATCAGCTGATACCAATTGTAGAGGGTATGGATACTGCTTTTTTTGGTCGACTTCCCAAAAAACAGGAAGACGACTTGATTGTAATTTTACAGAAACTAACGATGACAGAAGATGTTGACAAAACCTGATCTTGACGATGAAGAGATTACGCAGTTCTTATACGATATTTATGAACTAGATATCGACGAGATCCTTTTTCTACCACTTGGCGCTGATTCTAATA
Organism: uncultured Alphaproteobacteria bacterium; assembly: GCA_964594205.1. Lineage (GTDB taxonomy): Bacteria > Pseudomonadota > Alphaproteobacteria > 16-39-46 > JAJRRM01 > CAZQLR01. The sequence continues at coordinate 510 of CAZQLR010000074.1, forward strand.
CTGCTGTCTATCGCGTTACTGCTCGTGATGAAACTGCTTATTTTCTAAAACTTAGAAATGAGAATTTTTCTGAAGCTAGCGTAATGGTTCCTCATCACCTCAATCAGATTGGTTTGAGAAATGTTATACCTCCTCTTGCAACCAAAACGAATCAACTTTGGGCAAGTTTAAATACCTTCAAAGTTGCTTTGTACCCTTATATCGACGGCTTCAATGCTGCAGAGTTGAAATTATCAGAGCAGCAATGGATCCAATTTGGGAAAATGGTTAAACAATTACATACTGCAGCTATCCCTAAATACATAAAAAATGTTTTACCCACCGAGACTTTTTCATCGAAATGGTGCCATATGGTAGCATCCTTTCTTAAACGTGTTCAAAATGAAGAATTTGAAGACCACATCGCTACACAAGCAGTTTTATTCCTAAGATCCAAACAAAATCTTATCTTTAGTTTGATCCAACGTGTAAAAGAACTTAGATCTATTTTGAAAAGCCAATCTTTTGAATATATAGTCTGCCATGCTGATATCCATGGGTGGAACTTACTTATTGATAAGAGCAATAAGCTGCACCTAATTGACTGGGACACCCTCATTTTAGCACCAAAGGAACGTGACTTAATGTTTATTGGGTCTGGTATTTGGGATAGTGGCTGCTCGCCTTTGGAAGAATCTTCCCGTTTTTATAAAGGCTACGGTGAAACAAGTATAAATCAAGATGCTATCTGTTATTATCGTCTAGAACGTATTATCGAAGATATTGGTATATACTGCGAGCACATCTTTTCCTCTAATGAATCCCTCAGCGATAGGAAGCAAGCACTCAACTATATACAGGCCAATTTTCTGCCAAATGGCACGATAGAAAGAGCTTGTGCACAAGACAATTTGAGAAACACTTTATAAAATTAAATTCGGAACAAGCATGACAAGCAAAATAACTTTTGAAAAGGCAACAGTTGACCATAAGGAGCGTATATTTTCGTGGCTAGACGAACCCCATGTACAAGAATTTTGGGATAACACCCAGAGCCATAGGGATGATATTCTAAATTTTATGGGTGGCCGCAAAGATCCATCAACCTACTGCAATGGTAACTATATTTACTGGGTTGCAATAACTTCCAGCAAACCGTATGCAATGCTAATGACAATACAAGAGACCATCAAAGATGATATAGGAAAACTCAAACTTTCTCATCTATCTACAACAGGCCATACCTATGGTTTGGATTATATGATTGGCAATAAGGAATACCTTGGCAAGGGATATGGCACGAATACTTTAATTAGATTTATTGATTTTTTCAGAAGCACTACCGATAGAAAAGTAGATACATTTTTTGTTGATCCAGCAAGCGATAACACCAAGGCAAAGCGTGTATATGAAAAAGCTGGTTTTAAGCATGTCGGCGATTTTGTTATGGAAGGAAACTATAGTGGGTCGGGCAAAAACCATCATTTGCTAATCAAGAAATTTTATCCTACCGTAACTTTAGAACCTGCTGGCATTGATGACTATCCTATGATCCAAAATATGGCCCAGCTTTATGCAGATGATCTATCAAAAAAATGTAATCATGGTGCACATAGCCGACAGGTACCAAATAAGGATTTATTTAAAAACTTTGACTTTAAAAATTACTTTACTGATGACTCACGAAAAGCTTATTTAGTAAAAATTTACGATGATGTCGCTGGATTTATTCTTCTCAACCAAGCTACCACTACAAAAAAAACGGATTGGAATGTAGGAGAATTTTTCATACTTTCTAGATATCAAAGACATGGTATCGGCAGACTTGCCGCAGAAAAAGTTTGGCATCTCCACCCAGGTCAGTGGGAAGTATCTGTTATACCTGAAAACATTTCCGCTCTTAAATTTTGGGAGCATACCATTACAAAATTTACTGATAATCGCTTCAGTAAAGACGCAAAATTAATCGACTTTGATAAGCAACAGCCGAATAGAATCATTTATACCTTCACAAGCAACATGCCTAATCGTAAAGGCAACTCCTAAGTGAACCATACCCGGAGTCATTATTGACTCATTTTAATCTCAAATTACACATGGTGCATATTCTTACCTACTGAAAAGATTCTGAAAACATGATATATACTAAAAGAAGAAAATATCGCCATATATAGAATACACCTCATCCCCCCTATTTTAGCAAGACCGATCAAGATAAAGACCAACGTGATCTATAGTCTTAGCATTGTGAGTAGGCAGATAGTTAGATGTTACGGTTATTATGAGCTACAAAGAACGAGTTAATAGGGTTATCGATTTTATAGGCAAACATCTTGATGAGGAGCTTGAACTGGACAAGCTTTGCCATATTGCTTGTTTTTCAAAATACCACTTTCATCGTCTATTTACAGCACAAACAGGCGTATCTTTGAAAAGTTATATCAAATGGCTCAGGCTTAAACGAGCAGCCCACCAATTGACCGTACAAAAAGAGGATACAATCATTAACATTGCTTTGGATGCAGGATTTGA
>CAZQLR010000074.1:3120-4760 GCA_964594205.1 uncultured Alphaproteobacteria bacterium
AAAAGATGGTGGGCGATGAAGGATTTGAACCTCCGACCCTCTCGGTGTAAACGAGACGCTCTCCCGCTGAGCTAATCGCCCACAATGTACGTGGTGCTTATGTATATACAAGGCTGAGAAAAATTTGCAAGAGTAAAAATGAAAAAAGGGCTATAAACATCACCTAAACCTTGTCTTGCCCCTCTCGCTCACAAGTCATATTTTGCCCAGGCACCCTTAGCATCCTGGATATGCATAGCTTTTGCAGCTCCTGGTAAAGCTAAAGTCAAAGCATCCTGTTGATCAGACAACAAAACTGATGAACTCACCCAAATGAGACGTTGGAAAGCGTGCAGCCCTTCCTTAGCAAGTTCAAACAAAGACTGAGCTTGGAAAGACATTGCTATAGTTGCTTGATTAGGCGGATTTTTGAAGACTCGATCGTTACACGTCAGCAAAATAGGCTGTTCCTGAGGTTTCAAGCCATCATCCCTGCCATGGGGAAGAAAACTGGTTGGGTGGAACGTCCAGAGGCTTGTATCGAACAGCTGTTTTTCCTCTTCCGTGTCAAGCTTGACCACTGCTCGATGACCCTGATCATAAATCTTTTCTAGTAACCTTGCCACACCTCTTTCCAGAGGAACAGCCTGAAAAACATACCCAGAAAATATCATACCAAAGCCCTGGACATCCTTTATTGCCGGTTATTACTTACCTTCATAATATTTGCGCACAAACGTGTCCAGTAAACGAACACCGTACCCTGATGCACCTTTATCAAACATATGGGAAGCACTGTTTGCCCAAGTAGAACCGGCAATATCAATATGAGCCCAAGGCACACCTTTTTTGATGAAACGTTCAAGAAATTTAGCCGCCGAAATACTGCCCGCCCGACCAGGTTTGCCTAAATTCTTTATGTCAGCTATGTCCGAATCAATATGGCTATCATAAAGTCTGTGCATAGGCATCTCCCAGTTTTTCTCATCAACCTCTTCACCACAAATGTACAAACGCTCTGCCAGTTCTTTTGTATTGGTAAACACTCCAGAGATTTCCTCACCCAAAGCCACAATGATGGCTCCCGTTAACGTAGCTAAGTCTATAACTAATTTTGGATTATATTTTTCTTGAGCGTACCACAAAACATCAGCTAACACGACACGCCCTTCCGCATCGGTGTTTAGTATTTCAATGGTCGTCCCTGACATAGCTTTCACCACATCACCCGGCCGAGAAGCTTTACCAGATGGCATATTTTCCACCAAACCGACAACCCCAACGGCGTTCACTTTAGCCTTCCGATTGGCTAAAGCTACCATCAAACCACTCACCACAGCTGCGCCACCCATGTCCCACTTCATATCGTGCATACCACCAGCAACTTTTAAACTTATACCCCCTGAATCAAACGTCACTCCTTTACCCACAAAAGCTAGAGGTTGCTCATCAGCAGGTCCTCCATTGTAACGCATAACGACGACATGTTCTTCTTTTTCACTGCCTTGACCAATGGCCAGCAAGGCATTCATTCCAAGCCTTTCAAGGTCAGCACGGCGTAAAACTTCCACTTCCAAACCATAAGATTCAAGCTCTTTCAAACGTGCAGCCATGGAAGCTGGATATAAAACATTGGGCACCTCAGATACAAGATCTCTGGT
>CAZQLR010000075.1:0-4683 GCA_964594205.1 uncultured Alphaproteobacteria bacterium
CTTCAACAATACAAATTTCCATCCAAAGAAACTGTAACCATAGAAGAATTTTTAGCTCTCTCTACCACTGGAAAGGCATAGAAGGACACCACGTAAGGTATTAACGAGAAAAAAACCTCGGTGACTGGATATTGTAATGCCAAACAGCAAGCCGTGTACCAACAACCCCCAAGGTCGTAATCAAAGCAGCATAAGGAATGAAATAAGATTGAAAAGTTTGCGTCAGAATAATGATGGCAATAGACAAAACAATGCCCCATAAAAGAGCAATTTCTGGATAGAACGACCCAGAAAGGCTTTCTATAACACGATCTTTTCTCAAAAGATCCCTAAGCATACCCCCACCTGTACCAGTCATCATGGCAAAAAATGGACCCCACATCCATAAAGGCTCTGCCTTTGTAAGAGCAGCCACCATAACGCCCAACACAGTAAAAGCACCCAAACCTATGGCATCGAAAACGACAAAAAGTCGCGAAGAAATCATAAGGGCTTTTTTTGTTCGCCGTGATATAAACAATGGTAAATGCGGCGTTTTCAAGGCAATATACCCAGAAAAAACAACACCCAAAACAATGATTAAATAAAGAGGCGACGACAAAAGGCTGACGGGTCTACCAATAACAATATCGCGCATAAGCCCCCCACCAAAAGATGGCAAAAGGGCAAATATAAGAGCACCAAAAAGAGTCGTACGTTCACCATAAGCAATAATCAATCCCGAAGCAGCAAAGGCTATGGTACCAATGATCTCCATTATCCAAAACCAATCTGAATCCAGAACCTCAGAAATAACCATTGGGTATAAATACCAAGACACAATTTGTTTATATGACTTGGTATTTTTCAAGCCGTCTATTCTCTTATTTAAGCGGTCTAACAAAGTCTGATCCGGAATATTTTTACTCACCATTAAATGAACAGGCGTCTTAGCCTTTAAATTGATAGGCACAATACTTGTTGTCTTATTACTAAGCCATACTAACATTGATCCTGTTAGCCTATCAGATAAGATACCGTCTAATCGACCTCGTGATAAAGCATTAAAGGCCTGCTCGTCATTTTTATACGTCTGTACATGTAAGGATAAAGGCGGCTTTTTTATAAGGTCATTAAGCCTAGGATCCGCATAAACAAAACCCTCTACAACCCCTAAATGAAAGGGTTTGGCTCTAACATAATCAATAAAACCACCTGCACTACCAAACTTAAACTTATGTTTGTTAAATTTCTTTATAAAAAGGGCCGTTTCTTCATATCTATAAGGTTTCGAAAAATTTGCATACTTTGCTCTTTCCTCCGAATAGGTAGCCCCGGGAACAACACTTTTTTTCCCCTTTTTCAAATCTTCCTGCAGTTGTACCCAATCACCATCATCACCAATCATCCGCCAAGGATAGTGGGTCTCACTTTTTAAAAGCTCTTTCATCAAAGTAATATCATATTCCGACAAATGGCTATTTGGGTAATCTCCACCAATAACAAGTCCTTTTTCTTGAGTACCAATTTGGTAACCAAAAACGTCTCCACTCAAAAAAAAGGAAGCCAACAAAAGCAATAACCAACTTCGTTTAAAGCTCTTCATTAAAACCCTCTAGTGATATTTGAACCCTAAGTTTTCCCAAAAATCCAGGCTATCAATGACAAAACCGCCCTGGCTACACATCATAATTATTCCAACGGTAAATAGCAACGAACTTGCAATCCTCCAAGCGTCGAGCTAGTAGAAAGCTCTATATGGCCACCCAAACCCACAATGATATCACGTGCTATAGTAATCCCAAGCCCGGCACCTCCTGTATTAGCGTTTCGCGATTTATCCACCCTATAAAAAGGCCGGAAAATATTCTTTCTCTCCTCTTCGGGAACGCCTGGCCCATCATCTTCAATGGAAACAACAATATCTTTTTCGCCCCTATCCACCACTATTAATACTTGGTCCCCATACTGAAGGCCGTTTTGTACCAGATTTCCTAAAGCCCTCTCTAAGGGAAAAAGCCGCACGTTCAGCTTTGGTAAAGCCGCAACATTTTTTTGAATCTTTATAAGGCCACCAACTCGGCGAAAAGGTTTGACCATCGCTTGCAGAAATTTATCTATAGAAATTTCTACAGGCTCCTCATCTCCCTCTTGGCGCACAAAATCCAAATACTCTTTGATAAGGCGCTCCATCTGGTTAATATCTTCTTCCAGAGCTTCCTTCTCAGAAGTATCTTGCATCATAGACGTTTGCAACTTCATACGCGTAAGAGGTGTCCGCAAATCATGAGAAATGGCCGCTAACATCTCAGTTCGTTGTTGTATATGACGCCCTATTCGTTCTTGCATTTTTACAAAAGCTTTCGCCGCCTTACGAACTTCTAAAGCACCTTCAGGTTTAAGGTTTTTTGAAATCTGACCACGCCCAAATTTCTCTGCAGCGATGGCTAACCTTCTAACGGGCCGCATTTGGTTTCTCATGAAAATAAGGGCCAAAATCATAAACAAAACCGTAGACCCTAAAGTTCCAATAAAAACCAAAGGTGTAGCCCTGCTAAACAATCTTTTATGGGGCAAAGAAAACGCAGCAATCCCTATAGGCAGCTTAACAGCGACATGAATTGTATGGTCTGACGTTTTTAAATTAAAAGGAACCTGTAAACTCTTGCTTAAAGCATCGAAAAGGTATTCATCTATCCAAGGCATAGCCATATCATCCTCAAAAAGGGGCCAGCGCCTATGTAAATAGAATTTATATTTTAAATCTAGGGTATGAGCAAATCTTTCTGCTTCAAAAGGATCTCTTTTTCCCTCTCTGCTACATAAGGCTATATCTTTAGCCACAGCCGAAGCCAAAGTCCGTGTCACAGAACCAAGATGCCTATCATACACTACATAAGCAGTCACTATCTGCACAAGCACCAACGGAAAAGCTATAATTAAAAAAGTTCGCCAATACAGGCCTTTAGGAAGCCATTTTTTAGAGTTCAACGCAGAAAAAAAACCTCTTATTTTCATCCTGCAGGCTCCGTAATTAACACATACCCCCTATGTCTAACAGTTTGTATATAAATAGGGTTCTTTGGGTTTGGTTCTATTTTTCGCCTTAACCTTGCAACCTGAACGTCAACTGTGCGATCGCTGATAGAACCAATGTTGGTTTGAGCTAATTTCTCTCTAGAAAGGGGCCTATTAGCATGCTTGGCCAAGGCATACATTAGGTGTTTTTCCAAATCCGTTAAATGCAGCGATTCACCGTTTTTTTTCAAAAAACACTTATTTAAGTCAAAGGAAAAATGTCCAAAAGAAACAATGTGTTGCTTCCCCATTGTTACCTTTCTAGACGACGATCGGTTGATAATATTTTTCAAACGCAAGGCCAGCTCTTTAGGTTCAAAAGGTTTTGGCAGATAATCCTGTCCCCCAAGCTCTAGACCTTTTATACGATCTTCAGGGGCTGTCGCAGCCGTAAGAAATAGTATGGGGGTAGAATCTCCCTGCAAACTCAAACGCTCCGCCATCTGAAACCCATCCTCCTTGGGCATCATGACGTCCAAAACCAACGCATCAACTTTTTCAGTATTCAATAACTGCCTTCCCTTGATAGCGCTGGATGCGCTCAGAACACGAAATCCTTGAGAAGTAAGATATTTCTCCAACAAAGCACGAAGCTTATCATCATCGTCAATAATCAATAGGGTTGCATCCACAGAAAGCGATTCCTTATAAATAAGTCTTGTATTTTTTTTGATTTAAGGCCAAAAGTTAAGTATCTAGACTATATCAAAACCCAGGGTAGGAAAAAAGTCCATTATCGATCCACCGCAGGCCCAAAATAGCCAAAAAGCAAACACCCTTGTATAAACCATAACCAATGAGGTGACCTTCAAAATGGGACGGTTCTATGACACACACGAAAGCAGCTAAACTATCTACTATAAACAATATGGACTTTCATAACAAAACCGTGGGTGTTTTGGGCTTAGGATATGTGGGGCTACCCTTGGCTGTAAGACTGGCACAAAAAGGCCAGAACGTGATCGGCTTTGATATAAAAAAAGAACGTATTTGCAACCTTAAAAATGGCTACGATGACACCCAAGAAATCGAGGCTGATCAGTTAAACCAACCAACGTTAACATATGCAAGCTCTCCCCAAGAACTGATCCCTGCCGATATTTTTATCATCACCGTTCCCACACCCATCGACCAACAAAATCTACCAGACCTTACGGCACTGCAAGAAGCTTCACGTATGGTGGGTGAGCTTTTACAAGGCACTACTGGTAAAATCGTTATTTTTGAAAGCACCGTATATCCTGGTGTCACAGAAAATATTTGTGGCAAAATTATCGAAGAATCTTCAGGGCTAGAATCCGACCCTACGGCACCAAACAACTTCTACCTAGCTTATGCACCAGAACGCATGAATCCTGGTGACAAAGAACATCATTTACACAGCATCACCAAAGTAGTTGCCGCACAAACACCTGAAATAGCCAAGCTTATAGAGGGACTTTACGGACAACTCAATAATGGCAATGTTTTTATAGCTAAAAACATTCAAACTGCCGAGGCCGCCAAGGTTATAGAAAACGCTCAACGTGATATCAACATTGCGTTTATTAACGAGGTCACTATAATTTTCCAAAAATTAGGCTTAAATATCTACGATGTTTTAGACGCCGCCAAAACTAAGTGGAA
>CAZQLR010000076.1:0-4561 GCA_964594205.1 uncultured Alphaproteobacteria bacterium
TTGCCTGTAAATAGGCGTGTGCAACGTAATCTTGCTACCATATTCCCTGATAGAGAAAAGGATTTTTACACCTGTATTATTAGAGATATGTGGGGAAACTTAGGTCGTAATATTGGTGAACTTCCTCATCTGAGAACTCTGCTTCGCAGTGGTTGTTATATTGAATCAAAAAACACTGGTCTATTACCTGAATCATCAAAGAATCAACCATTTCTATTATTCTCAGGCCATTTTGGCAATTGGGAACTATTGCCGTCTTTAGTTGTAGGTTTTGTTCCTACACCGTTACACTTAGTTTACAGGAAGATCAATAACCCCTTTATTGAAAGATTGTTGTATAGGGCAAGAGGGTATGCAAACTCTTTAGTAACATGCCATCCTAAAGGTTCTCAAGGTGCGAAAGCGTGCTTGAAGGCTTTGCGTCAGAGTGAGAATGTTGGGATGCTTTTAGATCAAAAAATGAATGACGGAATCGATGTTAATTTTTTGGGGCATTCCGCGATGACGGCTTCAGCCATGGCTAGTTTAGCGTTAAGGTTTAAATTGCCATTGTATCCTATTCGGATAATACGTAAGAAAGGTTGCCATTTTATTTTTGAAGTTTGTGAACCTTTCCATACCAGGAATTTCAATTCGGTACGCCAGTTGACCCAAGCTATAAATGATAGTATGGGGCAGTGGGTTATGGATAACCCTGGTCAATGGTTTTGGGTGCACAACAGATGGAGATTTTCAAAAAAATAAGATGCTTAGTAAGGGTGAGATTCTTGCTAGGGATAATGATCTGCAATGGCGCTCTTGCGCGTTGATGGGAAGCAGTTTATAACGACAGGGGCAACATATACGGAAGTGATAAAGGGTACTATGTTTTATTTGATGAGAAAGTTTTTTTCCAAAAAATACATTGTTTGTGCTTTTGCGGTTTTGATGACAGGTTGTGCATCAGAAAAAGATACATACAAAGAGCGATCTGCTGCAGAAATTTATAATGCAGCTCATGATCTTTTGACCAGAGGGGACTATACCCTAGCGGCCAAAGAATTTAATGAGGTAGATCGTCAGCACCCGTACTCTCCTTGGGCTAGCAAAGCGCAGCTTATGTCGGCTTTTTCTTATTTTGAGGCACAAAAATACGATGAGGCCATTGATAACTTAGATATTTTTATGCAGCTCCATCCAGGTCACGATGATGTTGCCTATGCTCATTATCTTGTAGCTCTTTGTTACTATGAGCAAATTCCTACGGTAGATAGGGATCAGCGTTATACGCGGAAGGCTAAAGAATCACTTCAGGAAATAATCCAAAAATATCCTAAATCAAAGTATGCCAGGGATGCAAAGATAAAGCTTGATCTTGTTGTTGACCATCTGGCTGGTCATGAAATGGTTATAGGTCGCTATTATCAGCATACGTGGGATAATTTGGCGGCTATGAATCGTTTTAAAAATGTTATCACGAGATACGAAAAGACGAATCATGTACCTGAAGCATTGTACCGCCTGGTAGAGTGTTATTTAGGGTTAGGTATGTTAGAGGAAGCTCACATGACGTCGGCTATTTTGGGACATAATTTTAGGGATTCTTTTTGGTATAAAGAGGCCTATGAGCTCTTAAAAAAATATGCTAAAGTCAAGGACTATGGGGGATTTGGTGTCCTCTCAGAAGCTAAGAAGGCTTCAGGAGAAGGATAGTAAACTAAGTTTTTCGTATTCCCTGATGGGTATTAATAATAGGGTTGTGGTGTTTTGCTCCGCGCGCTTTGCATAAGAAACATTGTTCTTATTGATAATCTGCTTCTTGAGTTTGGGCCTGGTTTTTCCGTTTTTACAGGTGAAACAGGGGCAGGCAAATCGATTTTACTTGACGCTTTAAGCCTTGCCTTGGGCTCACGTGCGGAAATGCATCTGGTTCGTCAGGGAGAAGAAAAAGGAATAGTCGTAGCAGAGTTTGATATTCCCAAAAACCAAGATCTTTTGATGTTATTGAAAGAGGCCGGTGTTTATGAGCAGGGCGATGATGCTTTGTATTTGAAAAGGACATTGTCAAAGGAGGGGATAAGTAGGGCTTTTGTTAATGATCAGCCTGTGACGGTGGGATTTTTGCGCAAATTATCAGCGCAGTTGGTAGAAGTACATGGCCAGTTTGATAAGCTTTTAGAACCCAAAGAGCATAGGCAGTTTTTGGATTGTTTCGGGGGCCATGAGGTAGCTTTAAGATCAACCCTTACTGCTTATGAAAATTGGCAAGTTCTAAAGGAAAAGTATAAAAAACTGCTGAATGACTCAGGTCGGGAGCGAAAAATTCTTTTGGAGCACTATTTAGAAGAACTGGGCGGCTTAGATTTACAGCCAGGCGGGTATCAGCATCTACTCAAACAACGTGATAGACTTGCTCATGGAGAAAAAATACGAGAGGCTTTGCAACTAGCCTTAGGTAATTTGTCTTATAATCCTACTAATGCTGAAACAAATTTGTCAGAAGCACTAAAAGCATGTGAGGGCGTCGCATCGTATGATGATCGTTTGAGGGATACTTTGGAGAGTCTACAATCTGCCCTTATACATGTACAAGAAACTTGCCATGGGTTGGGGGGATTTTTGGAGAGCATTGAAGTAGACCCAAAATCTTTGGATAGCATAGAGTCACAGCTTAGCCTTTTTAAAAATACGGCACGCAAGCATCACTGTGGTGTGGAAGATTTGGCTCAAATTTATGAAAAGCTATGTCAGGAATTCCAAGATCTGGACAACCGTCAGGAGAATTTAATCAAATTAGAAAAGGAGTGTTGTGAAGCTAAAGAAAGCTATGAAATTCAGGCGTCTAGGCTCACAAAGGCGCGTCATGAAACCGCACAAAAACTTGAAATAGCCGTAAAAAAAGAACTGGGGCCTTTGAAAATGGATAGAGCTACATTTAAGGTGGAGTTTAGGGAGAATGATGAAGCTGGTTGGTCAGCACAGGGTAAGGAAAGCGTGAGTTTTGTCGTTGCGCCTAATGGCAGTGTTTTCGGTCCGTTAAGGCAGATTGCCTCAGGCGGGGAGCGTTCACGATTTATGTTGGCGCTTAAAGTTGCTTTAGCTGGTCAGAATGATCGTACAGCATTGATTTTTGATGAAATTGATAGTGGTGTTGGCGGTGCAGTGGCAACAGCTATAGGTGGGCGCCTCCATGTACTTAGTCAAAATACTCAGGTTTTGTGCGTAACGCATTCACCCCAGGTTGCGTCTTGGGGACATAGACACTTCAAGGTGGTCAAATCATCTAATAACAACGATGTTACAACTTGTGTTACAAGTTTAGATGCAAACAACAGCGAAGAAGAAATTGCTCGTATGCTATCTGGTGAAAATGTAACCGATCAGGCCAGAGCGGCTGCAAAAACGCTTAAACAGGATGCTGCTAGTTTTTAGGCAACGTCTTACTGGCAGTCTGGTCTATTTTGAAACTCGGTGTATTGGCAGCAATTTCCCGCAAGGTTTTCGTTATTGCTGCATTGGTCCTTGCTATAGGCATAAGATAAGTCGGAGCTTAGGGTTGTCATCACTAAAAAAAGAACCAAAGCGTATAATCGTGACATGAGGTACCTACCTTTCATTCTACCTATCCTCAATGCTACCATATTTTCATTATCGTAGCATAGTGTATATAATCTGGGTAAATTTTTGAAACATATAAGCAAGCACATGATTCATGGTCATCATGTGACGGTGAAGCTACAGAAGATGAAAAACATTAAGTTGTGAGGGTTTTGGTAGCGGAGGAGGGACTCGAACCCCCGACACGCGGATTATGATTCCGCTGCTCTAACCAGCTGAGCTACTCCGCCCTAGGATATTTGAATGTGTATCGTTATACGGGGAAAAAGTCAATGCTAATCAACCATGAAAAATTCTTGTTTACACAGGGCTATTTTGTTTCTACTAAGAGCCACGCAGGGCTTTGGCTATTCATATTGCGTTCAAAGATCCAAGTATCTTCACATAGGTCCGCATTTTTGGGATCTCCATCTAACACGTCGCCGTTGGGGTTGTGGATGACATTGACTTGCTCAGAGGAAAATAAGACTTCTAGGCGGGCAACATTCTTATCAACATGAATGGATATTACTTTTCCCTCTACACGTACCAAAGAAAACTCTAACTTGAGTTTTTTCTTTTTATTATTTTTGATGCCTTCATCAAAGGTTTTGAGCATATTCTTATTGAGGAGCCGTTTAAGAGCGGCAATGTCCCCTTTCGCATAGGCGGAAAGAATCATGTCGAAAGCTTGCTCTGCACCCTTCATAAAAGCAGAGAAGGAAAAAGTTTTAAAACGTATGGCAAAACTTTTGGCCTCATCATAGCATTCCTCTAGGCAATAAGATTCTATGTTTTCATCCTGTTGATCGGGCGTATTCTCATCAGTATTTTCTTCGTGTGTCTGTTTTTTTCGGTGTTTGATATCTAGCACTACAACTTTATCATTGCGTATATGCTCGGTAGTGCCGGCTGATCGACTATCTGCTTGTTGTCGTTCGTGGTCATTGCGTTCTCCTAGCATGGATCGTAAACGCAAAATAAG
>CAZQLR010000077.1:0-1078 GCA_964594205.1 uncultured Alphaproteobacteria bacterium
GTTGTTCCGTCTTTATACTTACTTCTTTATGAGACTTTTTTAATTTTTGCCAGGAAAGGAGTCCATAATGGCCTTGTAAAAAATGATACACCAAGTAAACCATCACCAAAATCATAAGGACTGGCCAAATAATTTTTTTCAAGTGGTGGAGGGTAGGATGTTTCATAGTGTTAAGTCAGCAGCGATTTTAAAAGGGTTTAAATATCCACCTTTTTCAAGTTCTTCACTAATACGCATAAGTCTATTATATTTTGCTGTACGATCTGTACGACAGGGAGCCCCGGTTTTTATTTGTCCGCAACCTAGAGCGACAGCAAGATCAGCAATAGTTGTGTCTTCAGTTTCTCCAGATCGATGGGATATAATGCTAGCCATACCAGTGTCATTAGCCAGTTGCACAGTGTCCCAAGTTTCAGTTAGTGTTCCTACTTGATTGGGCTTGATTAAGATAGCGTTGGCGGCATTCATCTCGATGCCCTTAGATAAACGATGATAATTCGTAACAAATAGGTCGTCACCTACAATTTGAATTTTTTCGCCAAGTAACGTATTTAAGCGCTGCCAGCCATCCCAGTCATCTTCTGCCATTCCATCTTCAATAGAAACAAGGGGATATTCATCAATGAGGGTTGCGTAATATGAACAAAGATCAGCTGAGTCTAGTTTTAGGTTTTCTTTTCCCAGGTTATAAAGGCCGTTCTTATAAAGTTCGGTAGCTGCTACATCTAGGGCAAAACATATATCTTTTCCCAACGAAAGGCCGGCCTTTGTTACAGCTTCTGAGAGAATGTCTAGGGCTTCTCTGATAGATCTAAGCATTGGTGCAAAGCCACCTTCATCACCAATATCTGTACTAAACCCCTTGTTTTTTAAGATGCCCTTAAGTATATAATAAACCTCTGCTCCCCAGCGTATGGCTTTTTGTATATCGCTGGCACCGACGGGAACGATCATGATTTCTTGTATATCAAGACCATTATGGGCGTGGGCCCCACCGTTAATGATGTTCATCATAGGTATAGGCAGAAGATTAGCCATAGATCCACCAAGATAGGCGTACAATGGCATTTCTTGTGAG
>CAZQLR010000077.1:1178-4455 GCA_964594205.1 uncultured Alphaproteobacteria bacterium
CCGAAAGATCCATCTTCTAGCAAGACGTCAGCTTCAACTGTGGGGTTTCCACGGCTGTCAAGGATTTCACGGGTTTTAATATCAACAATGGCTGTCACGGTTTATGTCTCCTAGCAACATGCTTGTTAACGTTTTCTACGTCATGGCACAAGATTGACAGGTCTATCTTTGGCTATAACATCAATAGCTTTGAGTGTACAAAGTAAACTTTCCAGTTCGTGAAGCTTTACCATATTGGGGCCATCGCTTGGTGCAACATCAGGGTTTTCATGAACTTCCATGAAAACAGCAGCCACACCGACGGCTACGGCAGCCCTGGCAAGTACAGGAACAAACTCTCTCTGGCCACCACTTGATGTGCCCTGTCCGCCCGGTTGTTGAACAGAGTGAGTAGCATCAAAAACAACAGGGCATCCTGTCTGATGTGCCATAATTGGAAGACTTCGCATATCAGAAATAAGTGTGTTATAACCGAAGCTTACACCACGTTCACAAACCATGGCTTGGTGATTACCAAAATGGTGAATCTTATCTACAACATTTTTCATATCCCAGGGGGCTAAAAATTGTCCTTTTTTCACATTCAAGGGTCGTTTTGTTTCTGCTGCAGCTTGCAATAAATCAGTTTGTCGGCATAAAAAGGCAGGTATTTGTAATACGTCGACGATCTCAGCAACAGGTGAGCATTGCTCAGCTGAATGTACGTCTGTCATAACGGGGCAATTCAGGGATTCTTTTATTTCTGCAAAAATATCGAGAGCTTTGCTCATGCCAAGGCCACGGCGTGCACTAGCAGAAGTTCTATTGGCTTTATCAAAAGATGATTTATAAACAAAGCCTATGCCAAGCTTATCTGTGATGGTTTTGATAGCATCTGCCATTTCCATCGCATGGTCGCGACTTTCCATAGCACAAGGGCCTGCTAAAAGAGCAAAGGGACGATCATTAGCTATGGTAACCGAGCCAACAGATACGGTTTTATTTTGATTGTTTATCGTGTGCATGGTCTAAGGCTGCCTTTATGAAGGATTGGAACAACGGATGAGGTTTCAATGGTTGTGAGCCAAATTCGGGATGAAACTGTACTGTTACAAACCAGGGATGATCAGGCCTTTCTATGATTTCTGGCAACTGCCCATCTGGTGACATGCCAGAAAAAAGCATACCTGCTTTTTCCAGTTGGTCTTTGTAGTGAACGTTAACTTCGTAACGATGACGATGGCGTTCATGAATGGTTGGCTGGTTATAGATTTCATGAGCTTTTGTGCCTGGGGACAGCTCACAAGGAAAGGAGCCCAAGCGCAACGTACCTCCAAGATCAGCAGTAGCATCGCGCTCGACTTTTTTTCCGTTCTCGTCCCACTCGGTCATTAAACCAACGAGAAGTTGATCGGGGTCACCATATTCACTAGAGCCTGCTCCTGAAAGTCCTGCCAAATGACGCGCTGTTTCAATAACAGAAAGTTGTAACCCATAACAAATGCCAAAGAAGGGAACATTATTTTCACGGGCATATTGGATCGCCATAATCTTTCCCTCAGCGCCTCGTTCACCAAAACCTCCTGGAACTAATATACCATCAACAGCTCCAAGTTGCGCATCTATGAGGGCCGGATTTTCTTGGAATTTAGAAGCATCTATCCACTCAATATTAACTTTGGTGTTATGTGGAAATCCACCGTGTATAAGCGCTTCTGTTAGTGATTTATAAGCATCAGCAAGCCCAACATATTTGCCTACTACGCCAATAGTTACTTCATGATGGGGCTCTTTTACGGTTTTGAGTATACCTTCCCAAGGAGCTAGGTTGATAGGGTGGCTATCCGCAGATATGTGAAAGTGTTTTAGAACTTGGGTGTCGAGGCCTTCGAGGTGATAACGCAATGGGACTTCATAGATGGATTTTACATCTAATGCCTGGATAACACAGGATTCTTTCACATTACAAAAAAGTGCCAGCTTTTTCTTGAGATCAGCAGAAAGCTCTCTATCACAGCGTGTCAAAAGAATATCGGGCTGAATGCCTACATTTTGTAAATCTTTCACAGAGTGCTGAGAAGGTTTTGTTTTCAGTTCTCCTGCTGTGGCGATATAAGGCACAAGAGTCAAATGTAAGAAAAGCGACCTTTCGGAGCCAAGTTCATTACCTAGCTGGCGAATAGCCTCAAGGAAAGGTAAGCTTTCTATGTCACCGACAGTGCCGCCGATTTCAATAAAGATAAAATCTGCAGGTTCGCCATCAACATCAGGCTCAGCCAGAGCAAACTCTTTAATGGCATCTGTTATATGAGGAATAACCTGTACAGTGGCTCCCAAATAATCGCCACGACGCTCTTTAGCGATGACGTTGGAATATAAACGTCCTGTTGTTGTATTATCAGATTGCCGCGTGGATACACCTGTGAAACGCTCATAGTGACCCAAATCAAGATCAGTTTCTGCACCATCGTTGGTTACGTACACTTCGCCATGTTGATAAGGACTCATGGTGCCGGGATCAACGTTGAGATAAGGATCAAGCTTGCGTAGTCGAACTTTGAAGCCCCGAGCCTGTAATAAAGAGGCTAAAGAAGCGGCGGCTAGCCCCTTCCCTAAAGAAGAAACAACACCGCCGGTCACAAAAATATATTTGGTAGAGTTCATAAAAGTCACTTAGTTTTTTCCATTTGTCTTTCCTATAGAAGGCACCTGGAGGAAGCTTGTAACATAGCCTCCTTAAGCCGCTGGTACATCCGGTATGCTTGGCTCTTCAGTTTTTTTGTTGTGTGGTGTCTCTGCTTTTGCTTCTAGAGATGGTGTTTTTTCTAAATCTGCCATAACAGCTTTGGTTTCTGTATCTTTCCCCACTAAAGCGGCGAGGCTTAAGCAAATGAGCATGAAAGCACCGGCTAGAATGCCTGTTGCCCGGGTTAGAAGATTGGCTGTGCCGCGTGCTGACATAAAACTAGAAGGGTTACCTGAACCACCTAAGCCTGAAATGCCACTACCGTCGCTTTTTTGTAATAAAACGACACCAATTAACGATAATGCGATGATCCCCTGTAGGACCATTAAAAACACAAACATGCGTGACACCCTTAGTTGCTATTATCTTCCGCAAAGCAACCCAAAAAGTACTGAAAAAAGGAATAAAGTCGCTAAAAGGTTGCTTTAGCCTATCAGCATACCTTGTACCAGAATTTCAAACAATTTTCAAAACTAAAGTGGTACATGTACGTAGGGTTTGTTTCCTGTATTCACTGTAGGAAGCACTAAGTAATATGTGGTATCATCAAGC
>CAZQLR010000078.1:0-4320 GCA_964594205.1 uncultured Alphaproteobacteria bacterium
TGGCGCCCATAGCTATGGTATTTTACTTAAGCGCGCGTATAAATCATATGACCAGTTCGACGGCGCAGATTGTGTTTTGGGTTTATGCAGCTCTTATGGGACTCAGTTTATCCTCAATTTTTGTGGCCTATACAGGTGAAAGTATTGCCCGTGTATTTTTTATAACAGCTGGGCTATTTGCTAGTATGAGCATATATGGCTATACGACTCGTAAAGATTTGACGAGTTGGGGATCGTTTTTGTTTATGGGGCTTATGGGGATAGTGCTTGCAAGCATTGTTAACCTTTTCATGCATAGTAGTGCTGTGAGCTTTGGTATTTCGTTGATAGGCGTTTTTATTTTTACAGGTTTAACGGCTTATGATACCCAGAAAATTAAGGAACTTTACCATGAAGGTGATAGCCATGAGGTGGCTGGTAAAAAAGCTGTCCTAGGTGCTTTGAGCTTGTATTTAGATTTTATTAATTTGTTTCTTATGCTTTTGCGCCTTTTAGGGTCCCGTCGCTGACACAATTTAATTAGGAGTATTAGCTCTTCTCGCCATTGATGTGGGAGGAGCTATTTTTTGGGTTTAATACATATGCTGCTCAATATATGATTATTCAACCGAGTATAACAAACGCCAGTTTTTTATTTTGTAAGAGTTGTATCGATATTGACACTGGTATGAGGGTTTGTAGATGAAGCTTACTTGGCAAAAGCTTTGGAAAGCAGCTTATAGTCCGGCAATGTTTATACCAAAGAGTCTGTTATTTTATGGTAATGACCTTGAGCAGATAGTTAGAAAAACTCAGAAATATGCTGCGTATGCTTATTCCAATTATAAAACAAAAGTACTGAAAAATCAGGACATGTTGAAGTTACCTCATGCGCTTTTTAGATTGAAAGGTGGTGACGTTGATCTTTTCGGTAAAGCAGAAAAATATGTTGTTATTATTACTCAGCCAACGGATAAACTTCTAGACGTTCTGGTGTCAGCTATAGATTTTTTTAAGGAGGTTCCAGTTTTTCTTTGTGGAACACGACTATCAAAAAAATCTCTTTTACGAGAATATTTTGAAAAATCTAAAGACTTAGGGATTGTGGCTTCCTATGAGCCGGATAGAAGTGGTTTTTTGTCCATGGCACAATGCCTAAATCATAAAATTGGTTTGGTTGTGGAAGACGAGGTATTGACGACATTGGGAGAACAGCTGGAATGGAACACTGAGGCATTGGAGCTGACTTTACAAAAAATAAAATGGTTAGCTGAATGTGACCATGACAAGAAAATAACGCTCCGTCATATTTGGTTGTGTACAACGTTATTTCAGCCGGATCAGGACGAATTTATCGATGCTTTTATGCGCAAAGATGTGGATAAAGCTGCTTTAAAATTAGAATCCTTGCAGCATGAAAACCTTATTCAAGTATTACTTTTTTTAGGGCATAGCTTTGGGAAACTTGCGGAGCTACATGATATTGTACGTCAAGGTGTGTCTGTCGATCGCGCTGTTTATAGCTTAAAACCCATGTTACCACCACATATTAATCAGCGATTAATAGTGGGTGCTTCCAGATGGAGTAGATCGAAAACACATACGTTGCTTGCCAAATTTTTAGTTCTTGAAAGGAAGCTAAAACGTCGTGATATAACACCTTTACAGGCCTACCAAGAGCTTTTTGTGGAGATTATGTAAGGAGTGTTTTTCCTGTCATCTCATCTGGTTGTGTAATATCTAGAATATCTAGAATTGTGGGAGCTATATCAGCTAATGTTCCAGTTTTCAGGTGGATCTTTTTGCTGTTTTTCGTTACGTAAATCAGAGGGACTTTATTGCATGTGTGTGCTGTGTGTGGTTTATTGGTTTTGTCATTAACCATTTTTTCGACATTACCATGGTCTGCCGTTATAAGAACAGTATAACCGTGCTGTTGTGCCGCCGTGATGGCAAGGCCTAGACAGCTGTCTATAGATTCAACAGCTTTTATGGCAGCGTTCATATTGCCTGTATGTCCAACCATATCAGCATTTGCATAGTTAACGATGATTAGGTCGTAACGTTCTTGTTCCATGGTTTTAATTAAAACATCCGTTACTTCTGGAGCAGCCATCTGCGGCTGGATATCGTAAGTAGCTACCTTGGGAGAGGGAACGAGGTGGCGCTCTTCTCCTGCAAATGGTTCATCTCGTCCACCATTTAAAAAGAAAGTAACGTGGGCATATTTTTCTGTTTCAGCAAGACGGAATTGTTTTTTACCAACCTGTGCTATAACTTCTCCCAGAGAGTTTTCAACTTTTTGTTCTTCCAAAAGTGGAGAGATATAGGGATCCAGAGCTTTGCCATAAGAAGTCATACCCAAAGCTTTGTCAAAAGGTTTGTTATCAGACGTTGTGAACTTGTTAAAAGTTTTATCTAAAAGGGAGGTCAAGATTTGGCGAACACGATCAGAACGGAAATTAAAACACAAAAGACCATCTTTTTCTTGGATGCCAGAATAGCCCTTCAAAACCGCTGGAGGTATAAATTCATCGGTAATTTTTTCGTTGTAGCATTGATGTATATATTCAAGAGGATCTGATATTAAGGTACCGTGACCTCTGGTTATGGCATCGTAGCTTTTGGCTATACGGTCCCATCGGTTATCTCTATCCATCCCGTAATATCGTCCACTCAGTGTGGCTATGTTGGCATTCGAGGGGAGATTCTTTTGTAAGTCTTTTATGTAACCGAGAGCACTTTGTGGAGTTGTATCTCTACCATCTAAGAACAAGTGTAGCCATATGGGTATTTTATTCTCAGAAATTGTACTTAATAATGCCAACAAATGATCTTTGTGGCTGTGGATGCCACCTGAAGAAAAAAGGCCCATCATGTGACAGAAACCACCATCCTCTTTCATCGATTTTAAAAAACGCAAAAATTGGGGTTTTGTGCTTAAAGCATTCGTTTTTATAGCATCGTTGATGCGGTCTAGATCTTGTTGAAAAATGCGCCCTCCCCCAATGGTCATATGGCCTACTTCAGAGTTTCCCATTTGATGTTGAGGGAGGCCCACATGATTTTCTGAAGCATCAAGGGTGGTATGCGGTTGTGTCGCAAGTAAGTTGTCCCATACAGGTGTGGAGGATTGCGAAATAGCGTTACTACTACTGTCTGGCGCTATTCCCCAGCCATCTAGGATAATTAAGGCTACTTTAGAGGGTGTTTTCTCCATAAAAAACTTGCCAAGTCATTGTTAAAAGTTTTACTACTGTTATTAGCCAGCCAACTTGAGGGTAAGGGTGGCCATATTTTTGCGTTTAGTCTGTCTATTTATTCAAATAGCAGATGTTAACCCTTCATCTAAATTTTTTAGCTTTAAGAAACTGTATTTCATTCACGGTGTTGAGGCAAGTTATGTTTATTATAACCTTTTTTTATACAACTTGTTTGGTTACCCTGTCTTGCTTATGGTTTGGGGTGATCGATGCTAGGGCAGAGAGTTTTGATAGATTTGAAAATACATCTTTTGACTTCTATCGTCAGAAGGTGAAAGAGAATATTTCTTCTGATCAGGTTGAATCCTTAAAGTTTCATCGTGTGGGGTCGGTGGAACCGATGCGTAATATAGCGGGTGAATTTTTAAAAGTAACTCTTTGGAGGTACCGCTCTGATCCCTCACTCTTACCTTCTGCGACATACCCAGATATAAAAAAGAAGCCATTCGTTTTTACAGGTAGATATGAACGTTTAGCTGTGCTTGATGTCCTGGAGGGTCTTTTATCACCGAGGGAAGTTTTTGAAGTTTTTTCGGATTTCTCTGGGGGAGGTTTTGAAGCAACAGTGCTTGGAAATTTCTTAAGTGCATTGCCTGTGGATGGTGTTGCAATATCGGCAAATAAGCGAACAATGGTAGACGACAAGAATTTAATACTTTACGCTCGACGAGCTTTTGAGTATGGCGATGGGGAGCACCTTGATCTGCAAAGAGTGGGGATGCATTTTTTTAGTAATATTAGAGGGTTAAGGGTCTCGGATGAACAGCTAGAAGCTAGACCAATTGTTGATGAAGGTTTATTTCTTAAGGAGTTCTTGCAGTCACCAGTGTGTGACCCCTGTAAACCTTTTTCTTACATAGATCGTATACTAAGGATTACATTAGAAGGGGGGGGAATGCCCTGTCTTTTTTTTAAGTATTGGTATTCTACTAATCAAGAAAAAACTCTACAGTGTATGCGTGAACATAGTCCACAGGAAGATATGGTTTATCGCTTTCTCTATATTAAGGGTGAAGTTGCTCAGCGCGTATTCTTATCTGTTTACTGCGGCCATACGTGTGCATTAGAACAGCTAAGT
>CAZQLR010000079.1:0-2440 GCA_964594205.1 uncultured Alphaproteobacteria bacterium
ACCGTTAACTTATATCAGTAACCTCAGGCTAAATCAACAAAAACAACCAGAAAAACAGTGAATATTTTTATACGTAGGTGCTAATTTTCATAAAAATAAAAATGGCTCATTTTTTAGGAGTATTTTTAAGTGGGGTTTGCTATACAGAAAACAATAAGTTTAATGGAAAATATTAAGGTGTACGGTGTGTTAAGATACGGTTTAAAGATTATTGGTGTTACAGCTTACCTTGTAAAAGTTACATCGTTTTGTGAGGGGGGTAAGTATTTTGGTCTAGATTTTTCAACAAATAGCGCCCCTGAAGAGTACGCGGGTTTATCGCCTCATAAGAGTAGTCTTTCAGATGATTCTTTGTGGGGGCTAGATATTGTGTGTAAACCAGGAACACATTCACAAAAAACGTTCACTATGGGGAGAAGTGAGTTTCTAAGAATGTTAGAGGAAACTCAGAACGAAACGTTGGCCGTAAAAAAAGGGAGTGATGGTCAGGGTGG
Organism: uncultured Alphaproteobacteria bacterium; assembly: GCA_964594205.1. Taxonomy (GTDB): domain Bacteria; phylum Pseudomonadota; class Alphaproteobacteria; order 16-39-46; family JAJRRM01; genus CAZQLR01. The sequence goes on from CAZQLR010000079.1 coordinate 495, forward strand.
GGATGTTTCGTATGTTTCTTTAAGAATGGATGTAAACGATAAAGCTGTCTACACACTACCTCCTGATGGTATTGTATCTATTGAGATGTGTCCACGGGAACTTAAAAAAACTTTTTTTATGATAGTACCAGAAAAAGTTAACGACCAAATTGGTCATATTCATTTCACTTCACCGTGGCAAAAGTGCGGAAAAAGCAATAGAATATGCCAAACAGAGAGTATGCTTGTTTTCCCACATGATTGTGCCCAACCCTGTCACATAATTCTCGACACTAATTTTCTTGATAAGAATAAAGGGTTGAATATAAAGGCAACAAATGTGCGCGAGATAAGGATGTATCCGGATTTAAAAACTTTATAAAAGATAGACTTTCAACGATCCGAGCTAACTTTTTTGCAAGTTTTAGATCAATGGCGGAGAGGGTGGGATTCGAACCCACGGTACCCGTTAGAGCACAACGGTTTTCGAGACCGCCCCGTTCAACCGCTCCGGCACCTCTCCTAACATAGAGTTTTCACGCAACTGAGTTTGATTTGTCAACTCTACCGGCTGAAAACTACACCATTGTATGCTCGGGATCAAGAGTTCGCAATCGATGTTTCTATGTTTTGCCTATTCTTCTTTATGACTTCAACGGCGAGGTTATTCTCCTCGAGCTCTTCGTCGGATGGTTTAGGGTAAGAAGCAGGAAAGGCTGTATCGTTGCCTCCGTCAGGTGATTCTAAGGTGCCTATCTTGCCACATCCAGGTAAAACTGCTAGAACTACCACGGTTAAGGGTAAAAATTTCTTAAAGAAAGTAGATGCTGTTTCCATGAAAAGCCGTTCCTTAGTAGTTATTGGTATTCTTGCTGTTTTGGGTCTTACTGTTATTGGATATAGCGTCTTTAAGCCTTCAAAACAAGATGCAGAAGGTTTTTATGCTGAAACGTTGGGGCCTGATAGTGGAAGAGTCTCTTTGAAAAGCTTGTGTGCTGCTAGCCACGGAAAGTATACTTATCTTAATTTTTGGGCAACCTGGTGCCCAGTCTGTCGTCAAGATATGCCTGTTTTAGTAGGGTTGGCACGCAAACATGTTCATGTGGTTTTCGTTGCGAGCGATACAAATAAAGAGCTTGTTCGGCAGTATGTTGAAGATAGAAGATATGGAACTCTTGATTTTTTCCAAGACAAAACAGGTGATCTTATGAAACATTTTTCTGTCAAAGGGCTGCCGACTACCATAAAGCTAGATGGGAACTGCCAAGAGATTTCTCGTCATGTTGGTCCTATAGATGTGGGGACTGTTGCTTTATTTTTTGATGTCAATTTGAAGGACGTAGGTGATTAATCTTCTTAAAAACAGGAAGCCTGTCTAGTGTCTTGTATAAACACTATAGAGAGGAAAACCTGTCAAGAAGAATAAAAAGTAGTTCATTGATAATATTAAAATTTTCTTGCTCAAAATCTTTTTTCTCTTGAACATAGGGCAGTATTGTGTTGCTGAGCTCTTCTGGGAAGGCCTTTATAAGATTTCTTATGTTATTCAGCGTGAATTCTAAATGGCATTGCAAGCCATAAGCTCGGGGAGCAAAGCGAATAATTTGCCTTGGACATCCTTGGCTTTTCGCTAGTAGGGTGGCTGATTTTGGCAAGCCAGGCATATCACCATGCCAATGAATGGCGGGTATAGTTTTAGGCCAGTCGTAGAAAATAGGATCTTGCAAATAAGTATCTTCAAACGTAATAGGAAAAACACCAATTTCTTTATGAGGGCTTTTTTCTGCAGTGGCACCAAAGGCTGAACCCATTAATTGGGCGCCCAAGCAAAAACCTATAACGTGTTTGCCTGCTTCAACAGTTTCTTTTAAGCAATCAATTTCATCTAACAGAAAGGGATAATCCTCTATTTTGATGACGCTTTGAGGGCCTCCAATGAGTATAAGCATGTCAAAGTCAGTAGGATG
>CAZQLR010000079.1:2540-4187 GCA_964594205.1 uncultured Alphaproteobacteria bacterium
TAAAAACACAGATTGCCATTTTTTTGATTTCGTATATGGTGTTGGCCATATGAAGAGTAGTTTGATATACTTCCCGGGTAACAAAATAAGGACAGCTTTCTATGGTGTCTTCAGCTGCAGCCATAAAACCTCAGCATGGCGGTTTGGACCTGCTAAAAGCTTATAGGGACATGCTTATTATACGTCGTTTTGAGGAAAAATCAGGACAACTATACGGTATGGGCTTAATAGCTGGTTTTTGCCATTTGTATATAGGTCAAGAGGCTGTGGTTGTTGGTCTTCAGGCGCTGGCTGCTCCTCAAGATAGCGTTATTACGGCGTATAGAGACCATGGTCACATGTTGGCATGTGGGATGGGTGCTAAAGAAATTATGGCTGAATTAACTGGTCGCACAGGAGGCTGCTCCAAGGGTAAAGGTGGTTCTATGCACATGTTTAGTCGTGAAAAAAACTTTTACGGTGGTCATGGTATTGTGGGTGCTCAGATACCCTTGGGTGCTGGTCTTGCTTTTGCTCATAAGTATACAGAGGATGGTGGTATTTGCTTTGCTTACATGGGAGAAGGTGCAGCTAATCAGGGGCAAGTTTACGAAGCCTATAACATGGCCTCTTTATGGAAGCTGCCGGTTGTTTTTGTTATTGAAAACAATCGTTATAGTATGGGAACAGCTGAACATCGCCACAGCGCAAGTGATAACTTTTATGAGCGGGGAAAGCCATGGAAAATACCTGGTAAAAGTATAGAAGGCATGGATGTAATTGAGGTATATGATAAAGCTAGTGATGCTGTCGAACATGTTCGTTCTGGTAAGGGCCCCTATATTTTAGAAATGGATACATATCGTTATCGAGGACACTCTATGTCGGATCCTGCTACTTATCGTGATAAAGGTGAGGTCCAACACACTAAAGAAAAAAGAGATCCGATAGCTACTCTTAAAAATATCCTAGTGAAAAAATACAAAATTGAAGAAGAAGAACTTAAAGCATTAGACAAAGAAGTAAAGCTTGTTGTCAACGATGCGGCTGATTTTTCTAAAAAAAGTCCTGAACCTGATTTGGATCAGCTTTACACTGATATATATAAGGCTTGCTAGAGGAAAAAGTTTTAGCTGATGATTGGCATAAATTTAAGGAGATTTTCTTGAAGGAAGTTAAAGAGTTGCAGGTTCGCGAAGCTTTGAGGCTAGGAATGGCTCAAGAAATGCGGCGCGATCAGAATGTTTTTTTGCTGGGTGAAGAAGTTGCTGAGTACAATGGTGCCTACAAAGTAAGCCAAGGACTTTTGGATGAGTTTGGTTCTAAAAGAGTCATTGATACGCCAATTACAGAAGAAGGCTTTGCAGGTTTAGCTATAGGCGCTGCTTTTAAAGGGTTAAAACCTATAGTTGAATTTATGACGTTTAATTTCTCAATGCAGGCTATTGACCAAATTATAAATTCAGCAGCTAAGACGCTTTATATGTCGGGCGGACAAATGGGGTGTCCTATTGTATTTCGTGGTCCCAATGGTGCTGCGTCGCGGGTGGGTGCACAACATTCGCAATGTTTTGCCAGCTGGTATGCACACGTACCAGGTTTAAAGGTTGTATCACCTTACAGTTCTGAAGATGCATTTGGCTTAATAAAGTCAGCTATAAGAGATCC
>CAZQLR010000080.1:0-3955 GCA_964594205.1 uncultured Alphaproteobacteria bacterium
TTTTAACACGCCCCACAGCAGAAAGATCATAACGGCTTTCATCAAAGAACAAACCATCAAACAAAGCTTCCGCGCTTTCAACTGTAGGTGGCTCGCCCGGACGCATGACACGGAAAATATCTATCAAAGCATCTTCACGGCAAACATTTTTGTCAGCAGTCAAGGTGTTACGGATATAAGGACCATACTGATTATGGTCAATGTGCAGCGTCGGAAAAACCTTAACGCCCGCCTCAAGAAGTTCCTCCACCAACGTGTCTACAAGCTCATCACCAGCCTCGGCCAACACCTCACCAGTGTCACTATTAATAACGTCCTGGGAAAGATACCTATTGTAAATAGCCTCATGATCCACAAGAACAGACTTAACACCATCATCTTTTATTTTAGCAATCATGCGTGGTGTCATGCTGCGGCCAGCCTTCATCACGACATCACCACTTTTTGCATCGATCAAGCTTTTTTCAAGCTTAACACCACGCCAAATCCATTCCTCAAAAGGAACTTCCCAGCCCTTTTTGGTCCATTTGTAATTCACAGCCTCATAAAAAGCATCCAAAATCTCTTGTCTGCTCATGCCCGAAATCTCTTCGGATGAAATCTCGAAACCTTCTTTTGCCGCCTTAGCACGCAGCTTTTCAGTCTCACGACTTTCAAGAGCCATTAAAAATGTCGTGGCTGGCAATTTACGACGACGGTCAATACGAACATTCAGTAAATCCTTGCCGTCAAACTCAAAATCAAGCCAAGAACCACGGTAAGGAATCACCCGTGCTGCAAACAAATATTTACCAGAAGAGTGTGTTTTACCCCCGTCATGGTCAAAAAACACACCCGGAGACCTATGCATTTGCGAAACAACAACACGCTCGGTACCATTAATAACAAAGGTACCATTGGCCGTCATTAAGGGGACGTCACCCAAATAAACTTCTTGTTCACGAATGTCACGTATGGAACGAACATCCGTAGCATCATCAACATCCCAAATAACCAAACGCAACATCGCCTTCAAAGGCGCGCCATATGTCATATCCCTCTGTTGGCACTCAGGAATGCTATATTTTGGATCACCCAAATCATAGCTAATAAACTCAAGATGACAACGACCTGAAAAATCTTCAATAGGAAAAACAGACCTTAGAACAGCCTGAAGCCCCGTATCCTTCCTGTCTTTAGCGGGAATATTTTTTTGCAAAAACTGGTCGTAAGAATGGCGCTGCACCTCGATCAAATTCGGCATAGGCGCAACAGCCTGAACAGAACCAAAATTACGACGAAGACGTTTGCGTTCAGTAAAAGATTTGGGCATCACGGCATCCCCTTATGAGCTTACTTAATCAATACCAAAAAACTAGCGATCTTGACCCCTGCTTTAGATAGCCAAGAAGGGGCAAGGAATAATGGCACACTATTCCATAGCCCCTTAAACTAAGAGCAGACCCGTTACTTAACTTCTACTTTAGCACCCGCTGCCTCAAGCTTATTCTTCAACTCTTCAGCTTCGTCCTTAGCAACACCTTCTTTCACTGGCTTTGGCGCCCCTTCAACAAGGTCCTTAGCTTCTTTCAGACCAAGACTTGTGATAGCGCGAACTTCCTTAATAACAGAAATCTTGTTGGCACCAGCATCAGCCAAAATAACGTCAAACTCTGTTTTCTCTTCAGCAGCAGCATCACCACCACCGGCAGCAGCAGCCATAGCGACAGGTGCAGCAGCACTAACGCCCCACTTTTCTTCAAGCATTTTGCTCAACTCAGCAGCCTCAATCACTGTAAGACCAGATAGTTCGTCAACGATTTTCGCTAGATCAGCCATAGTTTTTCTCCTTTAAGCTCTAACTTTATTAACTCTATTTTTCAGCATAAGCTGTGATGACACGCGCCACGCCTGTACCAGGTGCCTGAACAACCCGAGCGATCTTGGTTGCCGGAGCCACCAAAAGACCAACCAACTTGCCACGCAGTTCATCAAGTGATGGCAATTTAGCCAACCCTTCAACCCCGCTCTTAGCAAGAACCTGCCCGCCAAAATTTCCAGCAAGGACCTCCATCCGGTCATTTTTCTCAGAAAAGTTCACAAAAACTTTCGCTGCCGCAACGGGATCTTGGGAATACCCTATAACAACAGGGCCCACAAAATGCTCGGCTATCCCCTCACACTTAGAGCCCTTCACAGCAAGCCGCGCCAAGGTGTTTTTCACAACCTTAACAGCTCCGCCAGCCTCACGCATCTTTGCACGAAGCTCTGTCATCTGCGACACAGTCAAACCACCCTGCCGCGCAGCCACAACAATCTGAGCAGACTCAACGTCGCTTCTAAGCTGATTTACATAGTCTTCTTTTTCGGAACGCTTCACAGCCGCTTCTCCTTAAGTACACTCACACAAACAAAGACCCTAGCGGCTATACAATCAAGATTTTCTTAACTGCCTACCCAGGAAAATTACATAATAACCTGAGGTCTCTGACAAAAGATGGCCCACTTATATCAAATGCGCCACCTTATCGCAAGTTTTATTTTTCGTCATCCAACTTTACTGAAAAACCAAGTCCCATCGTCGAACTCAACGTAATCTTCTTAATGTACGTTCCTTTCGCACCAGAAGGCTTAGCCTTTTCCAAAGCATCCATAAAAGCCTTAACATTGCCAACAAGCTTTTCCCCTGAAAAGCTAAGTTTACCCAAACCAGCATGAACAATACCGGCTTTCTCAGCGCGATACTCAACCTGACCACCCTTAGCAGCTTCCACAGCCTTGGCCACATCCATAGTTACAGTACCAAGCTTAGGGTTGGGCATAAGACCCTTAGGACCCAAAACCTTACCCAAACGGCCAACAATCGCCATCATGTCAGGCGTGGCTATGCAACGATCAAACTCAATTTCACCTTTTTGGACGGTTTCCATCAAGTCCTCAGCACCCACAACATCAGCCCCAGCCTTTGAAGCTTCTTCAGCCTTAGGACCACGCGCAAAAACAGCAACACGCATTTTTTTACCCGTACCATGGGGCAGCTGGACCATTCCTCTTACAGTCTGATCAGCTTTACGAACATCAAGATTTAAGTTCACCGCAATGTTCAACGTTTCATCAAATTTTGCCGTAGCAAGCTCTTTAATCTGGGAAACCGCTTCTTTGATGCTATATACCTTTGCACGATCCACAGATTCCTCAGCTTTGCGCAATCTTTTTCCGTAATTTGCCATGATTTACGCCTCCACTTCTACGTTCATTGAACGGGCTGACCCCATAATGATCTTACAGGCCGCATCCATATCCGTGGCATTAAGATCCTTCATCTTAATCTCAGCGATCTCACGAACTTGATCCATGTTGATCTTAGCAATAGGCTTGGCAATACCAGGTGATTGACATCCCTTTTGGATTTTAGCTGCTTTCTTAATAAGGAAAGAGGCAGGCGGTGTTTTTGTTTCGAAAGTAAAAGTTCTGTCTTTGTACGCTGTAATAACAACAGGCACCGGCATACCAGCTTCCATTCCCTGAGTTGCCGCATTAAAGGCCTTACAAAATTCCATGATGTTCAAACCACGTTGACCCAAAGCCGGACCAACAGGCGGAGACGGGTTAGCTTTACCCGCCGGTATTTGCAGCTTGATATACCCTACTATTTCTTTTGCCATGATAACTCCTAACAATTTACCAGTACACTAAAGTATACTTCGGTTTTTAAGAGGCGTGGTACAGCCCTGGCCGAACCTTCCACACTACGAACTCAAAGTAATACACAACAGTACGACGCAAGTAAAGTTCTTTATTAAAGCACACCTCAACGTTTGGCATCACTAAAGTCAAATCCCCATCCGCACGCAAAATGAAGGGGCAACTATCTAACAAAAGCAAAGTAAGGAAGTGGCATCCCCTAGGGGATTTGAACCCCTGTTTCCGCCTTGAGAGGGCGGTGTCCTAGGCCTCTAGACGAAGGGGACACAAA
>CAZQLR010000081.1:0-3911 GCA_964594205.1 uncultured Alphaproteobacteria bacterium
ACTCTGAACGAACAATGTGAACATCAGTAACGGGCTTTTTATGAAGCATCTGATTAATAGAACGGCGCACTGCACCTGCCACGAGTTCTTTTACCAAGTCATCCCTAGTACGTTTAGCATAAGGTATATCTTCCACCATTGAAATTATAGCTTTTTTAACGACATTTAAGATCCTATCACTTCTAGACGGATCTTCATCATTCACAATACCGTGCAACGTTATTTGTGGTTCATTATATAGCTCATCATCCTCGTCGAAAACAAGAGTCACCACAGCTGTTCCATGATGCCACATTCTGTAACGTTCTCGTAAAACGAGACTATCTTCTGGTAGAACATCTCTACCGTCTAAAACAAGCTTTCCAGCATGAACAAAACCTACAATTCTAGATTTTTTATACTTATCACCAGAGAAAAGCTGAATGGCACTACCGTTACTTGGCACAATTACTGTTTCAAAACCAATTAGATGAGCAAAATCCTTATGAGCTTGAAGATGCAAAGCATCACCATGTACTGGAATCACTATCCGAGGTTGAATAAGATCGTAGACTTTTTTTAGTTCCTCCTGAGAGGGGTGACCAGATACGTGAAGCTTAATATCTTTGAGAAGTTTGCTAGGAAAAATAACTTCGTAACCATGCCTCACTAAAATGTTCTGCAACTCATTTATTTTCTTCTCATTGCCCGGAATACGCCTAGAGGAAAAGAGAATTACATCCCCCGTTTCCAAATGCACATCTTTGTGATTGCCATGAGCAATTCTAGATAATGCAGCTCTGCTTTCTCCTTGAGAACCAGTTGTTATGTAAACTATTTGATTTCTGGGCAATTTTTTTGCTTTATCTAAAGGAACAAATTCGGGTAGGTCTTGCAAGTATCCTGTTTCACGAGCAGCTTCTGTCATGCGTTCTAGTGATCGTCCTACCAAAGCACACTTTTTACCATACTTTGACGCTAAAGAAGCGATGCTATGGACACGCGCAAGGTTGGAAGCAAAACAGGTTATAACTAAACGCTCCTCTGTATAGGTCTTAAAAATTTTTTCTAGTCCTTTATAAACCTCTCCTTCAGATCCTGAAGCTGTTGGCTCAAAAACGTTTGTGGAGTCACAAACCATAGCTAAAACATTTTGTTCACCAAGCTTTTTTATGGCATTCAAATCGGTGGCCGCTCCCAACCTGGGGTCATCATCTAGTTTCCAATCGCCTGTATGAGCTATTATACCAGCGGGTGTACCGATTGATAAAAAATTGGGTTCTAAAATAGAATGTGTGATATTAATAAGATCAATGCTAAATGGTCCTAGCTTTAAGTTACCATTTACAGGGATAACATTAACTTCTACCTGATTTTGCAACCCCGCATCTTTTAATTTTCTTTTAACTAAATTGGCTGTAAAAGGTGTTGCATAGATGGGACATTTTAATTTTTGCCATAAATATGGAACGGCACCTATGTGATCTTCATGACCATGCGTTAATACTAAACCTATAAGCTTGTTACGCCGTTTTTCAATAAAGGTTGGATCTGGCATAATAACCTCCACACCACCTTGGTCTGAAAAACTAACCCCAAAATCAACTGCTATCCATTGATCATCATAAGCATAAAGATTAAAATTCATACCTATCTCGTCAGCTCCTCCCAGAGGAACGAAAAAAAGACCTTTATCAAAGTTTACAGGTGATACTTTCGTTTTCATCTATCCATCCACATTTAAACCAAAGTTTATATAATCAAAACTACGGAGAATTACACGTTTTAACCTTTTTTATATATTATCCATTACCGAATACATCTGCCGCATATACCTTTACTTCACGTCCATTTTCAATAGACCTAATGATCAGCGCTCCATCTTCAGCAAGCCCCATAAATCTTCCCTCTATGATATTTTTATCATTAATTGCAGCACGAATAATGTTTTCTTTCATCCAGGCCCTAGCTTCCCACTGTTTTCTTATTGGGTCAAAACCCTGTTTTTTCCATACAACTAGCTTTTTAGCTATTCTTTTGCTTAAAGATTTAACAAAAGCTCGGCTATCTGGAACATGCTCAACAAAATCTTTCAAACAAGCCGTTGGAAACATTACATTCTCAGGTAACGGCGTTCCTACTAGATTAACACCTATACCAACTATCAAGTAACGCAAACTATCTGTATTTCCAGATTCTGCCTCAAATTCAAGCAGACAACCTCCTACCTTTCCTCCATCCAGTAAAACATCATTAGGCCATTTCAGAGATATTCTAGTATCCTCAACACCCCATTCTTTTATAGTTTCAGATAAAGCTATACTCATAACAAACGTAAGCTCAGTTACCTGGGAAAGCCTAATCTCAGGTCTGAACCAAAGAAAAGAAACTGCAACGTCTCCTTCTTGCATATACCATTGACGACCCAACTTTCCATAGCCGTTGGTTTGCCTTATAGCCTGGATAACTTGTACTTCCTTCTGGCTTATTTTCTTTGTTTTAGTCGAGGTGGCCTGTTCTTGAGATTCAAAGCTTTTTATCAGATCTTTTGCGGCCAAATTTGTGCTGGGAATTTCATCAAACACTCGCACAATAAATGATATATCTTTTTGACTCATGTACGGTTGCCTATAATATTTCTCTCGTCATTTCAAATTAAGGCACAACTGTGTTTTCTAATAATCGTGCAGCAAACTCTACGAGGCTGTTAGGATAGACAGCATAAAGTATAACAAATAGCAAGCACAAAAAGCTTGGCCCTCTAAAAAACAAAAAAGTCTTAAAATCAAAAGTCGAAAAATAGAGGGGCAATGAGTTTTCTTCTTCTGTGTCAAAATACATTATTTTTACCAATCTTAAATAATAGTATGCCCCCACAACACTCATTAACAGAGCAACAACAGCCCAAACGATTAGGCCTCCATTAATCAAAACCATAAGCACATAAAACTTAGCAAAGAAACCAGCTAAAGGAGGAAGGCCAGCCATAGATATCAAAAAAACAGCAAACATAAACGACCAACCAGGCAAATGTTTCGATGCGCCGGATAAATCCTTTAGCATATTTAGATTGCTGTTGTTGCGGGAAAGCCTGTAGCTTCTTTCTATAAGCAAAGAAAAAATCCCCAGTGTTGTTATGGCATAAACCAATAAATAAGCATAAGTCTGTTCAAACCCTGTGTTATTACCAATAGCAAACGTAAGAGCTATAAATCCCATATGGGCAATTGAGCTAAATGCTATTAATCGCAATAATGACCGTTGCACTAACGCCGATAGTGTCCCCACAAAAATAGACAAGATGCCGAAACAAAGAAATACTTTGCTCCAAATAAAACTTAATGGAGCAAAAGGCCCCATAGATAAACTAATTAACACTGTAATAGAAACTATTTTTGAAATCGTTGATAACAAGGCGGTTACCCATGTAGGCGAACCTTGGTATACATCTGGTGTCCACATATGAAAAGGCACCAATGACATTTTAAAGGCAAGACCACATAGGACGAAAAGCATACCTACATATAAAGACGCATCTTGATGAAAGCTAAAATCGCTCCACCCTTGATTCGCTGCAGTTAGTACACCAAAAACCACAGAAAAATTAGTGCTTCCAGAAAAACCATAGACAAAAGTTATTCCGTATAAAAAAATCCCTGAAGCAGTCGCGTTTAGTAAAAAATATTTTACAGCCGATTCTGTTGTTTTTAAATCTTTCCTTTTAAGGGATAAAATAACGTATAACGCTATGGCTTGAAGCTCCATTGACAAATAAAGAGATAAAAAGTCGGTAGCTCCTAGCATAAAAAAGCTTCCTGTTAACATAAGCAAAAATAGAGTATAAAATTCAGGTTTAGCAAAGAACTTCTCTCCACAATTCAACGCTCCAGACACCAAAAAAAAGAGGCATGTACTGCATACAAGAACAAGTA
>CAZQLR010000082.1:0-3907 GCA_964594205.1 uncultured Alphaproteobacteria bacterium
ATTATAGAGGTATCACGTATACAAAATTTAACCGGAATTGGAGCTTTTCCATGAAACGTACATTTCAGCCAAGTCGCCTGGTCCGAGCACGGCGTCACGGGTTTAGGGCACGCATGAGAACAGTGGGTGGTCGTCGTGTGATTGCTGCTCGCAGAGCTAAGGGTAGAGCGCGCCTTTCTGCTTAGGCCTCTTTGGTGTTTTGGTGGCATGTACGATGGGTTTCCAAAAACTAAAGAAACGTCCCGATTTTCTGAGGGTTGCTAAGAAGGGGTACTGTTTCAGTAGTCCCCTCTTTTTGTTGCAAGTTTTACGCAATGCTAAAAAAAAAGAGGGAGAGGCCGTTTCTACTTTCAGGTTAGGTGTTACAGCATCGAAAAAAGTTGGCAATGCTGTAGCAAGGAACTTTGCTAAGAGGCGTATGCGTGTTGTATTGCGCACTGTTCTGAGAAGACACGCAGCTGATTATTTTTCTTCAAGCTTTGATTATGATATCGTCATGATTGCCAAAAAAAAGTTGGTTGGGTGTGATTTTGACCGTTTAGAGCAGGACCTGATCAGAAAAATACAGAAGTGATTCGATAGTAGCCGAAAGAAGGGTTATTATTGGTGCTTATGAGGCGTAGAATAAGAGGTAGCGCAATGGTAAAGAAAAAGAGATTATGGCAGTTGCTTGTAAAGATGCCGTTTCTCCTTCTTTTAATGGTTTACAGATACACCATATCTCCGTGGCTTCCGAAGGCGTGTCGATTCTGCCCAAGTTGTTCAGTTTATGCAGAAGAGGCTTTTTCTAAGTATGACCCAGTTCGAGCAGGTCTTTTGTGCTCTTGGCGTTTGGTTCGTTGCCAACCCTTTGGGGGAGGTGGTTGGGATCCTGTGCCTGCTACTTTTAAGTTTGCATCATTTAGACAAAATGTGTACAACATGCAGCGGGACAAAGACGTTGGTGCTCCATCTGAAATCAAAAAGATAAAATAGGCCACTGTTTCTAAAATATTTTGAAATAAGGCATGAATGACAGCAAAAAACAAAGGATATATTGGTGCTAAATAATTCTTCTGATGATAGCAAGAATCTTATTCTTGCCCTTGTTCTTACCATGGCTATTTTATTTGGGTATAACCATTTCTTCGGGCAAAAACCTGTGGAAACTTTGGAGCGAACATCTGGTTTAGATGTTCCAGCAGACACTGTTTCTCGGGATCACCTCGTCGACAAGCCTTCGAAAGTTCAATCTACACTATCGAAAGAAGATTATCGTAAGCAAAATTCTAAAAGTATCTCTGTTGAAACGCCTACGCTAAAAGGGACGATTAGTTTGAAAGGTGCTGCGCTCAATGATCTTATTTTAAAGCAGTACAAACAGACTACGCAAAAAAATAGTGCGGATGTCGACCTATTGTATCCTTTGGATACGGCAACACCCTATTTTGTTAACGCCGGTTGGTTGTCTGAAGCACTTGATGTGGATGTTCCTAATCGTGAAACAATGTGGCATGCACAGCAAGATAAGCTTACACCAGACACACCGATAATTCTGAGCTACACAAACAAGCAAGGTGTTGTTTTTGAACGTACACTATCTGTGGATGATAAGTATATGTTTACTGTTGTGGATCGTGTTACGAATAAGTCAGGTAAAGTGCTAAACTTGTATCCTTACGCTTTTGTTACTCAAGGTGGTAGCCGTCTTAAGGGATCAGATTACATGGCCTACTTCGTAGGGGCACTGGGTGTGTTGAATGATACGTTGAAAGAAGTTAGTTTTGATGAGATGGCTAAAGCTAAAATTCAGGAGTCGTCGAAAGGTGGATGGGTTGGTTTTACTGACAAATATTGGTTGACGGCTCTTATACCTGATCAAGACAGCGTTTTTTCTTATGAATTTAGGGAAGTAAAAGAAGGAAGCCTTAACGATAGGAAGCTCTATCAAACGGCGGCTAAAGGTGGTCGGGTTTCTATCGAAGACGGAGCCACACATACTAGTACTTTGCATTTTTATACTGGTGCTAAAGATATCAATTTACTCGACAGTTATGAACAGACAATCAATGTTCCTAAGTTCGATCGCGCTATTGATTTCGGCTGGTATTATATCATCACGAAACCATTGCTATACACGCTTAACTTCTTGCATGGATACATCGCCAATATGGGAATCTGTATTCTTTTGTTAACGGTTTTCGTGAAAATATTATTCTTTCCCTTGGCGAATAAGTCATATAGAGCAATGGCGCGTATGAAAACATTGCAACCTAAGATCAAAGAGCTGCAAGAGCGTTTTGGTGATGACAAAATGAAACTTAACCAGGAAATGATGGAACTCTACAAGCGAGAGAAAGTGAACCCTGTTTCTGGTTGTATGCCTATGTTAGTCCAAATCCCTGTGTTCTTTGGGTTGTATAAGGTATTGTTTATTTCACTTGAAATGCGTCAGGCCCCATTCTTTGGGTGGGTACACGATTTGTCGGTGCCTGACCCTACAAATTTGTTCACTCTATTTGGTTTAATTCCATGGACAACACCTGATTTTATGCATCTTGGTGTTTGGCCCCTTCTATTGGGCGTGAGTATGTTGGTACAGCAAAAAATGAGCCCCCAGCCAGGTGATCCAACTCAGGCAAAGGTAATGATGGTTTTGCCTTTGGTTTTTACTTTCATGTTTGCAAGCTTTCCTGTGGGGTTGGTGGTTTATTGGGCCTGGAATAATATATTGTCTATGGGACAACAGTGGGTTATTTCAAAGCAGGCGGAACGAGAGAGCGAGCAAGAAGAAAAAGTACGTTTAGAAGCGAAGTCTTCTCAGCCAACAAAGAAACGTAAAAAATCCCATAAATAGGGAGAGAGTCACATGTTTCAAGGGGACTGGCAGTATGTAACGAGCGTGCATAAACTCCAGGATTTGCCTGTTGCTGATAGATCTGAGATTGCTTTTGTAGGACGTTCAAATGTTGGAAAATCCTCTTTACTTAATGCTTTGACAAAAAAAAGGGGGTTGGCGAAAACATCGTCAACGCCTGGTCGTACGCAGGCTCTTAACTTTTTCGAACTTTGTGGAGACGAAAAATTTTATTTGGTAGATTTGCCAGGTTATGGATATGCTAAAGCTCCTTTATCTTTGGTGACAAGATGGCAAGAGCTTTTGAAAGATTATCTTCGGGGTCGCCCCACGTTACATAAGGTTTTTTTGCTGGTGGACAGCCGCCATGGTCTAAAAAAAAATGACCTCGATATTATGACGATGTTGGATGAATCAGCGGTGCCCTATCAGGTTGTTTTAACTAAAGTTGACAAAATAAAATCAGGTGCGCTGGCTATGTTGACTCAGTCGACAGAAACGGCACTGAAGACTCGGCCTGCAGCATTTCCGGATGTTATTGCGACGTCGAGTGAAAAAAACATAGGTATCGATGATATTAAGAAAATTGTCTATAAGGTGTATAAAAGCTGCACATCGGAATGATATTCTTCTTTAATTTGCAATTTTCGCTTGGCAGAAAAAAGAAAACAAGGTATCAAGGCACGTGAAGGCAAAGCCGGATTAGCTCAGTTGGTAGAGCAACTGATTTGTAATCAGTAGGTCGTTGGTTCGAGTCCGACATCCGGCACCACAATTTGAAAAACAACCTGTTAAGGGAGATGTCATGATAAATTCCTTGAAAAAAATGTCGTTGGGTCTGCTGGTTCTAGTAGCTGGATGCGCCAATGTAAATGAGCAGTTCCCAAATGATGAATTTCCGTTACCAAAAGAAGGTGACATCGTTTCTGAATATGTACGCGTAGGTATCTACGATGTTCCTTTGCCATCGGGCGAGTGGATTGTTACCGAAGCTAAAGGTAAAGCATCCAATACAGTGCCTAAGGGCAAAGTAATTTTAGCACAGCGTGAAGGTAAGACGTTGTCCAATGC
>CAZQLR010000083.1:0-3881 GCA_964594205.1 uncultured Alphaproteobacteria bacterium
CGTGTATTAGAGATTTTCGAAGCTGTAAAAAAAGCTTACCCCAAATTGCAAAAACACAGACAACAGAGATTAGAACATCTACAAATCGGTCAACCAGTTCCTGAAAAGATAGAAAAGGCCTATAAAAAACTTTGCGAAGATCTTGGCTTGTTACTTATTGAGCTAAACTACCATCCTGAACGCATCAAAGAATTTCTGGAAGATGCCTACGTTGTTAACAAAAAACTTCTAAGCCTCGAAGGCACTTTATTGCGTCATGCTGTAGAATCAAAAATAAAGCGCGAAGAATTTCTTAAAAACTACTTTGGGACAGAACTAGACCCAAATTGGTTCGATAACTTGATCAAGGCCAACAGAAACAAAAAAGGTTGGCAAAAATTTGCTGAAAAGGCTGAGGAGATCTCATCTATACGGAAAAAAATTTCCGATTTAGCTAATCACATACAAATGGATATCAGCGAATTTCGTGAAAGCCTAAGCTCCATACAGAAAAGTGAACGTCAAGCTAGCAAAGCAAAAAAAGAAATGATTGAGGCTAACCTTAGGTTAGTTATTTCTATAGCCAAAAAATATACCAATCGTGGTTTACAATTTTTGGACTTGATCCAAGAAGGTAATATCGGCCTCATGAAAGCTGTCGATAAATTTGAATACCGAAGAGGTTATAAGTTTTCAACTTATGCTACTTGGTGGATACGCCAGGCCATAACAAGATCTATTGCGGATCAAGCTCGCACCATTCGTATCCCCGTGCATATGATAGAAACCATCAATAAAATTGTTCGAACCTCACGTCAAATGATGCACGAAGTGGGACGGGAACCTACACCAGAAGAGTTGGCAGAAAAACTTCTTATGCCAGTTGATAAAGTTCGAAAAGTGCTGAAGATATCCAAAGAACCCATCAGCCTAGAAACACCTGTTGGTGACGAAGAAGATAGCCATCTTGGCGATTTTATCGAAGATAAAAACGCAATCTTACCTGCCGATGCAGCTATACACTCTAATTTACGAGAAACAACAACACGTATACTCTCTACACTTACACCCCGTGAAGAACGTGTCCTTCGCATGCGTTTTGGCATTGGTATGAATACTGATCATACGTTAGAAGAGGTTGGACAACAGTTTTCAGTCACCAGAGAACGAATTAGACAAATAGAAGCGAAAGCCCTTCGAAAGCTGAAGCACCCAAGTAGATCCAAAAAATTACGCAGCTTCATAGATTAGGGTGATAAGTAAATTTACATTTTTCAACTAGACCTGCGATCCATATTTTCTTAGAATTCCCCTTGGTGCGTGTTCTTGCTGAATATACCTTAGACTTAAGGAATGATACCATATGGCCTTAGCAAATACCCTTATGCCGGATACTCTGTCAACCGATAGTTTGACAAAATTCTTGCATGATATAAGAAAATTTCCACTTTTAGGAGAAAAGGAAGAATATCAACTGGCCAAACAGTGGATAGAGAAACGAGACCCTAACGCGGCCAAACAGCTGATCACATCGCATTTGCGTCTGGTGGCAAAAATTGCTGCAGGATACCGAGGATATGGCCTTCCCATGTCAGAGCTTGTTTCTGAGGGGACTATGGGACTCATGCATGCCGTCAAACGCTTTGACCCTAATAAAGGTGCAAGGTTATCCACCTACGCCATATGGTGGATCCGAGCTTCTATACAAGAATATGTACTAAAATCATGGTCTTTGGTTAAGATAACCGCTACGAATGCACAGAAAAAATTGTTCTTTAACCTGCGGCGACTGAAGAATAGCCTTCAAGCCTACGATGATAATGATTTAAAGCCCAGCGACATCAAAAGCATTGCTTCCACTCTAGATGTACCTGAATCCGACGTCATCGACATGAATCGTCGACTCCAGGCTAGTGATTCCAGTTTAAATGCCCCTATATCATCTTCCCCTGACGACGGTCTCCAGGAATGGCAAGATTGGCTAATGGACGAGCAAGATAATCAAGAACAGTCCCTCGCTTCTGCTCAAGAACATGACATCCGATGGAGCATGCTTCAAGAAGGTATAAAAAAGCTTAACCAACGAGAAAGAGAAATACTGGATGCACGGCACCTAACGGATCCTCCAAAAACCCTTGATGAACTTGGTCACCTTCATGGTGTGTCAAAAGAACGCATTCGCCAAATAGAAGTGAAAGCGTTGAGCAAGCTTCAAGCTGATATACATAGCCAAGCTCTTCAACTCGGGTACGATAAATAGTTAGACAGATTGTACCATACACGCATTCATAAGAAGGATTTCTTTTGGAAGGGAAACAAGATAAAGATCTTTTTAATAAAAAGGATCACAGCTCAGAATTTGATGCTATCCTGGTGGGGGCGGGACCTGTAGGTTTCGTTCTGGCAGCACAGCTTCTCCAGTATCAGCCAACTTTCCGCCTTTGCTTAATTGAGCGCATGCATCTAGACAATATAATCAATGCTAAGAATACCGATAATAGAACAACAACTCTTTCCGCCCATACGTGCGACGTCTTCCAAAAGTTAGGATTATGGAGCTCTTTGAAAAACCAGAGTGTTTCCATTGATGCTATCGTAGTGGATGATCAAAAAAAACGTGCTTCAAGGCTTATTTTCGACACAAAGGATATAGGTCAACCTTTTGGTTTTACAATTAATAATACATTTTTAAGATCACAAATCGCTTTAGGCTTAAAAAAACTATCGGGGTTAACCATTTTAGATGGGCATGCTATAGATACAATCGCATGTAAAACAGATGCTCAGCATGTGACTCTGAAAAATGGTGTTCATATTAAAGCGCCTCTCCTGATCGCTGCTGATGGCCGCATGTCAACTATACGACAACTATTCAATGTAGATTTCATACGAAAACCCTACTATCAAAATGCTTTGGTTGCTTTGTTAGAGCACAACATTCCCCACGATAATACGGCTTTTGAAACTTTCCTTCCTCAAGGCCCTGTAGCCTTCTTACCCTATAAGAATGACTCTGGGGAGTCCACGACTTCTGCCCTTGTTTTATGCCATAATTCATCTTTCATAGAAAGATTAATAACTGAACCAGATACTCTACATGGCCTAGTAAAAGAGTACTTGCCCCAAAAGCTTGGTCAACTACAGAAAGTTTATAATACCCAAACATTCCCTTTGGAAATAGGCAAAGCAAAAAAGGCCTTCCAGTCACGACTTGCGCTAATTGGAGATGCAGCTCAGTATATGCACCCCGTTGCCGGACAAGGTATGAATCTTGGTATTAGAGATGCTCTGGAGCTTGCAAACATCTTAGCACAGGCAAAACGCCTAGGTATAGACCTTGGATCATATACTCTTCTTTCTCGATATCAACGAATGCGTCGCTCAGATGTCTGGCCCATGCTCTGCTTAACACATGGTTTGATAAAACTTTCCGAATCACGCAACCCTTTCATTTCATGCCTACGGCAAATAGGTTTTGGGCTCGTCAACAACGTACCTGTGGCAAAAAAGTTCTTCATGTACCGAGCCATGGGTTATAAAAACTCTGCGCTTGGCTAATACACGTGAAAATCGTTAAGACTGTTGAGGATAAAGACTAGGCACCCAAATAATTTTAAGAGAATGTGTCATACCGCTTTCAATACGTAACTTAGAAGATGGATATTTTAGGTAAGCCGCCAATAAATCCAAGACCTTCTCATTAGCCTTACCTTTCTCTGGAGGAGGCTTAACCTTGATCAACAAGGCGGCCCCAAACCCCTGGTACGGGTTTATGTCGACCACACCTACTATTTCGTTACGCTTAGAACCAGCCTTTATCTTCACCAGCAAAAAAAATCCTCCAGAAGCACAAACCCTGGAGGTTTTTTTAGAAAAAGATTCTAAAGTTTTCTGCATCACTA
>CAZQLR010000084.1:0-3695 GCA_964594205.1 uncultured Alphaproteobacteria bacterium
TAGAAGGTCAAGCTGTGTGTCTTATACCACCAGTTAACTTTGGCGGCGTAGCCTCGAGCGCCCCTGTTCCTCTTATTTCTGGTTGATAGATAAGTTTCTTGAAATTGAATGTGGCATTAGCCTAGAAATAGGGGAGGCTTAAGCTTGAATATATGAAGCTGTAAGCGCCGCATGCATATAGTATTTGTGGGGGTAATGATGATTTTCTTGTGGGAAACGGTGTTTGGCTGCTTTCTCTTTCAAAGTTTATGGAAATAATTCTTTCAATGTCATGCTAAGGTTGATTCATGGTTCCTTTTGGGGGCTCTCTATTTTCTAATTTTTTCAGGGTGATAGTTAAAGATGTTTCATTTCTCTCGTTGACAAACAACAAGCTCAGAGTTACTTTGGGGCTGGTCGTTTTCTTCATCTGGCTTATCAAAAATTATAGGAAAGAGGAGGTGGATTTGCCTTTATTTAAAAAAAAGACACCGCCCGTGTTAATAAAAACAGCTTTGGCTGGATCATGCCCTCCTTTTACTGGTATATGGAAAACTAAGACTGCTTTATCAAAGGTGGAAAAGGAGCATCTGTTAAACTATAGAAAAATATCAACAGAATTCCAAGATTCCATGGGATTAGACATTATCTGTGAAGGTGAACTTGCTAGAAGTGTAGGTAGCACCCACCCATTTTATGAATCGGCGTATATTTACTATTTTGCTCAGTTTTTAGAGGGTGTGGATAATAACATCTGTATAAAAAATAAAATTTCTTTACTCGATCCTACATTTATAAATGAAGATTATGAAGACACTAAAAGATTTACCAAAAAGCCAATAAAGGTAACCTTACCTGGTCCGGTGACGTTTGTTGAAAGAGTTAAGAATGAATACTACAAAAGTAAGGTAGAGTTGATAGAAGATTACTCTGTAGCTTTGAAAGAGCAGATAAAATCACTAATTGATCTGGGTGTTGAATATATACATATTGATGATCCACATTATCTTTATATGGGTGAAACCCACGAGTTATATTCTGTAAAAAAGGATATTATGACAGAGATTGTCGAGCTTGATAAGAAAGATACAAAATTTGTTGTTCATATGTGTTTATGGAACCCGTTTAAAGAAGATCTTGAACATCATAATACAAAATGTGATATTAACTCTTACTACCTGAATCCCAATGCTTTTGAAATAGACTCAATAGAAAACATTGACTTCCTTAATATAGAAAGAGCAAACAAAAATCATACAAAATTTTTTACGAACAAATTGTAATCTTCGGTCATGTTTGGTCTTGTTAGCGTTTCTAATTTTGCAATAGAATCAGAAGAAAGTATCAGGAATCAAATCCGAAGATTAATAAAAGAAAATGCAAAAAACCCGAATGGTATTATAATATCCCCTAGTTGTGGGATGAAGCATTTTGATCTTGGGATTGCCGCTAAAAAAATTAGCAATATGGTGTCTGCTGTAAATTATTTTAGAAGCTAAAGAGAGCTAGGCGAATCATTAGGTAACACACTAAGATTGATCAACTTTCTTTTTGTTTCTTTCTTTTCTGTATCACTTTGTTTACGGAGCATTTACCTAGACGAGGGCCCTGTATCGCTATTTTTTGAAAAGGGATAAAAATGTCCTTATAGGCGAGGTAAGGGAATTTTTATAAAGCTTTTTAACCTTGATGGATGGTTCCCTTATAAAAACACGTATATAAATCTACGAGATCATAGTTAAAATTAAAGGTGCGCTGTTTGCTTGTGGCATTTTTAACAATAGTGTCCCTGGTTATTCTGCTGTTATAACCTATGACGATAATGTTTCCGCCTGCATCATATAGGTCTATGTACCTGAAGGATTTTCCTATTCTTTTTATAGCTTTCTTCAAGCTGAATTTTTTGAGAAAAATATTTTGAACAACCACGCCATCGCTAGAAAGATGCTTTGCGACTTGTTTATAGAAGTTGTCATTTGCACAAGGAACAGAATCATTATTGCCATAGGCATCAATGATTATAAGGTCGTACTGTTCAGTTGATTTTTCTAAAAATTTAACCCCGTCGTCCTTAATAATTTTAAAATTTTTATTGTTGCTTACCCCAAAATATTCTTCGGAAAGTTTTATTACTTCAGGGTCTATTTCGATATTGGTTATTATGGCATCAGCAACATGATACTGAATGTATCGTGTGGTACTACCGCCACCCATACCTATCATAAGTATTTTCTTTGGTTTCTGAGGGTAGGCAAGCCCGAGTGTTATTATTTTATTGGTTATTAAAGGCAGTTCTTTCGGGTCATTTTTATTGCACAATGATTCTATCGTATTGCCCCCTTCAAATAAAAGGCCTCTATAACCGTTATAGTCTAGGATGGATACGGATCCGTTGTGTTTAGAAAAACGTTTACTTATATAGGTTCCTTCATTTGTACGTAAGATAATTTCTTTTTTTAAATTCACACAAGGGTTTTTAGAGGGTTGTTGAGATAGAGAAACAACAGATGATGTTGCACAAGAGACGTAAAGCAAGCAATAAAAGATAAAGAGAAAGCGCATAGTATGATTTATGTGAAGATTTCTTAAAATGAAGAAGGAGCTTCAAAAAAGCTCCTTTTTGCAAAAAAACGCAAAGAATTTTTTCTTAGCTTCCAGAAGAGCCTTGAGTATAGGCTTGGTGCTGATCCCAGCTGTGTCCACCTGTCTGATTCGATTCGGTGACAGCTTTTAAGCCTGCATAGTTTGACTGTGCCCGTTGAGCGGCTCTTTTATCACCGTCATTAGGAGCTCTTAATTCTTGTTGCCCGAAAGTAGAGTAAGGTACCAACATCAAAGATATGATAAATGCGCGAGTTAAACTTTTCATGATATCCTCCATTTTCTAAGGTTTAATAGAATGGTACTATAAAATAAATATAGGACTTTGTAAAAAGGATATTCATTGTGGTATTTTTTAGGGGAAGTTTTTATTGTTAAATAAAAGGAAGTAGATATGAAGAATTTAGTGAAGATGTTGTTTTTAGGCCTGACGTTTGTATCGGTTTCTGTAACGTGTTTGGCTGTTTTGAACGCTGATGAAAAAACGGCACAGCGGGCGTTATCGAGCAAGGGTAAGTTGCATGAAAATAATTATACCGCTGGTGGTACTATTCCAGCTAGCCAAGTATATGTATCGTGTGGGGCGTGTAATTGGGCAAGTCAGCAAAATAGGCCTGCTGCAGGGTGTCCTCATAATGCAAAGGCTATCCGACAATACGTTCAAAATAACCCCCAAAGTATAGTAACGTTGAGGGCAGAAGAAAAAGCGAAGCACATGGATACGCTGATTGCAAAAGTTACAGCGTATGGAAAAAAATATGATGAGCTTCGTAAGAAACCTAGTGTCAGTGATGACGCAGTGAAGGGTTTAGAGGCACTGAGAGTCTGGGCTATGGAATTTTGTATGCAGTATAATTTAGAATGGCCGACGAGCATATGCCCGCAACCATCTGATTTGCATAATTTTGAACGGTGTTAATAGCTTGGTCTATGGTCTCAGTTGATTTTAGGGATTTTTAAGGCCTGTGCATGAGCACAGAGGCGAGGGATGCTATAGCTTAGACTAGTATTGCCTCTCCGTCATTGTGGTGAGACGTGTTTTTATTTTTCTCCCTGGTTTTTTGTGCCTTCTTCAAAAAGTGGAAACTGCACAGTCTTAGGAATTTGTGTTAGTG
>CAZQLR010000085.1:0-3694 GCA_964594205.1 uncultured Alphaproteobacteria bacterium
AAGGCAGCAACTTTAGGAAGAGCAGTCCTAGAATTCTGTAAATTTGCTATTTGGCTCAGAACAGTTTCTTTGGTCTTTCTGAAGGCTTTTAGATCATTGCCTGTCAATTTACCACCAACAGATGTGTTAATCATCTTTTTAGGGTTGATTTGAGAACCGTTTTTTAAGACTTCATAGTGAAGATGTGGTCCTGTGGTACGTCCAGTCATACCCACGTATCCTATAATCTGCCCTTGTTTGACCCGGCTTCCTGCTTTGAGACCTTTTCCAAAAGATTTCAAATGAGCATAGGCTGTTCCATAGCCATTGGCGTGTCTTATGCGTGCGTAATTACCAAAGCTTCCATGCCGGCCTATTTTTTCAACTATACCATCGCCTGCTACCATGACAGGTGTTCCAACGGGGGCTGCGAAGTCGATCCCTCGATGCATTTTTGTATAGCCGAGAACAGGATGTTTACGTTTACCATAACCAGAAGAAATACGAGCACCATCAATAGGTGTTTTTAAAAGAGCACGTTGAATACTTTCTCCTTTTTCATTGAAAAAGCCAGGTGCTCCTTTTTTAGGATGAAAATAAAATATTTTAAAAGGCTTATTGCCCACAACCAGTTGAGCATGCAAAATATCGCCAGCCCTTTCAGCACCCGTTTCAGGGTCAAAGTACCTTTCCATGACGACTTCGAAAGTATCGTTCTCTCGGATATCGCGCTGGAAGTCTATGTCATAGCTAAAAGCGTGTATGAGAGTATTGATAAGAACAGGTGGAACGCCTTTCTCAAGCATATTGGCAAACAAAGAAGTTCCGATGGTACCACTAACGCGACGCAATTCCTTTTCCAGTTGTATGGGACTTTCTTGTGAAACGTAGCGACCATTTTCAAGTCGTTTTACGGATATAATTCTTTCCAAATCTGGTCTAAAAAGAAGTTCTTCCAGTTGAATAATTTCATTTTCCAAAGGTCTGTATGTGATGGAAATTTCATGACCGGGGCGAAGTTGTCTCACGGAGAAATTTTTATCAAAAGCGTGGACAATTTTGTGGATACTATCAGGTGTTAGTCCTTGTTTTTGAAGAAGATGGCCTAGGGTATCACCGCCTTCAATCCTGACGGTTCGTGTAAGGATATTAAGAGCTTGGTCTTCCAGGGATTGAGGCTCTGGCTGTGCTAATTTGAGTTGGATACTTTCATTGTCTGGTGCAATAAGGGACTGCACAACAGTTTTTTTAGAGGTTTCTCGAGCTAAGTTCTTTAGGGCGAACCCCACTGAAGACGTGGTGACATTAAAAGAAGCCTTCTTATGTAAATGGTGGTTGAGAGATTCTACTGTGACCATAATGGTAACAAAAATGGCTCCAAAAAAGCAAAACAACCCAGCTAAAGCCTGATGTGTTTTAGGGGCAGGAAAAGACAGAGCCCTATTTAATGTTCTCACAAAAACCTCGCTTAGGTGTAAAAAAAGAAAATAATGTGCTGATTTTGGATCAATTTATGAAAAAAGTCAATATTGTTAACTTAATTCTTGGCTCTTGCAGTAGGTTTACACCATATTATAGAGTAGGAAAAAGGATAGTGTAAAATGATAAAAATAGCCTTGGGATCAGATCATGCTGGATATGAGACCAAAGAAATCCTCAAGGATTTTTTAAAAAATAACAATTGTGAAGTAACGGATGTCGGTACAACATCGACTGAAAAAGCTGATTATCCAGATTATGCTAAAAAGGTAGTGGAAAACGTATTAAAGAGTAAAGTAGATTACGGTCTTCTGATTTGTGGCTCAGGTATAGGTATGTCTATCGTAGCTAATCGTTATAAAGGAATACGGGCAGCGCTTGTGACGGATAAAGAACATGCTGCATTGGCTCGAGCACATAACAACGCTAATATTATGTGTGTTGGGGCTAGGTTTGCATCACCTGAAAACATACAATCGTGGTTGGAGGTTTTTTTATCTACTGGTTTTCAAGGTGGGCGCCATGCAGAAAGAGCAGAAAAATATGACAAAGAATAGAGGCTATTATGCGATGTCCTTTTTGTGGAGAGGAAGAAACACAAGTTAAAGATTCTAGAGCTGTTGAAGAAGGGCAAGCTATTCGACGACGACGCCTTTGCCAAATTTGTTCATCTAGATTTACGACTTATGAAAGGGTCTTATTGTGTGACCTTACGATTTTAAAACGTGATGGACGTAAGGAATCATTCGACCGGGAAAAACTAGCTAAAGCCATTTTTCTTGCTGCACGCAAGCGTCCCGTGACAAAACAACACTTAGAGAGAGCTATAAACAGCCTAGTTAGAAAATTAGAGACGATGGGAGAAACTGAAATTCCATCGAAAATAGTAGGAGAGACAGCCATGGAAATCTTAAAAGATATAGATGCCGTTGCTTACATAAGGTTTGCTTCGGTTTATCAAGATTTTGAAGGGACAGAAGATTTTCAAAATTTCATAAAAAAGATAACACAAGAGTAAACAAGCGTTTTCAAATTTCTTCTTGACGAAACATCAGGAACGAGGCATTTTCTGTTGGAGAGGGCCTGTAGTTCAGTTGGTTAGAATCCGCCGCTCATAACGGCGTTGTCGTAGGTTCGAGTCCTACCGGGCCCACCATTCTTTCTGGGAATGTGTCTTCTAGGATTAGCCCCTTTTTTCCTTTTCTATTGTAATAATAGCATTTTCGTCAGCATTGGCTGTGCGGAAAAGCTCTAAAAGATCAGGATAATATTTTGGTGTATGAATCACATTATAAACAACAAAGTGTCGCTTTATAAGAACATGGGACCCTTTGTCCTCATAGGTGCTCTTAAAAGAGCCTTCATGGTTTTTGATATGCTTGTTTTTTGGTAAGTGTAGAGCTTTATACCCTTTGGGAAGATTTATCCTATAGGTAAAATAACTGTTGTACATGGTGAAAGCAAAGGGATAGAGCCGTTTTGGCAACAGAATAAGCTTTTTCAAGCTGCTTAGACTGACATAACCTAGTCCCATGGGTGTTTTAAAATTCATAATGGTTCCTGAATCCATAGCTTGTGGGCTTACCCAGGTGCCGGTGATCTTAAAGGGTTGATCAAGGTCGAAGGGATCTGATGTGGAAAGAGTACCCGTCCCTCCCTGCTGTGTTTTAGCCAAAAGATGGTTAGCGAGCTGTTCTTTGTTATCAGCTAAGAATATACGCCGTGGTGATGAAGAGTTTTTACCTTTGAAAGTGAGTGAGCTTTGTCCTGTCATGGTTCCATCAGCAGAAAGGTAGGCTGTGGTGTATATGCTGTACTGCTTGTCGGTGGGCTTGTTTTTAGGTGTGTACTTCACCGCCCCCTCTTTGGTGCCTAGCACGGTGATTTTATTTTCAAGGGTGTCGCTCAAGCCCCCGAAAGTTTGAAAGGGGTCGGTAGCATCTAAGAAAACATCATAAGCAGGTACATACAAAATAGCGTGATTAAACTGCTGAGGTATAGGTAGTGGTAATGTTATAAAGGATTCTCCGGCATAAATGAGGGCGGGATAGGCTTCTATACCTTGGGCTAACATGAGAGCATGCATTAGCGCCGTTTGATCTTTGCAGTCACCGTAACCATGTTTCAGAATTTCTTGGGGTGTATTCGGTTCATACCCACGTTGAGGGTCTAGATAAACAGCCAGATAACGGATATTTTTGCTCGTCCAGTAATAAATGGCTTTAACGGCTTCAAG
>CAZQLR010000086.1:0-1982 GCA_964594205.1 uncultured Alphaproteobacteria bacterium
CCTTTTGACGCTGATAAAGCAGAAAAGTGTGGCGGTTGAACCGGAAGGCTCTCCTTACGTGGGATGTGGCGGTCTCTTGGGAAAAGCTGTTTCTATCCACCTTTCTGTTATTACCGTTATGAACCAGGCAGGCTTTTTTGTTGTGCTCTTGTTTCTTCGTGGGGTTGTTTCGCGGATTCGTAAAATTAAAAATAGGTAAACGTGTATGACTAAATTAAAGTCCATTGGTGTTTATTGTAGTGCTTCTAGAAATTTGCATAAAGCTTATATTCAAGTGGCGAAAGCGACAGGAGAGCTTATTGCGGGGCAAGGAGCGGATCTTGTTTATGGTGGCGGTCGTCGGGGGCTTATGGGTATTGTAGCCAATAGTGCGATGGCAGCTGGGGGCAAGGTTATTGGTTATATGCCAACTTATTTGGCTAAAGGTGAAGAAGCTCATAGAGAGATAGATGAACTGCATTTAGTGCCGGACATGCAAATACGCAAGAGGTCAATCTTTGAAAGGTCCGATGCTCTTGTGGTACTGCCAGGTGGCTTTGGCACATTGGATGAGTTTTTTGAGGTTCTTCTTTTGAAACAAATTAGATTGCATAGCAAACCAATGGTTATCGTCAACACAAGAGGTTTTTGGACACCCTTGCGCAGTCTTATACGTCAAATTGTGGATCAGAATTTTGCCGGTACTTTTGTTTGGGATTTGGTTGAATTTATAGAAGATATTGATGATTTGCCTAATGCTTTGCAGCGACAGCTGGATACAAAGTTGCCAGAGGATAAATGGGGAGCGAAGGGTAGCCAGGTTAACAAAAAGCAAAACCAATGATTTTGTCAGGCCTATAGTTGATCTTTATCAAGTCCTGGCAGCCTTCTTTTTTGTACGGTTATATCAATGAAATAAGGACAAGAGGTTAGCTTTTGTCCATTTGGTCCATTAACCGAACCCAGGCTTCCCAATCTCGTTCACCTAGGTTTTTCTCAAAAGACAGCAAGCAGGCTGATGCCTCTTCACACATTTCTTTTGATGGAATAACTAGGGGTCTATTCATGGCCAAAGTAGCGCACTGTGCTCTGCACGCTTGTTCTAGGTGGTAGGTATAAAACAAGGCTTCTTCAATGGTGCGGCCGCATGTTAGTCCACCATGATTTTGCAATAACATAGTATAAAAAGGGCCAAGGTTATTGGTTAGATCTTGGCCTTGTTCTGGGGTAACGATAAGAGAATCGTAAGGTTGATACGCTACCCGGTTGTAAAAATGCAAAGCCCACTGGCTTAGGGGAAGCAGACCTTCTTTTATAGAAGCGACGGCTACCATGGCGGTTGTATGGACATGAAAGATAGACTGGATGTCCGGCCTTGCTTTGTAAATAGCGCCGTGTATGGCGTATCCTGTTTTGTTATATGTTTTTTCAGATCCTTCTAAAATCTTACCATCGAGGGAGACAAGCAGTAAATTATCTGGTTGGACCTCGTGAAATAAAAGACCAAAAGGATAAATGTAGAAACAATCTTGCCTGTTGGGGTCTCTAGCCGAAAGGTGTGTGTACGTGTGGTCTGCCATACCAAGGTGACCAAGTATACGATACGCGTAGGCTAGCTTTTCTTTTGCTTCTTTGTTAGTCATCAAACTCTCTCCCTAAAGTCTTGGTTCTTTGTTTATACAACAGCTTAGCTGTTGCGAACCTGTGCCACAAATGTGTGGTTGCTGTCAACTCGTATCTTTAGAAGCTATACTAGTTTTTAAAGCATTGGCTATTGCCTTTATGTTTTCAGAGCTGTCAGGATACTCTTTGATTAGCTTATCCAAGGTTACGACGGCTTCGTTGTCTTTTTCTAAATCTTTAAGGCTTTGTGCTAACTTTAAAAGTGCTTCAGGAGCCTTATGATGGCGTGGGTGATCTTTATAGAGTGTGAGAAAATTAGCGGCAGCAGATTCATAATTGCTTTTAAGGCGATAGAGCTCGCCCTGCCAGTAAAGAACGTT
>CAZQLR010000086.1:2082-3671 GCA_964594205.1 uncultured Alphaproteobacteria bacterium
CCATGTGCAAATTCTGTTTCAGATGTCTGTTTTTGATAGGTGTTTTTTTCAGTAAGTTCATCTTTTTGTGAATCATTTTGGTGGAGTGAATTTCGCTCTTTTTCTTGCAAATAGGTACGGTGTTCAAGTTTTTCAATAAGGCTTGTTAGGCGTCTTGTTTCTTGCTCTAAGCCCTCTATGCGTGTTTCTAAACTTTTGACGCGGTATTCTATTTTTCTTTCACCAGAGTCTATTTCTTCTGGGTTCTTTGCGGGTTTAGGCGTGTTTTTAGCTAGAGCAGCAAGCTGAGATTCTATGCTTTTCAGAGAAGTTCTGATGTCACTTTCACCGGTATGAGCTACTGCAGATGATGTTATAACTAGAAGGCTATATAGCGTAGCAGCCATTTTTGTGGTTGGAAAAGATTTTAATGCCATTGTATGTTTTGCCTTTGCTTGACAGGAATCAAGGGCATTCTAATGTATTTAAAACCAGAAATCTAGCGGTGTAGGAATCAAGGTGAAAAGGCACGGATAGTAACACATTAAAACATTTTACCTTTGGTTATTAAGATCATTAAGCCTTCACCTTCAATGGTCAATCTGATATACATGGAGCGTTGGTTTTTTTGAAAAACATCAAAAAAATAGGAGCCTTCATGGCAGGCCATTCTCAATTTAAAAATATTATGCATCGTAAAGGTGCTCAAGATGCAAAACGTGCAAAGCTTTTCACTAAATTAGGGCGAGAGCTTACAGTGGCTGCAAAAGAGGGAGGAGATATCCCTGATTCCAATCCGAGGTTGCGTAGCGCTATTGCTGCTGCGAGGGCTCAAAATATGCCTAAAGATAACATTGACAGGGCTATAAAGCGTGGTCTTGGTGCCGATGGTGCTGATAATTATGAGGCGGTGCGTTATGAAGGGTATGGACCATCAGGTATAGCGGTTATTGTAGAAGCTTTGACAGATAATCGCAATCGGACAGCCTCTGAAGTAAGGTCAGCCTTTACAAAATTTGGAGGCAATTTGGGGGAAACTGGCAGTGTTGCCTTCATGTTTGATCAAGTTGGTCACTTGAAGTATCCTTCTTCTATTGGCGGCGCAGACGCTATATTTGAAGCAGTCTTAGAAGCTGGAGCGGATGATGTCGTATCAGATGCTAGTGGTCATGATATATATTGTGGTCGTGAAGTTTTGGCACAAGTACGTGAGGCGTTGGTAGCTATTTTTGGGGAGCCTGAGAGCTGTTCCCTCATATGGCAGCCTCAAACTATAACGCCTTTGCAGGATGTAGATAAGGCAAAGAGTGTTCTTAAGTTGGTTGATATTTTAGAAGACAATGATGACGTCCAGCATGTATATGCTAATTTTGATATCTCTGAAGAAGTCTTATCGGAGATGACCTAAGTTTTCCTTGCAAAGGGTGTGTAAATATTCTATAAGATGCCAGACAAATATAGATATGTGGTGCTGATATGAAATCGAAAATTCATCCGGATTATCATGAAATCGTTGTTGTGATGACTGACGGTACGGAGTTTAAAACGCGCTCTACTTGGGGTAAGCCTGGTGATCGTATGCGCCTTGAAATTGATGCAAAAACTCATCC
>CAZQLR010000087.1:0-3419 GCA_964594205.1 uncultured Alphaproteobacteria bacterium
AAAGAAAATAAGTATCTGCAGCGCTTCATAAACTGCCTCCGGGACTCATTGCCAGGAGGCAGTTTTGCATTTAGAAGGCCAACTTAATTTTTCGTCTATAAAATTTGCTCAAAACACATATTAATCTTAGTGCTCAACTTGCCCCTTTAATATTTTGACTTTATAGTTCAAAACTGTCTATGTCCCCTTACGTTGAAGTAAGTCTACATATTAAAAATACTTCTTTAGTGTAGAGAGAGGTAGAGCTCAACGAAAAATACACTGTTTCTTTGTTTTCTATCAACAAACTCCACCGCGCATACATGATAGATGTCATTTCCTTTTCTCAATAACAAAATTAAAGTCACGCCGAAAAGATTTGAGGCCGTTTTCCCATATACCAACCTCAGACGAAAATTCCCGTTGACAAAATAATACCTAAATTTCCCTTAGATTAATCATCTAAGTGTATTTAGCCAATAGATATAACTACTGCTTCAAAGTATTTTTTTATTATCACAGCAGCCAACTTAACTTAAAATAATTAAAGGTTAAGTCGCTGTGCTGTCAAAGGTAGGAAGCGACTATTTTTGGGTAATAACTAAAAAAACAGGAGGACCATACGATGTCTTATAGTACACAACAGGAAAAAAAGTACTGCTCTATAGCAGGCTGTTTGAAAACTGCATCCACTTCTATATTGGGTTTAGCCATACTGGTAAACACAACCTATGCAGAAAAAGTATCTGATGATGCTCAAAATCCTTGGGTTAAAAAACCGCCGCATGGGTTGATTGCTGAGGCAACTCAACCGTCAAGCACTTCAGGTGCTAAGGTAGATCCTCTACCACAATCCCAGAACTTGGTGACATTGGCCGTGGAAAATAAAAATGCCAAGCCTCTGAAACTGAAATTAAGGTTCAAAGACTTCAATAGAAGGTCGCAGACAAGAAACTTGGGAGTCCTAGAACCTGGTGAAACAAAAGAATTCGATCTAGAAAATATAGCATCTGACCACAGTACTTACACCATATATGGAACTTTAGGTATATTACGTAGCAGTTCTTACCGTAGGTTACAGTACACTGCACACTATACGAAAATAGTTTTCAAACGTAATTGCATCGGAACAACAGCATGCCTAGATCATTTTTAACATCAACTTTACCGACGCTCGATCTTTCTAAAGTGAACAGCGCTTCATAAACTGCCTCCGGGATTCATTGCCAGGAGGCAGTTTTGTATTTAACAAAGCCCCCACCCTGAAGAGTGTTACAAAAACAATAATCAACCTTTGTAGCCACGAAACGCCTACATAAACAAGAAAAAACAATACTCGTCACCTTCCCAATATCGACGACCACAAAGGATAGTAGAAAACCTTTGCATTCTCATTCAATCCGAGGTATATCACTATACATGTAAAGTTTTATGGCTTGCGTGCCTGTGCACCGCTTCACCTTTTGGAAAGTGTCAACGCACACCACGCAATAAAATACCAAAAGAACACTAAGGATAAACACATGTTCGCAATTATTCGCACAGGCGGCAAACAATACAAAGTTCAAGCGCAAGATGTTTTGAAAATTGAAAAGCTCGACGTTACAAAGGGGCAGACTGTTGTTTTTGATCAAGTCTTGCTCCTAGGCGATGGAGCCAGAGCTCAGGTTGGAACACCTGTTGTTGAAGGCGCTTCCGTTCATGCCGCGGTGATAAATCATCAAAAAGCTGATAAAATCATTGTCTTTAAGAAAAAACGTCGACATAACTATCGTCGTAAAAAAGGACATCGACAGCTAGAAACTGTTGTAAAGATTGTTGGTGTTTATGAAAAAGGTGCAAAACCTTCTAAAGCTGATCTTGATAAAGTCCTTGTAGCCTCTAAACCTACCAAAGAGAAGGCTAAAGAGGAAACCACAAAGAAGGCTGCGCCAGCAAAGAAAGCAGATTCAAAGAAAAACACTAAAATAAAAGATGAAACTAAGAAGGCACCTTCAAAAAAGGCAGCACCAAAAAAAACGGTGAAGAAAGCAGCTGAAAAATAAGCCTATTTATGGTAGTCAACGTAGTATAGATTAAAGTTAGGAGTTTAAGGTATGGCTCAGAAAAAAGCTGGTGGTAGCACTAAAAACGGCCGCGATTCGGCTGGTAGAAGACTTGGCGTTAAAAAATTTGGTGGTGAGAATGTTATCCCTGGTAATATTATTGTTCGCCAGCGTGGCACCAAATTTCACCCTGGAGACAACGTTGGCATAGGCAAGGACCATACTTTGTTTGCCTTAGCTGAAGGCAACGTGAAGTTTGAAGAAAAGTCAGGTAAACGTCAGTACGTTTCAGTGCTGCCTGCCCATTAGGTTGTAATTGATACCGTTTCGTTTATACTTTTCTAGAGGGGCTTTTGCCCCTTTTTGTGTGGAAAGGTAGTAAAAAGGTAGCCTCATGAAATTTTTGGACGAAGTTAAAATTTTCATAAAAAGTGGCCACGGAGGTCCTGGCTGCGTAAGCTTTCGTCGAGAAAAATACGTGGAGTTTGGTGGCCCAGATGGAGGCAATGGGGGTCGTGGTGGTGACGTCATCATAGAGGCAAAAGACAACCTTAATACACTGATTGACTTTCGTTACCAGCAACATTTTAAAGCCCAAAACGGAACCCATGGTATGGGACGAGACCGCAATGGACCCAAAGGTAAAAGCGTAACCTTAGAGGTACCCGTCGGCACGCAAATTTTAGGCGAAGACAAAGAAACCATTCTTTTTGACCTTACAGAGCCAAACCAAAAAATTACCGTCCTAAGAGGCGGAGATGGCGGTTTTGGCAATGCCCACTACAAATCCTCAACAAACAGAGCCCCTCGTCGAGCAGACCCAGGCTGGGATGGCGAAGAAATGTGGGTATGGATGCGCCTAAAGCTCATTGCTAATGTAGGTTTAGTTGGCTTACCTAACACAGGAAAGTCTACCTTCCTCAGTGTTTGTTCACGCGCTAAGCCTAAAATAGCTGACTACCCCTTCACAACACTTCACCCCAATCTGGGCGTTGTAAAATTTCACGAACATAGTTTTGTCATGGCTGATATTCCTGGCCTTATAGAAGGAGCTCATACTGGCCATGGTTTAGGGACTAGATTTTTAGGGCACGTTGAACGTTGTCAAATCCTAGTGCACCTTATTGACGTATCTCAAGATGACTATCTAAAGGCTTACAAAACCATTCGCCAGGAGTTGTCTCTTTACGGAGCAGATCTAGCCAAACGGCCTGAAATTATTATCCTCAATAAAACTGATATTCTACCGCCTAACGAAATTAGTGAAAGAAAAGAAAAACTTGAAAAACAAGCCGGACAAAAAGTTCTAACTCTGTCTTGCGCCACCCACCAAAACTTGGATAGCGCATTGGCCACCATTTGGCACGGTCTTAAGGATGCTCAAAACCAGCAGCA
>CAZQLR010000088.1:0-3337 GCA_964594205.1 uncultured Alphaproteobacteria bacterium
ATCAGGATCATAGGGGTATTTCAGACGACCCAAACGTTCAAAATCCTCTTCATTGAGGATATGATGGGCGGGTGCACTGGCCCCAGCGCCTTCTTCAATTTTTTCAGCGGATCTAGCACTTCGTCCCGATGCAAAGGCATTGAAAGAGCCTAATAGGCAAATTAATCCAAACAAAAAAATACGCATCGGTGGCCTCTCAAAAAATCAAATAAAAATCGCCTGTACCATACGACAAAGTCAACAACTTGTCAAAAAATGCCAGAGTAGACCAAAGCTTCATGTTTTTTGTGGGTTGTGCCCATGCCTAACCGTTAAAGTGTGCTATAGAAGACCTATGAAGTACCACCAGGCTGTACCAATGGTGCTCCAAATAGCGAGGATGAACAAGGCTACGATAAGGCCAAGTTGCCACCACTTTGTTATGGGGATGTAGTTGGCACCAAAGAAAAGTGGAGCAGGTCCCGTACCATAATGAGTCAAACCGCTAGAAAGTGTCGACGCCCAGGATAGGCTTAGTCCTGCGAAAAGAGGATTAACGCCAAGGCCTATCATAGCCGTCAAGAACACCATGTATAATGAAGACGCGTGGGCGGCTGAGCTGGCGAAAAAGTAGTGGGAAAAAAAGAAAATAAGAAGAATACAGGCGGATGCTGATAAAGTTGCCATGCCACTTACCAGGACTTGTATATGCTGGCCGAACCACGATATAACCCCAAGCCCTGTCATGTTGGACGCTAGGCCTACCAAGATGGCGACCCAAACAAGCATGGTCCAGGCGCCCTGTTCTTGGCCTAGATCATCCCATGATAAAACACCTGTTACTAGTAAGATAACAACACCTAGCATAGCCGCTGTGGTAGGGTTGATACCCAAAACTCCACCAAGTATCCAAAGAACGATAAGCAAAACAAATGTTATTAACATGATAATTTCTTGGGCGGAAAGTTTACCCATTTCGCGCAGCTGCTCGGCAGCAATATGGGGGGCTTCGGGTGTTTTCTTTACTTGAGGCGGAATAAGAATATAAAGAAGGAGTGGCAACAGGACTAGGGTTATCAATGTTGGTACGATAGCGGCTTGTGCCCAGCTTAACCAAGTTACATCGACACCAACATCCCGCATGAGGGATGCTGCCAACGGATTTACAGCAAAAGACGTTAAAAACGTGGCTGAGTATATGACATCTGCTTGAAAAACAGTCATCAGCAGAAAGGAGCCTATTTTTTCTTGCGTATTTTTTTCTGGCGTACTGCCGTATTCTTCGGCCACTGATTTGACGATAGGGAAAAGTATACCGCCAGATCTAGCTGTACTGGAGGGAATAAACGGTGACAACATAAAACCTGTTAGAACAAAACCATAAGTTAGGCCTAAACTGCTTTTGCCAAAGGTTTTTATGAAAAAATAAGCAAGCCTAGATCCTAGACCTGTTTTTATAAAACCCTTGGCCATGAAAAAAGCAAACACTACCAACCAGACAACGTCTTTACCAAAGGCGCCAAAACCTTGTTCTAGGGTAAGTGTTTTGGTGAAAATACACGCACACAAAGACAGCAAACACCAAGCCGCTAAAGGTAGGGGCTTAAAAATAACGCCCAGAATTGTGGCAAGAAAAAGAATCAATAGGTGCCAGGCCTGCGCACTAAGACCTTCAGGTGTAGGCATCAGCCAAAGGCTTATGATAAAGGTAGCTATGGCTAAAAAGGGTTTGAAAGCTATACCATTCCAGGTTTGAAGGAAGGACGGCTTAATAAAGGCAGGTTGTAGAGCTTCTATAATTTTTTTCATTGGAATGCTAACCGTTGTCGTTGATCCTGGTCCTTGCGGAAATGTGTATTTTCCCTACTACAGTCCAAGGGGTGGATTGTACCACTTTCTTCTGAAGAAGCAAGACGGCTAACTCGTTGAGAAAATAGATGTTTACAAGAGGTAAGTCTTGCTTGAAGACACTGTATTGTGTAGGCTTGGCGTGGTTAATCAAGGAAAAACTATGTCTTTTCGTCGCCACCAAGAAATTTTACCCTATGTATTTCTAGCGTGCTCTTTTGTGGTGACTGTTTTTTTCTTTTGGCCAGGCATTTTGCGGCCTGATAGTCTGGCGCAGTTGCAGCAAGCCAAGGTTGGTGTTTATTCAGACCACCACCCACCTATGATGGCTGTTATTTGGCGCTCTTTGAGCATCTTTTCTGAAGGGTCTGGGCCTCTTTTCTTTCTGCATATGTTTTTTTTATTTGGAGCTTCTTTCTTTTTTGCCGCTTCTTTTAGGCATGCTCGTTATAAGTGGATATGTGTCGCTATACCTTTTATTCCTGCCGTTTATTGTTTAGTGCCGTTCATTTTGAAAGACCTTGGCTTTTCGTATAGTTATCTGTTGGCAGCGAGTATATTAACGTTTTTAACAGTGAAGCCTGCCAATAGGAAAGCAAGACTTGGTGGGCTCATCAGTGTAGGTTTTTTGTTGGTGTACGGAACGGGTGTTAAGTTTCAGGCACAATTCATTTTGCCCTGGATGTGTGTTTGGATGGCAAAAGTTTATAGTGAGACGTTTGCTGTTAGAGCTTGGCTCTTGGCTGGCAGTCTTTTTGTGGTTCTTTTTTCTTTTGTTTTGGGGTTTAACGAATCGTTTACGACATCGAAGAATCATTCATGGCAGTTAGTCAAATTTTTGGATTTTGCTGGTATTATGGAAGATTATCCCAAGTTGGAAGTTCCGGAGGCGATAAAAAATAAGCCTTATTTTACATCAGAAAATGTTCATAATACCTATAGGCAGCAGCTTAGAATTGACGAGCTTGTGCAAGGGGACAGCCCCCCTTTTCAAAGCGTTTCTAAAGAAGAAGATTTAATCCAAGTACAAGAAGGCTGGAAGGAAGCGGTGATCAATCATCCCTTGGCTTATATAAAGCACAGGTTACGGGTTATGGGATGTATGTTGGCTAAATCACCCCTTAAAGGTTTGGATGACGTACAAAGTCATGTGGGGCACTTACCAGGTTCTATGAAGTTTTTTTTATCAGCATTAGAAAAAACGGGTTTGCTTAAAATACTGGTCTTTTTAACCACCTTTGGTGTGTTTGTGCCCTTTATGGTTGTTTATTTTGCTGTTGGTTTGGTAAAAATGGCATCTTCAAAGTTTGCCTTGCCTTTAGTGATGATGAACGGCATGGCGTTGATGTTGATAGCTGTGCTTTTTATTTTTAATTTATCTAATGATGCTAGGTATATCTATTTTTCTGTTTGTCTTTTCAATTTTTCGCATCCCCTTATGTGGAAGGTTTTTAAGGGTGTGAAGCACGATTTATAGGCTTGCCAAGATCTCAGCTTTTGTTATCAGACC
>CAZQLR010000089.1:0-3239 GCA_964594205.1 uncultured Alphaproteobacteria bacterium
CAAAAATCCATACCTACTGGTTTGCTTTAAGGGCTTGACCTTTGGTTCTTATGGCGTAAGAATGGCCGCATTAATCAACATTCAGGCAGTTGCCCAAGCAAAAAGGAGAAAGCTGATGTCCGATCTGAAAGGCACAAAAACAGAAGAGAACCTTAAGGCTGCGTTTGCAGGTGAATCCCAAGCCAACCGTCGTTATCTTTATTTCGCACAAAAGGCTGACGTAGAAGGCTACAACGATATCGCCAGTGTTTTCCGGTCCACAGCAGAAGGTGAAACAGGTCATGCCTTTGGTCACTTAGAGTTTCTCGAAGAAACAGGTGATCCTGCAACGGGTCTTCCCATCGGTTCAACACTTGACAATCTTCGGGCTTCTATTGCAGGCGAAACCCATGAATATACCGATATGTACCCAGGTATGGTTCGTGTTGCCCGTGAAGAAGGGTTTGATGAAATAGCCGACTGGTTTGAAGTTTTGGCCAAAGCAGAAAAATCTCATGCTGGTCGCTTTCAAAAAGCTCTTGATAACGCGGCCTAAGCTTCAAGGGAATATGGACAAGGCCCTTTCGGGGGCCTTTCTTTTGTATTTTCTTTCACGCAAAGGAACACCCTTATTATGACTCGCGAAGGCAATCTTGAGGCTCCTACGCGCCACCCTCTTTTGTGGCAAGAAGAATCATTTTACGATGAACAAGCCCTGGATGAAGAGCTTCGTCGCGTTTTCGATATTTGTCATGGGTGTCGACGGTGTTTTAATCTATGCGATAGTTTTCCTCGATTGTTTGACCTCATAGACAACAGCCCTTCAGGAGAGCTTGATACTGTTTCAAGTAAGGACTTTGAACCTATTATAGAAGCCTGCACCTTATGTGACATGTGCTTTATGACAAAGTGTCCTTACGTACCACCCCACGAATTTGACGTGGATTTTCCTCACCTAATGCTACGTCAACGTGCCGTAAATTTTAAGAAAAAGGGAGCGCCCTTATCCGTAAAAATACTCTCTGAAACAGATACCACGGGTAAAATAGCCTCCACAATACCAGCCGTTACAAATTGGGTTTCTTCAGAACAAAACCACTTAACACGTCCTCTTATGGAAGCCACCCTAAACATCGATAAAAAAGCAGATCTACCTAAATACTGTGGGAAAACTTTGGTTCAACGATTTAAGAAACTTAAATCCACATTACAGCCTAATAAGCAAGCACCTGGTTTCGGGAAAAAAGTAGCCCTTTATGCCACATGCTTTGGTAATTACAACTATCCTCAAACAGGGGAAGCTGCCCTAAAGGTTCTAAGCCATAACGGTGTTAACGTTGATGTTGTCTATGAAGGTTGCTGCGGCATGCCTAAATTAGAGCATGGTGATCTCCCTAATGTTGCCAAGCGTGCTGACCATATAAGTTCCCACTTAAAACCATGGATTGAAAAAGGCTATACCATCGTACCATTGGTTCCATCCTGTTCTTTGATGTTCAAATCTGAATGGCCCCTTTTACTGCCTGACAATGCTTCTGTTTCTTTCTTATCACGCCACACTCAAGACCTAAGCGAATACATTGTAAAATTAGAAAAATCTCATGGACTGATGCAAGATCTACAACCTTTACCTGATAAAGTCGCCGTCCACTTAGCCTGTCATGCCAGGGCCCAAAATATCGGCCCCAAAGCCGCTGAGCTTTTACGCTATATCCCCAATATAGATCTTTCTGTTATAGAACGATGCTCAGGCCACGGCGGAAGTTGGGGGGTTATGAAAGATAATTTTGACGTTGCCATGAAAATAGGCAAACCTGTTGCCCGCAAAGTAGACACAAGCCATGCCCAACACCTGGTGTCAGAATGTCCTCTTGCCGGCATGCATATTGCCCAAGGTGTAGCATCAATCAACCAGGAAACAGAAATAAAACAATCTTTTCACCCCATAGAATTATTGGCCCGTTCCTACAATCTATAACGTCGTTCCTATAGTTAACTGGCAGAGGATTCCATGAAACATACACTAGACATCACCGATATTTTATCCCTAGAAGACTATGAAAAAATTCGTCCAGAAAAACGACGATCTCTTATTGAATTAAAAAAGAACAGGCGTCTATCCGTGGGACCCTATGCCACTTTATATTTCGAAAATTTCGATACTATGTGGTATCAGGTCCAAGAAATGCTCTTAATTGAAAAGGGTGGGGATGAACAGCTATACGATGAGCTCAAGGCCTATCAACCACTTATTCCTCAGGGTCAAGATCTTCGTGTAACGGTTATGTTTGAAATAGAAGATCAAAACCGCAGGGCCAAGCTTTTGCACCAATGGGCTGGGATTGAAGAAACGCTTACCCTTCGATTTGGTGATGAAAAAATACCAGCCATTCCGCTGGAAGATGGACAAGAACGCACAACCGAAGAAGGAAAAACTTCATCCGTCCATTTTATCAAATTTGAATTTTCGAAGGACCAAGTGAAAAAATTCCTATCATACACAGGCGATACACTTATTGGCTTTAGCCATGAGAATTACAATCATCTAGCTGCTATTCCCGAAAAAATGCGCCTAGAGCTTATCAAAGATTTCCTTTAAACTCATAATAGACCCGCCACGCTAAAAAGAATGGTAGACACCAATGCGCCCTCTTTTTTCTATTGAACCCCTAAATCATCAGCGACAACAAGCCATGATAAGCGGTGGTGCTTGGCGCGAAGGATCGCCCGTGCCCTTTGATCGCTTACGGAGTGTGTTTATTTCCTACAGAAACTTCCAAGGTTCACTAAAACATGATGGCGAATTAATTGTTTTAGACGCAGTAGCACCCGCAGCATGCTGTGTTTTTCAAGAACTGTTAGCAAGAAACTTCCCCATTCATAGCATTCGCCCTATCGAAGAGTTTAATGCTAATGATGAACAATCCGTATTGGCCAATAATTCAAGTGCTTTTTGTTTTCGTACCATCGAAAACAGCACTACCTTATCGGTTCACAGTTATGGTGTCGCCATAGATATCAATACTTTTATCAATCCTTATATTGACCCTCTGCGCAACCCGGGAGGCACCGTTGAAATAAGAGACGATAAACTGGACTATCTGATGCGTTCCCCTTTAAAACCAGGCATGGTCGAACCCATCGTCGACGTTTTTAAGAAATATGGTTTTTGTCTATGGGGCGGCAGTTGGGACGGTCCCCTTGACTATCATCATTTTCAACCAACGCGTACACAGGCAAAAATCATGATAACACTACCT
>CAZQLR010000090.1:0-1411 GCA_964594205.1 uncultured Alphaproteobacteria bacterium
ATTATTGGGCTCGGAAAAGGGCTTTCTCACTACTCCTTATCAATCTTTTCACGCTTTGTTTACCAGAGGGCGTTGAGGCTATGTACCGAACTCATAGAGGTGATGCAGCGCACCCAGGTGCTAGACATGCGCTGCCTGAAGGCCTGTATGTACAACGCCCGACAGCAGATGATAGGCATCCTATTATCAAAGGCCATGCGACGGCTGTTTTGGATGAGGTGGTTATTCGTAGAACGGTTACAAAAGACAGCTGGAGCTCGGAAGAGGGGACTGTCAAAGTAGCCGTTGGGGGTAAATCGACGTTGCTTTATTGGTCTGGTGAAACTCATAGCCGGCCAAATCAAGAATTGAGATACAAACGCAATATCCTTTTGTTTGCTGGTAAAGTTGATGAGACTTCTTTACTTGATTTGACAGCGAGCATGATTGAATCAGATGAGGATGCAGCTAAAAGATGGGAACGTGCGGGGGCTTCTCTTAAGGCTCTTTCAGGTCTTGGAAGCGTGGTTCCTGTTTTTGGTGGAGCTGTTACGGCAGGGTTTAATCTTCTTGGAGCTTTGGCGGAACTTATAGCCTCGCTTCAGGATGACGATCAAGAGTTTGGCTTTTTTGGTTCTCTGAACAAATTATCTGGCGGTATTAGAGCGGGTGTACACTCCTTGGTGTTACAGAGACATGGTCAGCCGAATCCTGATTTTGAAGCACATATTAACGTGCAGCCTTACGAAAAGCTTCCGGCTTGGCTTAATCTTACACCAAAAACAGATAAGGTTAGGGTGGTTTTGGAAAGTCTTGTTTTGCCAGACAGGCTGCGTAGGTTTTTTGCCAATTCAAAGGATAGAGAAGTTGTTCTTGAGTTTAATGTGGCCGGTCAAAGTACGGAGAGGAGGTTTCTTGCCAATGTTTTTGAGGGTAAACGTGCTTTTGCTATTGATGGTATGAAACTTTATGAAGGTCCGTGGTTGACTATGATGCCTATGTCTATGTCTTTGGTTGCGGCAGCTGGTGATACGAAAAAAGAATTTGAAAAAGTTTATGGTATTTTTAAGCAGACCGCAGCGTTTACAAAAGCTTTCACGCCACAAACTGATATTGATGATAAAGTTTTCGACGTGGTTGATACCCTTTCTAGCGCGATTATTGCGGGCGTTGCGCCACCCAAAAAGGAGGTTACGTACGCTGCAACTAAACAGCTCATAAATGATCTAACACCTACACCTGGGTCTGGTCCTGAAGGGACTCTTGAAGGAAGGGTAACGAAAAGTATGATGCTCTACGGTTACAAAGGAGATGAGGTTGGGGACATTGTGGCCTCTCTTTTTGTCAACAGAATTGGTGAAATTAAAAAAGAAGAAGAGGAGAAGAAGAAGATGGAGAAGCTTCTTCAGTCTTTGCTTGCTGGACTTAAAGC
>CAZQLR010000090.1:1511-3206 GCA_964594205.1 uncultured Alphaproteobacteria bacterium
GAAGGCCATAAAAGGGAGAGATATGAAAGCCTTGGAAGATTTACAGGGTACTTTGCAAACGTTGTATGACGTAGCCATGGAAAAGAAGCAATTGCCCATGGCCCTGAAAGTTTTGCAATGGGCCTATGTTTTGGAAAATGAGAAAAACCAGAAAGACAATGGTGTCGTAGCGAAAATCAAAGACGAAATTGATACCATGACCGTTAGGGACCTGAAGGGACTGTCCGAAGCTTTAGAAGCCCTTTGTCGTCTTTCAGAGGCGGAACATGTTGAATCAACTAGATTGTAGGGGGAAGTCTTCTTGACAGCCTTTTTTCGAGGTGTTGCCTGTTCATTTTTGAGACTCTTCATGGTAAAGTGGTAGCCACGACAAGCCGTCGAAATATGTGTGGTTGAAAGGGTGCCTTGATGTTAAAGAGACTTGTATCTGGTTTATTGTTTTTTTTAACAATTGTTATAACGGGGTACCATGCCCATGCTAACCAAAAGCTGTTGCAAGCAGAGGCGTGGGTTGCTGGTTTTGTCCCAGGACAAGCTGCTTATGTCATGGGTATGACAGACAA
This sequence comes from uncultured Alphaproteobacteria bacterium, assembly GCA_964594205.1. Lineage (GTDB taxonomy): Bacteria > Pseudomonadota > Alphaproteobacteria > 16-39-46 > JAJRRM01 > CAZQLR01. The sequence goes on from CAZQLR010000090.1 coordinate 2,075, forward strand.
ATCAGAAGGTAAGTATTCAAAGCGAGGTAAAGCCTCTGCCATGGTAACGTATTGGCTTTCAGCTGACCCTACGGTTCATTTTGATATGGGGTACGAGGTGAATAAAGGTGAACCGGTTTTGGTGACGATCTTGGATAAGGGAAAAAAGAATCTTAAGAAGTATGAATTTATTGGCCATCAAGAAGAAGCGTGGGCACCGGCAGGCTTGGATGAGGAAATAATTGGCTTTTTAAAGCGTGGATCCTTTGTGATTGTAGAAGGGCAGTCAGTCCGCGGCACTAAAACCAAAGATACATACGTTTTGAAAGGATCGTCTAAAATTATAGAGGCGGCGGTGAACAAAAAAGCATCGCACGTAAAGACGCAGGCTTCAAAACAGGAAAAAACAAAAAAACAACCAACCAATAAAGCGCAGGATAAAGCTAAGAAACCTGCAAAAGCACCAGGCAAAAAGGTCGAAGCTAAGAAGTCAGCAGGTAAAGCTACAAAAAAAGCGGCAACACCAAAAAAAGATGCGGCTCAATCAACAGCGAAGGGGAAATCGACGACAGCAATGTCAGCAAAGGCTTCTGGATCAAAACCTGCGGGTAAAACCAAAGGTGCCGCGGCGTCATCATCGAAAGCATCGCCCAAAAAAGCAACGACACAGGTTGGTGGTAAAAAAAAGTAGCCAGAGTGTCCAGAGCCGTGCTACATCGTATGAGGACTTATTGTAAGATAGTGTAAAGGTATGCGTGTTGTTGTGACTTGTCCGGTCGCAAGGAAGATTGTGGTGTTTCCTTTAAGAGAACCAGAATAAGATGCATAAAAAGCTTTAAAGATTTGTGTGACAGAATAAGAGGTCTTGTTTGGAAACGCTTGTTGGTAAATCCTTTGATTATTTGAAAACCACGTTTCCAACTTGGCATGGGTATCGAACTCGTCAGTTGCATCAGGCTTTGTATCAACAAGGTGTGAGGGATTTTGATGCGTTAACGACTTTTCCAAAGCAGATGCGACAAGATCTTTCTAAGGATTATTGTTTCCGATCCGGCAGTCTTGTTAAGGCTCAAACAGCCATGGATGGCACGCAGAAATGGTTGTTTAGAATGGAAGACGGGCAGGATATAGAAACCGTTCATATACCTGAAAA
>CAZQLR010000091.1:0-2990 GCA_964594205.1 uncultured Alphaproteobacteria bacterium
ATTTCTAGCTCTTCTAAAGACCCTCGCCAAAAAGTCTCAAATTTTTTTGTAAGCTCTCGTCCTAGACAGCACTGTCGATCGCCCAGAACACGCCTCGCTTGAGACGCAAACTTCCCAAGCCGCTGTGCTCTTTCATAAAAGATAAGGGTGGCTGCATTCTGTCTCAAAACCTCCAATCTGTCATAGAAAGCTTTTTCTTTTACTGGTAAAAAACCAACAAACAGAAATTCCTGAGTAGGCAAGCCTGAACAAATTAAGGCGGTTATGGCCGCATTGGGACCAGGATAACATTGCACAGGAATGCCAGCCTCAACCACATCACGAACAAGCTTATATCCAGGATCAGATATCAGCGGCATACCTGCATCACATACTAAAGCTAATGACTTTCCAGATCGTAAAAGCGAAATTATTTTCTTTCTTTGCAGCTCATCACTATGATCATGATAGGTCATCGTATCCTTTTTAAGACCGAGAACTTTGAACAATTTTGCTGTATGACGCGTATCTTCACAAATGACTTTATCGGCACTAGCCAAAGCCATGACAGCTCTCAACGATATATCCGCCAGGTTACCAATAGGGGTTGCCACCAAATTTAAACCCGGCATAATAGCCTGGAATGGCAAGGTAAAGCTAAAACTCTTAAAGGACTCTTCTCGTAATGTCGCACAATTTACAGAAATGGTTTCATAGCGTAAGCATGCGTCCGTTTTTGTCATGTCTAGGACTATCTTTGATTTTCTTACTATTGTTAGGTGGATGTTCCACACGCACTGAGGTTACTGTGCCACACACGCCAGATCAACAAAAATCGAAAATAGAAAAGCATATCCATAAAACGGATTTACAGAAAAACCTTGAAAGACCATTCTCTCCAAAAAAGCACGCAGACTTAACATCTCAAGCGATTGAAATTGGTAATCTTGAAAACATACAACTGCAGTCTCTTATCTCACCAGAAAAAACAATAGCTGTAATGCTACCTTTTTCGTCACCCGCTTATAAGAAACTAGCCCGTGAGCTTCTTGATGCCATAACTCTTGCTCTTTTTGATACACCAAAAAAACCCGGGGACCAGGATAAGTTCATCATAAAAACCATCGATACAGGAAAATCGGAAGAGGACTTTGTTAAAGCTCTTGATAAACTTCCAGACATCGGTGCGGAAGTAGTGATAGGCCCACTGCTAACACAAAATGCTGCGGCTCTACTACGACATGCTTCAAGATTCTCGTCTATGAGATTCCTGTGTCTCACAGCCAACCCTGAGCTTTTACGATATGATGTACCGCAAAACGTCTGGTTTATACCGAGCTCCCCAATAATAGAAGCTCACACTTTACAGAAAACAACTCATGATCACGCTTTCGCTATGCTCTTGCCTCCAACGTTGTCTGAAGACAAAACCACTATGGCCATACTAAACAAAAAAACAACAGCATCCATAGAGCTCATCTCTCTCAACAATCTAGCTTCTTTGCCTGATGGATCATACATATACATACCTCTTAAATTCAACCTGGATACCATGATGCCACAGCTGGCAAATCATCACCTTTTTTTTGGACTTAATTGGCTGAATATGGACCATCATTTACCACCCACGGCTCAGCCAAGTTTCCAACTTGTTCCCAGAATTCCCTTGAATAGAGACGTAAACCATGAATTTCAATCCTTGCTCAACCGCGCACCGCGCGCCATAGACCTGGTTGCCTATGGAAGCATGCAGCTAGCTTTGCAGCTTATAGAACAGCCAGATAGCCTCGAAGCTACCTTAGCGTACTCTTCAATACTCGGAACCATATATCTAACCCCCGACGGCCTAGTAAGCTATGATTTTAAACTCCAACCCCTAAACCATAGCCAATAATAAGAACTGCCCAACGCTAAGGGAATAGGACGGTTTCTATAAAAGAAAGAGCGTATAATTGCTAGAGCGTGCCAGCTCTTTACAAATAACCTAAGCTCTTGAGAGATGTATAACGTTCTCTAGCTATAATAAAATGATCTAAAACCTCGATGCCAAGATTCCCTGCCTGAACGCATAGGAGTTTAGTAAGCTCTACGTCCTCCTGAGAGGGAGAAGAATCTCCACTTGGGTGATTGTGAGCCAAAACTAAATTTGAGGCTCCTAAATTCAGTGCATTTTTTATGATCTCTCGCGGGTAAACCGTGGCATAGTCGACTGTTCCTTCTCGATGAACTTCATCATGTAGCAGGTTATATTTATGATCTAGGTATAGAACACGAAACTGCTCATTACTGATAGTAGCCATAGCATGTTGACAAAAATCTAATGCTTTTTGCCAATTATTAACCAACGGTCTTGCCTTCATCTCCTCATTCAAGTGACGCTGGAAAAGCGCATCCAAGGTTTTAAAAAAAGCGGCAGAGCTACCCCCCAACCCATATGTTTTTTTTAACTCATCAGGATCCGCTTGAAGGACAGAGCCAATACTACCAAACCGATGCAACAGTTTTTTAGCCAACGGTTTGGTATCACGCCTAGGCAAGGCATAGAAAAGAATCATTTCCAAAAGCTCATATGTTTCCAAAGCATCCATACCGCGCTTCAGTAGCTTTTGACGCAATCGCTCACGATGGCCTGAAGCATGATCGTCATTAGTCATTTTCTCTGCCATATGTAAACTTTATCCTAAGCGTAGGGCGGGAAAGCGTAGCCTTTGGGGGAAGAAGTAAAAATTTCATACCCATTTTTTGTGACACCAAGACTGTGCTCAAACTGGGCAGATAAGGACTTGTCACGCGTTACAGCCGTCCATCCATCTTGTAAAATTTTTACAGCCCATTTACCGGCATTAATCATGGGTTCTATGGTGAAGAACATCCCTTCTTTTAGCTCCAGCCCCTCCCCCTTTTTCCCATAATGCAACACAGACGGAGCGGTGTGAAAAATCTTTCCAATACCGTGACCACAAAAATCACGAACAACACTGTAACCCAAAGATTCAGCATAAGATTGTATA
>CAZQLR010000092.1:0-2956 GCA_964594205.1 uncultured Alphaproteobacteria bacterium
TCTTTCCCACGTTCCTGCAAAATATCATTGAAGTCACATTTTTCTTTGCCTTCTCTAGCAGGCATAACAATATATACTTGGTGCCCCTTCTCACGTAAGGATTCAGCATCTTTTTCTAGTAACTTATGGGTATTCGCTCCTGGACCATCATAGTCTCCTACTAGAACAATTTTTTTCTCTGAAATATCGAGGTTTTTAAATATATATCGACCTAAACCAGCAATAATACGGCCTTTGACGCCTGCCTCTCTAATGCTAAGAGCCGTCTCAACACCTTCAGCAATGAATACCACATCATTAAACCCACCCTGAATTTGCAAAGATGACCCTTTACACAACCCTCGAGAACGCTTTCCTACCTCTAAGTTTTTCGCTTTGTTTCCTGTTTCTTTATCTAAATAAATCTCTTGATAGCCCGTAAGCTTACCTTTGTTGTCTCTTACAAAGTTCAATAGCGTTGGATATTTATCCTCCCCTGATAACCTATACGCTGCAAAACGAATGTCCTCTGGGATAAAACCCTTATATCCCCGATGTTCCCGTAAGTAGACTTCTCCAAGAGTTCCTTCCACAGGCTTTGTTACGCCAAACGTCTTTTCCGCATGACCAACGGACCTATTGTATTTGTTAATGTCTATAGCTTTCTCTGCTTGGGTGGTTTTCTCCTTGGCCATCTCTGCGGTTGTTATTTCTTTTGCTACAACACCTGATTTCTCCCCAAGATAGGCAATTGACCCCCCATAAGAGTCTGCCAACCCTAAATTCTGCACAAGATGAAAAACGTCGCCCCCTTCACTCGTTTTAAAATCAAACCACATACCTTGATAAGCACCCGATAACTGTATAGAGGCAGATCCTGTACGCCCATATCTTATTTCATGGGATCCATACTTAGTTTTTTTACCCCTGTCTCCAAACAATCGATCGGCCAATCCCTCTATGTCACTAGATGATAGAGTTGAGAGAACGTGATCTCGATCGTAATAATCGCCCATAGTCACACCATACCTCTCATTCTTGGAAATTTTATTTTTCTCAATCGCAACTTCTGACATTTGCTCATTTCCTATTTTATCAACCTTTAAATCCAGCTCTCTAGACACAAAAAATGTTATGCCTAGATAGGTATAGTTGGATTGTCGTTTTTCAAGGGATGTACTGTTTTCATCGAAGCTCAAACCCCAAGCTTTTTGCTGAGTTTCAAGTTCATATCCTCTTAAAGCGTGCTGTGTTAACTTAGCAAAACCCTTCAGCGCCCTAACTTCTCTGCTAATCTTCTTAACGGCCTTATCTAAAAATGAAGTTGGCACCGTTTGCACCTTCTCGAACTCTTTTTCTAACGCCATATCTTTTTGAGTTTGACTGGCAAGTCTGTTGAGTAAAACCCCCTTGTCCCAGAAGTCTAAGCTTGAAGCATAGAGCTTTACATCTTCTCTATGACGCGTAAGGGCTACATTCGTCAAATGCTTGTCCATTCCATAACTGGCCAAGACAAAGCTCCTATCGACAGTTGTGCCCTGTGCCTTATGAACCGTCATGGCCCATCCATGATCAACGTGTGGAAATAGATTGGCATTGAACCTAATATCCCGACCATCATCCAGATGAACAAATAATGTTTTTTCCTTTATGTTTGTAATCGTCCCAAGGGAGCCATTCTTCACTCCCATACCCATATCATTGCGCGTAATGAGCAAGCGGTCACCACTGGCAAAAGACCTTTTTTCTAACTCATACTTTGCTTCACCCAACGACCCTTCCTTGGAGCGTGCAATAGATAAAGTCGTCTCTTTATCAGCCAAAACACCCATTTCTTTTGCAGCTTGACGTATCTCATAATTCAACAACCTTACATCCTTGTTCGTTGCTGCAAGCACAAGATGAGTATCTCCCTTGTTTTCTATATAAGAAGATTTCCAGTCTTGAACAAGATGTGTACGCGCTTCCCCAGTCATATCAGGTTGCTTTGCCCCGACTCCAGGCTCTAGGGCTTCCAAACGCTGTTTTAAGGTTTCTTTATCTCCCTCTCTCACAAAACCCTCTAGTCTGTTTGGGGTAATACCATATTGTTTTATCTCGTCTAGGCATTTACTATAATTCTTTCCAATCCACGATCCCGCCTTCTTAGCCTCACTACGCCACATGGCATAGACTTCCCAATCCTTATGATCCTTTATATCTGATGTTCCCTTCCCAAAGGACTTTACGTCCTCCTGCATTTGCGTATAGATCCGGCGGCTTACCTTATCTGCCAGCGCAAAGCGTTCAACAATTTTTTCCTCTCTGTCTTCTTTCATAAGAACAGCGATGTTGGAAAGCCCCTCCTCCCCTACGCGTACCTGCTCTCTTTCAAGATAAAGTTGCAAGGCCTTGTCCGCCTTATCTGACGCAAACAAGGTGCTGGCTTCTCTCTGCCAGTCTACCTTCTGACGACGCACCGTTTGAAGGCGTGCTTGAACTTCAGAGGAAACACTGTCTTTTATTAAGTCGTAAGGGCGCCCTGCGCCCACTGCCCTTAGTTGCTGGCTGTCCCCAATTAGAACCACCTTCAGCTCGAGCTTTTGCGCTGCTCTTAGCAGGTCATGCATGCAGTGGGTATCGATCATGCCAGCCTCATCAATAAGGAGAACGCTCCCTCTAGCGTAATGGGCCCTGCCGGTACTAAAACTCTTTAGAAAACGATGTATGGTTTTGGAAGCAACACCCCCTTCCTCCATATTTTGTGCAGCTTTTCCAGTTGGAGCCAACCCATATACTGCAATATTCTTGTCCCTTAATAGCGCTGCAGACTCTTTAATTAAGGTCGTTTTTCCAGAGCCAGCTGGCCCATCTATACACGCAAGACCCTTATCCAGAAGCATGGTCTTTAAGGCTTGTTTTTGATCATCAGAAAGTGCACTTGAAGAGTTCTCGTTAAATACGACACCTTGATAGATAGCTTTCTCACTTAAGATTT
>CAZQLR010000093.1:0-2933 GCA_964594205.1 uncultured Alphaproteobacteria bacterium
TTTCTGCTCCCTTTGTTCCGTTTTCTTGCTCATCCAAAGGTTCATACCCACACGTTGCGTCAAGTGAAACACCAAACAAGCCAATAATAATAGCTCCCATTATCTTTTTCATAATCAGCTCTCCCCAAAAATATAGAAGATTAGTGAGCTTTTACTCCAGGAGAACCTTGGTTTTCTCGCTGAGCTCTTAAGCGGGCATCGGCCTCTTTCTCGAGCCTAATTTTCTCTTGGGCTCTTTCAATTTGTTCCCGATAAAAGAAGCCTCTTGCCGCATCTCTCTCCAGATTTTTTGCAGCCGCCTGCTTCATTGTTTCTATCTTCTGTGGATCCCATGTCTGCTTTATTCGCTGAACTCTTTGAAATGTGGTCTCCTGGTTCACCTGTGCTGTAATGACTTTATTCCTGGCGTCAACTTCTTCAGGAACGGATTTATAACCATCTTTCACGGCATGTCCAGAGTGATATCCCAGTGCAATGTAACCCAAGCCTACAACCAAAATCTTTATAACCCTGTTCATAATGCGCTCCTTCAACCTTTTATAAAATTTAACTTTAATCAAAAAGCGTAGCCAGCGTATTTTCTCGTCTGACAAGTTTGTGTACGCTTACAGCTTATAAGCTTTTCAAGTAACTTTTCAATAAAAAAGTTTAAGGGTTGCGTACTCTGCAAAGAAAGCTATAGAAAACAACCAGTATGCGTAAAAAACCTCATGTATTATCTGTGAATATCATAGTATTTTTGATTCTAGGATTTATCTTAAAGGAGTTTTCACAAGTATTGGGAAAGGCTTATCGTATGAAAGTTATTGTACAAGCTGTTTTGCTTCTTGTTATTGGTTTGGTTGGTTCTTATGCCATGCCTGGCGAAGAAGATGAAGGTGCAGGTGCAGGTGCTCAGAGTACCAGGGAGGCGTGGATTTCTTCCACTCAGGAACCAATTCATGATTCTGGAGTAAGTGATCCCCTTATCAAACCATTGATAGACGAGGTTGTTGAAGACCTCAGAGTTTATCTGGCAGAAAAACGAGTCTTATCTTTGGATGGTGGTGGTGTTCGTGGCGCTTTTACGGCTAGGATTCTTGCCAATCTTGAAGAAAAAACAGGCAAAAGTATAAAAGATATTTTCCAAGGGAGTATTACTGGCACATCCACGGGTTCTTTTCTGGCTTTGGCTGCAGTTTCGCCTGATAAAATGAAAGATGGTCAAAAGGTTGCTGGCCCCTACACGGGCAAAGAAATGGTTGAATTTTATAAAGAACGAGCTTCCCATATGTTTTCTGGTTGTTGGACACCTGATAATTGTTGGGAACCTTTTAAGGCTGCTTGTGTTCCGCCAACATCTTGGAAGCGTGTCGTTAGGGGTATTTTTTCTTGCTTCGGCTGTTTTGGGTGCTGTTACAACTGTGGTGGGATTTGTGGACCCCAATATTCACGCAGTCCTTTGGACAGAGAAATACAGGATCTTTTAGGCACAACAACAGAGCTAAGAAAGACTTTGGGTAACGTTCAAGTCATAACCTATGATATTAGCCGTGGTGGAGGGGTATTGCATTTAAGTAATACAGATCCTTTCACGAATGGTTACTATACCTGTGAAGCAGCGGCAGCATCTTCAGCGCCGCCCACGTACTACGCGGCCGTCACCATAGGTGACGGTGGTGAGCGTGCTCATCGACGGACCTGTGTAGATGGTGGTGTTTTTGACAACACGCCTATTTTGGCGGCTGTGAGCCAAGCTAAAGAATCCATGGGGGACGATGTGGATGTTAAGGATTTTACGGTGGTGGCTGTTGGTACGGGCAAAGCGGCTAATGCGCTTCATAATGAGGATCTTCAACGAGCTGGTTCTCTTTCTTGGGCTCGACCGGCCATAGAGATTGGCATGGATGGCAGCAGTGAGGCTACGAATTTATCGTTTAATCGTCTTTATGGTGGTAATAATTATTTCAGGGTTCAAGGAGATCTTGAGCCTGGCCTTTTGGACATGGATAACCCAGATAATGTGGAAGGTCTCATAAAACTCGCCGATACTCTGTGTGTAGATCCCTCGTCTTCTTACAGCAGGCTTGTAAAAAAGCTAGAGGAAGAGGAAAGATTTATGGCCATGTTACAAACATTGTATAAATCGGTGGATAACGCACAGTTAATCACTGATACTTTTCGTCGATTCAAAAGTTTGGTTGGTCCAACCGATAAAGAAACACGCCAGAATATTGAGCGTATGCTCAGTGAGTCGGAGGAAGATAGAGCTTTTGCCCGACAAGTTCATCAATATTTTAACAACCCGGCGCTTCTGAGAGCGTTGAGATCTGTTGTGGTGGATATGTTACAAAATCTGGTCCAACCCCTCTAACATATATCCTCAAGCGTAGAATTGTTGACGAGTGATCAGAGAAGAGGTTTGGCTAAGGTTTGATCACAGTAATCTTTGGCCGTTGGGTGGGGCGCCGTCAAAGGTGGCAAGGTTGATGGCGCCCTGTTCATCAGCAAAGCCAACAAGCAAGAATTCGGACATAAAACCAGCAATGTTTCTGGGGCCTAAGTTAACGCAGCCAATGACCTTTCTACCCACCAAAGATTCAGGTGTGTAGTGTTTTGTTATCTGGGCGGAGGTTTGCTTTATGCCCAAATCAGCACCAAAATCAACCCACACTTTGAAGGCTGGTTTGCGCGCTCTGGGGAATTCTTGGGCTTTTACAATGGTCCCGCAGCGCAGATCAACTTTTTCAAAATCTTCGTACGTGATGATTGTCATGATGTTATCCCCTCACTATCGTACACACCACATGATGCTTGGGGCAAGGGTATACGACGAAGCTTGTCTAGTCTAGTCTCAAGATTTTTGCGCCCTGTTTCTGCATCTTTTTAAAAATTGACCTGCTCGTTCTCTATCAATCTTGAATTTTTTCATCAACCCTTCTGTCGTTACATTG
>CAZQLR010000094.1:0-2750 GCA_964594205.1 uncultured Alphaproteobacteria bacterium
CGTGTTTTAACGACGAGGATGGCTTATATATTGCATAAAAAGCTTTCTGTTGCTTCCAGAATTTTAGCTGTAACTTTTACTAATAAAGCTGCTCATGAAATGAGAGAGCGGACACAGTCTTTAGCTGGACAAAGTGTAGATGGTTTTTGGTTGGGAACATTTCACTCTCTGTGCCATAGAATTATGCGTAGGGAGTCAGAGCGTTTAGGTTTTAAGAATGATTTTACAATTGTGGATACTGATGATCAGCTGCGTCTTTTGAAACAGATTATAAAGTCATCAAATTTGGATGAAAAGGCGTTCGTTCCTCGTCAAGTGGCAGGGTATATTAGCCGTTGGAAAGATCAAGTTCTTTTGCCTCAAGATGTGATGCTGGAAGATAAAAATCATAGTGGAAACAAGCAAGTAATATACCAGCACATATATGCGTTGTATCAAGAGCGGTTAAAAAACTTAAATGCTATGGATTTTGGCGATTTAATCCTTAATACACTTAATCTTTTTCGTACTTATGATGATGTTTTGCTGAAATACCAGTCTAGATTTGACTATATTTTGGTAGATGAGTATCAGGATACTAATACGGCTCAATATTTATGGCTACGTTTGTTGGCACAAGGTAACAAAAACATTTGTTGTGTTGGTGATGATGACCAGTCAATTTATGGATGGCGTGGGGCTGAGGTACGAAATATTTTGAAGTTTGAGGAAGATTTTCCACAGGCAAAAGTTGTCCGCTTAGAGCAAAACTATCGTTCAACACCACATATTTTAGGGGCGGCTTCTGGATTGATATCGCATAATGATACTAGGCTTGGAAAAACTTTGTGGACTGAATGTGATGAAGGAGAGCACCTCACAGTTAACACACTGTGGAGCGGAGAAGATGAAGCTAGATGGGTAGCAGAAGAGATAGACAGTCGTCGACGTCAAAACTGTAGGTATGCTGACGTGGCTGTGCTAGTGAGAGCTGGACATCAAACGCGAGAGTTCGAAGAACGTTTTTTATCGACAAGTATTCCCTATAAGGTGATCGGTGGGTTGCGTTTTTATGAACGTGCTGAGATACGTGATGCACTGTCATATTTGCGCTTGATTCACAACAAGGCTGATAGTCTAGCTTTTGAGCGTATTGTTAATACGCCCAGACGAGGCCTTGGCCCATCTTCTATGGCGAAGCTTCATGAAATTTCTAGAGAACAAAGGGTTTCTTTATTTGATGCGGCTCATTTTGCATGCCAAAACATGACAGTAAGAGGAAAGGCACGTTTGGCGTTGTTGGAATTTTTAGGCCAGATAGAAAAATGGAGTCGAAACGTGCAACATATGGCTCACCCAGATTTGGCACAATTAGTACTTGAAGAGTCTGGTTACCTGAGTATGTGGAAACAGGATAAATCAGAGCAAGCACAGGGACGTGTAGAGAATTTAAAAGAACTTATTAATGCTCTGCAAGAGTATCCATCTTTAGCAGAATTCTTAGAACATGTAAGCCTTGTCATGGATTCAATGTCAACTAATGATAATGATGTTGTAACTGTTATGACAATTCATAGTGCCAAGGGTTTAGAATTTGATGTAGTTTTCCTAGTAGGATGGGAAGAGGGGATATTTCCTAGTCGACGCGCTATGGAAGATAATGGGCAAGTAGCTTTGGAAGAGGAACGTCGTTTAGCATATGTGGGAATAACTCGAGCTAAAAAGAAGGCATATATAACATCTGCACGGAATAGATTTGTTCATGGTGAGTGGCAAAATAGTGTGCCGTCTAGGTTTGTGGAGGAACTGCCCAAAGAGCATATTGACGATTTAAGCCACGATGCACAGGACTATAATCAGTCTTCTTATGCCAGGTCAACCAACCATGTAGGTGATATTTTTCAAACGTCAAACAAACAATTTCAAATTAGGTCTATTGCAGAGTGTACATCATCCTCTAGAAAAAAAATTAATAACTCTTGGCATTCAAGCGTAAGTTTGAATGAATCATACGATGGGTATAAGTGTGGCACAAAAGTAGATCATGAAATATATGGGGAAGGTACTGTTTTGGCTGTAGAACATGACAGGTTAGACATATTTTTTGCTAAAGATGGGCGCAAGAAAATCATGAAGAAATATGTAAAAAAGATGACCTGATCCTTATTAGTGAGCATGAGAAGGGACATAATAGATTGTGGCTATTTTTATAGTTAGGCTTCTTTTGCCTATGGATGTTTCTGAAAAACTAGAGGTTTTAAGTTGTGACCATATTTTGTCGTTTGGGCAATTCTTAGACCCAAAAGTTACAGGGTTTTATAGAGTCGAAATTTTTGTGCAAGAAGAAAACCTTGATGTTTTAAAAGGAATTATAAATGCTCTCGATATAAATACTGAAACCTTGATTTTAGAGGAGATAGATCAATCGATAGATTGGTTGACTGAGTCGTACCAGGGTTTTCCCCCTTTGGACATAGGAGAGTTTCATATTCACGGATCCCATGAAAAAGCTGTAAAAACTAATCAACCTAACGTTATTTGTGTAGATGCAGCCACGGCTTTTGGATCAGGTGAACACGGAACAACTAAGGGTTGTTTGTTGGCTATGCAACGTCTTTGTAGGAGTGGTTTTGATCCAGAAATAGTTTTAGACCTTGGTTGTGGGTCTGGTATTTTGGCTTTAGGTGTAGCCTGTTTATGGACGGCGTCGGAAGTTTGGGCTGTAGATAATGATGAAGAAGCTGTGCGTGTGACAAAAAAACATGTGTTGT
>CAZQLR010000095.1:0-2734 GCA_964594205.1 uncultured Alphaproteobacteria bacterium
CATACTTAACACATATTTAACACAGGGACGCCTGTGGATAACTCTCAAAAAACACACATTGAGACACAAAATTCTCCGTCATCAGCATCCCTATACACTACCAAAAAAGTGCAGAGCTATCTAAACAAACTGCACACATTGAAACAAATACAGAGCCTGCAAAGTGCAGAAACTGAACCACTAATGTGCATACCGAATAGAAAGCTACAGACAGTCAAGGATAACGATCAGTAACACTACACACGCATCAAACCCACGCTCTGATCCCGCTCATTGCGCATCTAGACCACTATCCAACGCATCTAAACACATATTTATTAACAGCGTCATCATAACAAAATAAACAATGTAATCATTACATCACTGAGGGCTACTTCATAAAATTACATGCCCATTCATATAGCTCTTGATCCAGTGAGTTGAATTCTGCAATCAAAGCACGTCCTTCATCATCTAAAACAAGCTCAGTTCGTTTCTTGGTCATGTTAATATTTGGCAGCTCTGCTGGTATGGCTTCATCGTCAATTAACGATACTAAATTTTTATAATCAGAAGCTAATGTTTCTTGAAATCCTATAAAAGACATACTTTTCAATGATGCTTTTGCTTCAGTTAAAGCTTGACTGCTGGTTCTACCGTTGCGTTCATAAATTGATGTAGATAGCTGCCAAGTCATGATGTTTGACAACTCTCGAAATTTCCAAACTTCACGAGATAACGTTAAAATGCGATAGAGATCGTCGTGCCATGATAAATTCATATTTATGAGTGGTATTTTTCTATTACCAATATCGATTGTTGCATCTGGTGTATTTCTGCGCCAGAAACAATAATTTGAAAATACTCTCTCAATAGGAGATCGTAAAATTGTAGATACCGAAATATCAAAATCATCAACTAGATAGGATAGTTCACGTGATGAAATATGACATGTAATAATCTTATATTGATGCAAACCCTTAGTTTTTGAGAAAAAGACTAGTTGATCAAACCAATCACGACGTAATGCAGCATGGGAACCAAAAGTTTTTTCCAATCCTGACGCAATAGATGCGCCGCCAGTTTTAGGTATATGCATTAAGACATGCATTAAAGGTTTGTCATTCATCTAAAGTTTCCATATCAGAAGTATCTGTTAATCCTAAAACAGCAAAATCAGATAGTAGCCGTAACAACATCAACAATATCTTTCGCGACAGCATCCCAGCCTCGCAAGTTTGCCGACTGAATGCGGTTTTCAAGGCTTTCCCGAAGGCCATCTTCAGATAACATTCGATGTACAGCCGATGTTATCGAGTTGATCGACCGAGGATCAAAGTAAAGTACTAGATCACCACCAACTTCTGGTAATGAACTCACATTAGACACCACAGCCGTTTTTCCATAGCTAAGACTTTCGCCAACAGGGAGGCCCCATCCCTCATACAAACTTGGCATAGCAGTAAACAAACAATTTCGATACAAAAAATCGAGTTCAGTGTCAGAAGGACTTTGAACAATTTCAATCCAACCATATAGGTTTTTTGTAGCATTGACTGCATTTTTAAAGTCTTTGTTGAGCCAACCAGGATTCCCTGCAAATACCAATTTTGGTAAGTCTATATCATCATAATGACGAAGCTTATCCCATGCTTGAAAAAGACCCCACATATTTTTTCGTGTCTCCATAGTGCCCACACATAAGACATAAGGGTACTTAAGTAGATTAAGAATCTTATCGTCTATTATAGTAGAATTAATTAAATTTGGATATAATCCAAATTTATCATTTAATTCTGTGATAGGAGTAGAGTGATTTTCATTGGCAATTTTTGGTATAGGAGCAGTAGCCAATGGAACTGTGTGGACTTTTTGAGAGCATGAATGTGCTTCAAGAAACTCCATTAACTCAAAAGCAGTATATTTTGAATTTGCTAAATAACTTGATGCGACGTGAGATGTTTCCAAGAGCCAATCATAAAATATTTGTGATTGACGTCTTCCACTAATAAGCTCAGGGGCTTTTATTTGTATCAGGTCATGAATTAGAAAATAGCATGATATTCCATCATTACGTGCTTTTTTGATTGGGTCAAGTGACATAGACCATGAAGCATCTGCAATGATCAACTTATCACCATTTTGGGCGTAATTGCTAAAATTTACAGCCGAATAGGGCTTGTTATGGCGATATGATGCATCAATTTGTTTATTTTTTGATGCCTTCCAGTCTTTTATCGTGCTACCTCTCTTTTGAAAGTGTTGATGGTTGTTGATTAAGCAATTAATATTCCTTATAGCTGTGTGTAACCGTAATTTGAACGGATGTTGTGCGTATCGTTCAAGCGTTGGTCGTGTTTTAATGCGAGGTTTTTTATTCAGGAGGGAAATGAGATTATCCTCTGAAAGGATACCTCCAAATTTTTCAATTTCATTATATGATATGGCATTATATGAAGATGTTTTGCTATCATAAAAGGATAGGAAAACATGGTCTGCCCCTACGTACTGGGCTGTATAATCTACTAGCATAACAACAACGCGCTGAATGCCAGAAAGACGACGGCCGCTTTCTAGATAAATGCGTAGGTTGGTAACATCAAAAAATATACGTTTCATGAGGCCAGTCTTACTTTATTGGAGGCTTGCTATGTCTTTACATGAACGCTTTTGCAAGCTGGTTGTGATAAGGCGCATTGTGAAGCGATGTGGAGTTCGCGTAGAGGGACGAAATGACGCACACAACCTTCTACCA
>CAZQLR010000096.1:0-2708 GCA_964594205.1 uncultured Alphaproteobacteria bacterium
CCCAAATACGTCTTCGAAAACTTTGTCGTGGGAAAATCAAATGAACTTGCTTATGCTGCTGCTATGCGCGTTGCAGAATCTGATAAGCCAGCGTTTAATCCTCTATTCCTCTATGGCGGCGTGGGCCTTGGTAAAACTCACCTAATGCACGCCATTGCCTGGCGTATAAAACAACAGCACCCTACACGACGTGTTATATATCTAAGCGCAGAAAAATTTATGTATCAGTTTATCTGCGCTATTCGGCAAAAAAATATGGTTGTCTTCAAAGAACAGTTTCGCAATGTTGATGTTCTCATGATTGATGATGTTCAATTTATTAGTGGTAAAGATTCAACACAGGAAGAATTCTTTCATACTTTTAATGCTCTGGTTGACCAGAACAAACAGATTATTTTATCAGCAGATAAGTCCCCCTCAGATCTTGATGGTATGGAAGAGCGCCTACGTTCTCGTTTAGGCTGGGGGCTTGTTGCGGATATACACCCCACTACCTACGAACTCCGACTTGGTATTTTGCAATCAAAAATTGAAAGTTTGCAGATTAGAGTACCAGAAAAAGTACTTGAATTTTTAGCACACAAAATTACATCTAATGTTCGTGAACTTGAAGGCGCCTTAAAACGCATAGCTGCTCACAGCTCTTTAGTAGGTCGTGAAATTACTCTTGATTTAACCCAAGAAGCGCTTCGTGATCTGTTGCGCGCAAATAACCGTCGTATTTCTATCGATGATATTAAAAAGAAGATCATGGAAAAATATTCTGTAAAACTTTCAGAGCTTGAAGGTGCTAGGCGCCAGCGGTGTATCGCACGTCCACGCCAAATTGCCATGTATCTATGCAAAAATCTTACAACCAAATCATTACCTGAAATAGGCCGTGCTTTTGGTGGAAGGGATCACACTACTATAATTCATGCTGTGCGCACAATTGAGAAACTTATTATTAATGATACTAATATAGCTGAAGATATAGAGCTTCTAACAAAAACACTTGGAACTTAACGAAACTATCTTTACCATAGAGTCATCACAAAATTGAGAGGATTTGCGCATGCTGAAAATCATATTTTGGGTATCCGCTCTGGCTATATTAACTTTCACGATTGTTAATCACGCACCCATTGATGTCTCTCTCTGGCCATTTGACTATGAAATAACAGCTCCATTAAGCATATTTATTTATATTTCTTTTGTCCTTGGTTTCTTCATGGGATTTCTATCTAAAAGTCTAAAGAATCTGCTAACAAAACAAACCTCATAAGCTATATAATGGTTACATCTTACCCAAGGAGTTTTAATGAACTGGTTAACTGATTTTGTACGTCCCAAAATTCGCGCTCTTGTTTCACCAAAAAAAGATATGCCAGAAAACCTTTGGGATAAGTGCAATGAGTGTGAACAAATGATTTTTCATCGAGATTTTGTGAAAAATCTTTTTGTTTGCCATCATTGTGGTGCTCATAAACGTTTAGGTGCCTTACAACGTCTTTCCATTCTTTTTGGAGACAAAGGCTATGAAATCATAGACGTAGATGATGTACCATCGGACCCTTTAAAATTTAAAGACTCAAAAAAGTATTCTGATCGCTTAAAAGACTATAAGAAGAAGACTGGTCATAAGGATGCTATTATTATTGCTCATGGAATACTCGGCAATACAAGAATTGTTAGTGCTGTTTTTGATTTCAGCTTCATGGGAGGCTCCATGGGAATGGCTGTTGGTAAGGGGCTTTTAAAAGCTGCAGAAACAGCAACAAGAATGCGTACACCACTCTTGGTTATCCCTGCCTCTGGTGGAGCTCGTATGCAAGAAGGTGCTCTGTCTTTAATGCAAATGCCAAGATCTATACTGGCTGTTGATATGGTAAAAGAAGCGGGCTTACCCTACGTCACACTTTTAACAGACCCGACCACAGGTGGCGTAGCGGCATCTTTTGCCATGGTTGGAGATATCACAATAGCCGAACCCAAAGCTCTTATTGGATTTGCTGGTGCTCGAGTTATACAAGAAACAATGCGTGAGCAACTCCCGGAAGGGTTCCAAAGGGCAGAATACCTAAAAGATCATGGCATGGTCGATATGATTGTTCCACGATCAGAACTTAGAAAAAAACTGGGTGTTCTTTTCGACATGCTCACAGACAAACATAAAAAAACCACTATGGCTAAACTCGTTTAATAAAAATAACCTTGCTTTATGAATTCAAGTAACCAGAAAAAAAGGCCACTGCACATAAAGAAATGACGGTGCTTGCTGCTAAGATTAAAGGCGTCTGACGCTGGTAACTTTCGTAGTTTTCGGCATAAATATTGATTAGAAAAGCCCCCGGAGAAAGCGTACAAATTAGCATATTTTTAAGCCAAAAATGTTCTAAGGGAAATATGCACACCCCTATTAGCATGCCCAAAAATGGTTGTATGAAATTTTTTAAACCAAGTATTATATACTCATGTTGACCGAACCTAGGCGTACTTACAAAAGCTTTCCTCAGTGATAACCCTAAGATCATAAAAGAACCAATTGTCATAATTTTACCCAAAATCATCATGAAAAATGAGTTGCAGGGAAGACAAAATGGACTAAGAAATAACCCCAAACCAATAAATGGAGCTAGAATCAAAGGGAAAACTTTTATAACCTCGTGATGATTTTTTTCTCCTCTAAATTTTTCCTTTTGCAACAAAAATAAAAGCAAAGGATTTAT
>CAZQLR010000097.1:0-2677 GCA_964594205.1 uncultured Alphaproteobacteria bacterium
CCAACCATAGATGGTCGAAGTAATCGTTCGTGGTGGCTATAGCCTGCCTGCATGATCTGTGCAATATGTCCCTGCGGTGTATTGTCATGCTCAACTTCAAACATAGCTTGGTGCAAGTTAGGGTCAAACTTTTCACCTACTTTAGGCACATGCTTTCTAACACCGTGTCGTTCTAAGATCTTTAGAAGTTCAGACTCTATCATAGTAACGCCTTCGACAATGGCACTGAGGTTTTTATCTTCTGTGTTTGTAGCAACACTTTCAAGTGCTCGCTCGCAGTTATCAGCTATGGCCACAAGATCTTTGGCAAATTGGGCTATGGAATATTTGGCCATATCCTTTTTTTCACGCTCAGAACGTTTACGTATATTTTCCTGTTCTGCCACTGCTCGCAGAAGCTGATCCCTTAAAGATGCAATTTCCTGTTTCATATTTTCATTCTTAGTTTCTAAGGAAATCTCTTCATCAGGAGCACGGTCCATAAAACCATTAGGCTCACCGCTTTTGCTAAGATCTTCTTTTGTATTGTTATCTTCCATAGGCTTTGTCTTTAGAGTTTTTTAGTAGTGAAAACTTATTTACCGGGGCAATCATACATATATTTTGACCCATCTTCAAGATTTAGAAGTTGTTCGGATAAATGTCATTTTTTTTGTGCTGTTGTCAACCTGAAACGAAAGCGAAGTTCATTTTGCCCTTTGGGCTCAACAGGTATATCCCAAACGGTCATGTTGTTTAAAGATTTTGCCGGATCGCTGGTGATGTTCTCTTTTACCAAGCGCATATTTTCTGATGTAGGTATTTTAATAAGAACTCTTACGGGGTGAGTTTGAGAAGACTTGAGAACAAGTCTGTAGCCAGCTTCAAAAGTACCACGACCAAGGTCTTTGAAATCTGTCTGTACAAGATATGCTTGTACTTTTTGTGAATTTCCAAGCCGAAGCGTTACATTGGAGTTTACAGGCGTGTGTGGTATTGTATCTTTACCAACGAACTGAATGTTTCCTCGTTCGTCTCGCCTGTAGAGTCTTATTTTTCCCCTGGGTAAAGGGGCTCCAGCTAATACCTTATTATTTTTGAAGGAAAACCAGGTTTCAACTTGCTGCCACATGTTTTTATTTACAGCATTGGTTGTTAGACTAAGTTGGGGGTATAGGTGGTATGATTTTTCTAAGGGGACGTTTTGCTCCCTCATCAAGGAAGCTTGTTTTACTTGACCTGCATCTAGGTTTAGAGGGTGTTCAATGGAATAAATAGGAGATCCGTACAACCTATAGGCTTTTAAAATACGGGTGTTTTCTTCGTCTTGTGATGTTAATTGCTCGCCTTGATTTTTGTCTTCTTTCCACCAGGATGAATCTGCTGCTACTAGGTTAATTAGAGCATTCTCATAAGATGTTTTACTTTTGTTCGTGAGGGTGACCCATCCCCCCAAATCTATAGTAGAGCCCTTTTCATCAAGCTCGCCAATATAACTAGCACGCCATTCCAAGCCCGATGTTAAATAGCTTAATTCCAGCAAAGAATAGGTTGTCTTAGTGCTCTGAGCAAGAACTTCCAAAGTGGGTTGTGTAACAAGAGACTGCGGCATAGCTGGGACAATAAGGTCATCAGGGAGGACTGTAAAAACTTTGCCGTTAGCTCGGACTAGATAGGGAGCTTCCGCTGTTAAAAGGGTTCCAGAGTTTATGGAAGTAGGTGATTTATAAGAGACAGTTTGTCCCAAAGTGGCACGAAATAAGGATTCTCTTGATAGGGGGGTGTAAAAGAATGCCTGTTCCAAAACGCGTAACTCTGTATCACTATTAGGTAAGCGTACCAAGGCTGTATTAGGTAATATATTGGCACTAACGGATTGAAGAAGAAGGCGATTAACTCCCTTTTGAAGAGGAACAGAACGTTTATCTTTTACCAGAACGAGGCCGTTTCCATAGATAGTTAAGGAAAGTCGTTTCTGCTCACTCAGAGGTATTTGTGTTGCTTTTGCTAGAACCAGTTGTATTGGAAGAAGAAATAGAGCTATTAAAAATAAAGCTCTTCTCAGGAAGCATAAAAAAAGCTGGGTTCGTATTTTTTTATTGTGCATAATGATGCTTTCCAGGTTTGCATATTTATTCTAGACTAAGATGATATAGTGAGACGAGGAATATGGCTATAACAAATACAAAAAAAATGCAAGACACACTGAACAGAGGTATCTTTATTTTTGTCAAAATTTTAAGGGTTCTCAATGCGTTGGTCGATATTTTTAAAGAAAACGAATCTTTTCCTGGTGTTTTGCGAGATGAACTAGAACCTTTTCCCACCATAGATATTTATGATGCTCCGGATGCTGTTTGTCTTCTTGCAGATATGCCAGGAGTGGAAGTTGATGATGTCTCCGTAACTCTTGTTGGTGAAAGCTTAATGATAAAAGGGAAACGAAAAGAAATACCTATACAATTTAGCGGTATATTTCCGCCCGACACACTCTTTTTTCAAAGTGAACGTAAGACTGGTGTTTTTGCAAGAACGGTAGATTTGCCTAAAAATCTTAATGTGGATGAAGAGAAATTAATTGTTCAGTTAGAGAAAGGCAGTCTTTTTATCAAGCTTGAGAAAAAGGAGCCTATGGTAAAAAAAGAACTAAAAATTAAA
Source organism: uncultured Alphaproteobacteria bacterium (assembly GCA_964594205.1). Classification (GTDB taxonomy): domain Bacteria; phylum Pseudomonadota; class Alphaproteobacteria; order 16-39-46; family JAJRRM01; genus CAZQLR01. The sequence continues at coordinate 2,638 of CAZQLR010000097.1, forward strand.
AATATAGGTTGATTTTTTCTTGTTTTTATTGTCAAATGCG
>CAZQLR010000098.1:0-2674 GCA_964594205.1 uncultured Alphaproteobacteria bacterium
TTTTTTAGATAGAGCCTCTTTTTCTTCTTCAACATCCCTAGTCATTGCATTATCTGGTGGTATTGACAGCATGTGCTTGGCTTATCTTCTCGTAAAAATATATAAAAAACGAAAATGGCCTTCTGGCAATATTCATTGTGTCCACGTTGACCATAAATTGCGACAAGAATCAACACAACAAGCAAAAAACCTTAAAACGCTTTTAAAAAAACATACTGGCTTGGAACTAACGACACTTGTTTGGGAGACAGAAAAGCCTCTTTCTCGCCTTCAAGAAAAAGCCCGATACGCTCGTTATGATTTGCTAACAACCTACTGTAAAAAGCATAACATCAAATGTTTTCTAACGGCACACCATCAAGATGATCAATTGGAAACGTTTTTCATGCGTCTTTGTAACGGATCCGGTTTAAAAGGGTTATCAGGCATAGCAGAGCATACAAAAATTGCCGATATACACCTATGGAGACCTCTTCTTTTTCAAACCAAATCCTCATTACGATCAATACTAGAAGAAAATAACATTGCCTGGATTGAAGATATATCTAATACCAGCGAGTTCTACGAACGCAACCGCTGGAGAAAAACACTTCAAAACCTTGACAAGAACCTTTTCAATACTCAGAAAGTTTCTTTATCTATGAACAAACTACGAAGAGTTGATAAAGAGTTTTCGCAAATGGCGTCATCATTGGTTGAAGAGCAATTGATAGCGCAGCCTGGCGGCTGGTGGCTCTTGAATACCGCATTGAGCACCCTGGGTTTCGAGCTATTCAAACGTGTCCTTGATAAACTCACTAACCTTTTTAATAATGATAATAATTACCCTCCTAGGGAAAGAGCATACCAGCATATTTATAACAAAATTTCTCTTCACCAACCCTGTACTTTTCAGGGACTCTATATTGTACCCAAAAACTCTTCCACCGCTATATTCCGAGAACCTCGAGCTTGTGAAACTATGGCAGGCTCTCTAGAAAAAGGACAAAGCCTTAAAACCCTATGGGACAACCGTATCCCCATTAACTTCTCGGTACCCGAATCTGCTCACTATACCGTAACAGCACTCACTGAACCTCTGTGGCAAAAAATCGTACATCAGAGCCCACAAGCTCTGGAAAATATCAAACGTACATACCCTAAACTTCCCGGACCAGCCTTGTTTTCTCTACCCTGTCTACACACCAATGGCATTTTCAAAAAAATTCTTTTAGAAAACGTTCTATAAGTTTTTTTGAGTTAGAAAAAATCAAACAACTTTTTAAGAACCCTTGAGAACCCCTAGCGAATAAGGTAACTTAGGTTTAAAGTGTAGAAGTAATTGATCAGCAAAGTAAGGCCCAAGGCATATGACGACCCCATCTAAAAGCTCTGAACCCTCCAATTTCGAAGATGTAGCACCACGAATTTCTGTTTTTGGCGTAGGTGGAGCTGGAGGCAACGCCGTCAATAATATGATCCGATCAAACTTGAAAGGTGTTGAATTTTACGTTTGCAATACCGATGCCCAAGCTTTGAAGCAATCTATGGCACCTTATAAAATTCAGCTAGGGCCAACCATAACAAAAGGCTTGGGTGCAGGCTCAAAACCTGATGTTGGACGCGCTTCTGCCGAAGAAATAATTGGAGACCTTGATACATACTTTGAAGGGCTCAATATGGTCTTCATCACTGCTGGTATGGGAGGCGGAACAGGGACAGGAGCAGCACCTATTATTGCTCAAGCAGCCAGAGATAAGGGTATATTGACCGTAGGTGTTGTGACAAAACCTTTTCATTTTGAAGGTGTTCATCGTATGCACTCAGCCGACAAAGGCATTGAAGAAATGCAGAAATGCGTAGATACACTTATTGTTATTCCTAACCAAAACCTCTTTCGTATTGCAAACGAGCGAACTACTTTTGCCGAGGCTTTTAAGATGGCTGACGAAGTACTACACGCTGGTGTACGCGGCATTACTGACCTTATGATTATGCCCGGGCTTATAAACCTTGATTTTGCTGATGTTCGCACCGTCATGAGCGAAATGGGTAAAGCCATGATGGGCACAGGCGAAGCCGAAGGTGATAATCGCGCTATAGAAGCTGCGGAAGCAGCTATCTCTAACCCTCTATTGGATGATGTGTCTATGCGTGGCTCCAGAGGAGTTTTAATCAGCATCACAGGTGGCGATGACCTAACTCTGTACGAAGTTGATGAAGCAGCTAACCGCATCCGAGAAGAAGTTGATGCTGACGCCAATATCATCTTTGGTTCCACGTTCAACCAAGAAGTTAATGGAAAGATACGCGTATCAGTTGTCGCCACAGGCATTGATGCACAGGACGTACCTGCCACATCGACGCCTACATCACAAATTCCCAAGAATTATCTTGTGGAAGAACAGTTAACAACTGAGGTCAGCTTGACTGAAACAACGCTGATAAATGAGGATCAACAAGATAACTTAGACGCTATTTTCGGTGATGCGGTCATAGATGATGGCTCAACCTCTGACGCTGAAGTTAATACAACCTTTGATAGTGCATCATCCGATGGTTATACGGAGTCACAGAATACTGATGATCTAGCACCTCCTGCTAAGCCTACATTCTTTCAGCGCCTTGGTTTTGGCAGGCGCAAAGACGATGCCTTACGTAAAAAAAATACTCCTCAACAAAAACCTTTGCCAAA
>CAZQLR010000099.1:0-2673 GCA_964594205.1 uncultured Alphaproteobacteria bacterium
ATGAAGCAATGGGGCTGCGTTTATCAAGTCCTACTTTACGGAAAAAGCTGATTATGAAATCAATGATAATCTTGAACAAACCTCGAACTTTTTTTGCGGCTTGCGCTTCTTGCTTCTTAACATCATGTTTTTGTTGTCTTTTATGGTAAAGCTTGCGAAGTAGACCTAGTGCCATAATAACTAAAATCAGAACAATGAATGCAGAGGCGATAGAGGCAACGACAGCCCATTTTATGCTAAAGGGAGCATTGCTAACGGTTCTGATTATAAGGTTGTAATATTGTTCCATCAGTTATGAGCCTGTATCAATCCGTGGTCTAAAATACCATCCATTACGTCTAAAACATCCTTGGTTGCATAGTCCCACAAAAGGTGAGATACGATAAGCATGGCGCACACTAAAATAAAAGTGGCGCCCCACCACCATTTGGGGTCTGTAATTTTTTGCTCGGTACCATCTGTAATAGTGTGTTCGTAGGCTTTAGGATAGAGTTTTTTCGTACTGTCATCTAGTCTGGGGTTGTGCTGTGTTATCAAGAGAAAAAGACGCAATTTATAGTCATGAATTATTTTTTCAGCCCCTAGTTGGCCTCGGTATTTACCTTGAAACCCCAAGGAAAGAACATAATAGAACAAAGCACCCATTGAGCGCCCTGTCTTGCCACCTGTTGTTTGCAGGTAATCATCCAAACGATCGAAAAAAAGATCACCGGCAACATGTGAATTGAATAGGTTCATTTCTACAAGGTTTTGTTCCCATACAGTTTTTCCACGCCAGTCTAGGGTTAGAAAAAACTCATCAGCAAAGGCCGCCATGATATATTGGGCATCCTGGTAGTATTGTTCTGCATACTGACCATAAGAAGCCAAAATCTGCATTTTTTGGTCACGTAAGAAGCTGGCAATATCTACGGAAATATTAGCTACCTCCCTGGTCATCGAGAAAAAAGCCTCAGATTCAGGGCTATCCTTGGATGATGATTCACTGGTGAGGTCTTTGCTTCCTTGCTGGTTATTGCCTACGTCATTTCGAACACTGGTTCCAGTGTCGCCTGGGGTTACAGAGGATTCTTCATCAGGTACAGGAAAAGGTACGCTAATGTTCTTTTTTATAGTCAGGATTTTAAGGTAAAAATCATGAAACTGAGTTAGTACTGTTGAGGCCGCATCGTTTACTGCCATTACGACCCACTCTCTTTTTGGGTTTTAGACGTCGTATCTTCTAGGATATATAAAATTATCTCGCGAGGTCTGTTGAGTTCTACGTCTGAAATATTGAATAGACAGAGGTTTTTACCAGAGGTTATAAAATCAGGACTGCTATCAACTTGGAGTAAAACAACGTCAGGAGGAAGCGCTAAAGATTGCATATCGGAAGATTCTAGCACTTTACGTTCAGCTCCCAAAATACGTCGTTCTTTCACGGATTGAACATGGTCGTCTGTGGCTATGACGGCTTCGTCTAACCATGTCATGGCTTCTGCTCTAGAGAGACCGCTAGGAAGGCGTATACCCACGTACAAAGGTGCTGATGTTACCCACCCGTCCGCAAGTTCTAAGCTGAAATTGCGGCCAGATTGTTTGAACACAATAGTCTTAAAGCCCTGTTGCAAGACGGAGAGCATGTCTAAAATAAAATTGGTTAACTTGGAGAAACAAGCATATTGATCGGCATGTTCATAGGCGCCAAAAAAAGGTAGAAGTTGGCTAGGTTTTAGCGGGGCTAATCTGCCAGCTAGATTACATAGTGTGGTATACAAGTGATAGGGCATCATATTATTTGAATAATACAGGGCCTCAAGTTCTAGTAAGCAAGAAGACAAAATCTCTAACAAAGGTCCCAAATTTTTCTCTCCGCGTTCAGCAGAACCATAGGAGCTTTCATAAGAACTTTGCTTTTGATAGAGGTAATTAATCTTTCCCCTCATTTGGGTGAGTATGTCGTATATGACTTTGCCTGTAGAATTCCCTTGTGTCAGTTTGACATAAGAAGGGGAAAAGTCATCACATAAAATATAGGTTCCTTGATCCAGCTTAACTTTCGCAACAGGAATGCTTGTATAACGTGCAGGCACATCGCCAACGACAAAAGATACGTTAGGCCTCAGTCTTGCAAGGTCTACAACATTTTCACCCGTATTAATATCAACAGCTTTGTCACTGTCCATGGATCTAAACCTAGGATAATCACCCGTCACATTAGATTGCATAGGCTTGAACGTAGGCAAAGCCAGTGAGATAATCAAAGGACCTTGCGTAAAGTTTTTTTCATAAGGTTTAAGATTAACAGATGGTGCATCGCTACCGTCCGGTGCTGTTTCGTAGGTTAGACCATCAGGGAAAATAGCACTTAGGGACTTTACTTGAAATGTTCCTGTACCTAGTGGTGGCATGTCAATGTCCATATCAACAATACCAAAATAATAGGGGAGGAGGTTTTGCATGATAAACCGGTTGAGCTCTTCAGCACGCCTGTCAGCTTGTTGAAGCATTTGCGGCGTTAGGAGCATACCTTCATACCATTGCAAAGGATCGAGTGGAGAAATTTTTGTTGCCATGACTTTATTCTTTATTATCTACAAACCCTTGTTCTCTATACTACACAACTAAAAGGAACTTGGAAAGTCAAGATATTGGTGTAGTACACGTCGGTGTTTGTTTAGTAAAAGGCCA
>CAZQLR010000100.1:0-2552 GCA_964594205.1 uncultured Alphaproteobacteria bacterium
GGTGTATTAACATAAGGTGCATTAACAGCCACGCTATTGATAACACTAGAAAACGGGTTACTTTGAGGACTGGCAAAATTACTGCAATTCATGCCATTGTTGCTCATACCATCAAGGAAATTGGCCATGTTAGACTCATAAAAACCACCTGAAATCAACCACTGTAAATTATACCGATAGATGCGACACTGGCTTGGGTTAGCTGTTAGTCCTAACTTATGCTCTTCATCCGCTGATGATGGGCACAAACACGCCAGAATATTTTTAAACTCATCCGCATTGAAAGAAGATTTTTCATAATTCTGGCTGTTGTTTGCATACATGATCATTGTGCCAGCCAGCTGATTCATAAACGTTTGCATCGCCTGCTGGCGCGCACTATAAAGCGTACACGTTTGCTCCCAGGCCAAGGCATCAGCTTTGGTAAACCCTTGCCCTTTGTATTGCTTTAGGAAACTTTTGGATACGGTCGTGCAGTATTTACTCATCATGGCCACAAAAAAATTACGACCCTGGCCAACTGTTGAACAAATACGGCTCGCCATATCTTGAATGCATTGAGACGTGCACTGACCACCACCCCAACACGGCATGACAATAGAAGGAGCTGATCCCCCTAAACACGACGAACACTTAAACAGGATAAAACTCAGTACAAGGGCTAGTTTCTTTTTCAAATCGACACACTTCTTGTTTGATTAACTATACTAATATTTACAGAAATCCACAAGAACGGAAGACATGACAAAAAACTTATACCTGATCGTATTTTCCCGTACCGGAATGAGTACTACAAAGATGTATCAGACGGGCTGCGCCTACGAGACGCCGAGTTACCTTTATTTTTCTTAAGCTTCTTAACATCTTGCAACCATCGTTTGGCGTCTTCTTTATGCTCCAACTCAACTGGTCCCGAAGGGTTACCATCCAAATCAAAACGCAAAGGATTACGTAAAAGAGTAGTTTTATATTTGATATTCATAACGTAATACTTTAAGGCACGACAAAGTTTCTTTTTTGAAATAGGGAAATCCTCAGGCAACCTTTTTAGAATATCATCCTCTATACCAAGCTTAAGAGGTTTAGGTTTACGCACGTTAAAGCATTCAGGAAAAATGCTTTCCAATTTGTGAATATGATCCAAACGCTCGTTTACACGAGCTTTTTTCTTCATTTTGTCAAATTCAGCTTTCTTGTCACCAGACAATTTTGTAACAGACAGCGTCAGCTTTACCATTAAAACCTCTCACAGTTTTTTTGTTTGTAGCAAAGATTATGCTTATAGAGCAAGTGGATTTATCATATATATCTTTAAATAATATTTAGATGTTTAAAAACAGTGACTTTCAAATAACCTCAATCTAATGTAGAGTATTCCCCAGATTAAAACCAAACTAAAGAACAACATACAAGGGATTTCCATTATGCACAATAGAGTAGCTCTTTTATTTTCAGGTGGCGCGTTAGTAGCTTCTTTATTAGCTCTATACACTAACTATACTTCATCAGAAATTACAGTTTTCAGCAAAAGAATGCAAGAAGCAGTCATGCTTGAGCCTGAACAATTCACTCAGGCTATACAAAAAGGCATGGCAAGGCAAGCAGAAAAAGAACGCATGGAAGCCCTTGCTAACTTGGGTGAGCGTAAAAGCGACCTTTTTGATCAACAAACACCTTACTTTTTAGGCAACCCTGATGGTCAAGTTACATTTGTCGAATTTTTTGATTACAACTGCGGTTTTTGTAAGCGTGCATACGAAGTGGTCGAAGAAATCGTGCAAGACCACCCAGAAGTAAAAATTATTCTAAAAGAACTGCCCATTTTAGGTCCAAGTTCGGATATGGCGGCTAAAACAGCCTTAGCAGCAGCCAAACAAGGCAAATATAAACAAGCCCACGAACATCTTCTAAAGGCAGAGAAACCTTTGCAAAATGAAGCGGATATTCGCAATCTGGCCATCGCCATTGGTGCTGATCCTGATAAGCTGGTGGCAGACACAAAAGATCCTGACATTCAAAAAACTCTTCAAAAAAATGTGGAGCTTGCGATGATTCTAGGTATCAATGGCACCCCTGGCTTTATCAAAGAGGATGCTATTTTCCCTGGCATGATGTCAAAAGATCAGTTTTCAAAGCTTGTCCAAGAAGAACTAGCGAAAAAAGGAAAAGTGAAATAAGAATACGCATTTTAGCTAAGTTTGCAGAAAAAAGGCCTAGGCAATAAACTTTTTCTTTAGTACAAGGGTATGTGCGTAGTCTTAAAAATGCCGGAAGACGGGCAGCGACCGAGATCACTACCTTTTCGAAGGATCTGGAACTATCGGCGGGTTAGTTTTCTTAAGTATTCTGACTATGCCTTGGCCTAGCTGCTTGATTCAGTTAGGTCTCTTTTTTGTGAATCTTGTCGGAGCGTAGCGCAGCCTGGTAGCGCATCACGCTGGGGGTGTGAGGGTCGTGGGTTCGAATCCCGCCGCTCCGACCACACTGTTTCTTTTACGCTTTGCTCAGTAGCCAAACTTCTTTTTCTGTCCTACCATCGTTAAGACTAGTGG
>CAZQLR010000101.1:0-2527 GCA_964594205.1 uncultured Alphaproteobacteria bacterium
GCGAGATGAATTTCTTGGACGAAAGCTGGGTTGACTTTCTCTATATATGTATAAGGGTTGAAGTCTAGGTTAGATGCGCTTACAAAAACATTATTTACATCCAAAAGAAACCCACATCCAGTTTTTTTACATGCTTCATTAATGAAATCGACTTCTTCGTAGTCATCATACGAAAATTGTAAATAAGAAGAAGGGTTTTCTATAAGTATAGTACGCTGAAGAATTTCTTGGGTTTTAATAATATTCTCTGAAAAAAATTTTAGAGATTCTTCGGTATAAGGTATTGGATTGAGATCATTTGTATAGACACCATTGATTTGACTCCAACTAACATGCTCAGAAATTATAAAAGGCTCTAGTAAGTCTATGTTTTTTTTTAAAAAAGTTAGATGTTCGAGGTTGACTGGTTGAGCCGAGCCTAAAGAAAGTCCAACACCATGAAGACTAAGGTGGTATTTTTCTCTTATTTGTAAGAGTTTATCTAGAATAGCGGGAGCTAGACAGTTTTCTGTATGAATCTCAAAGAAGTCTACAGGAGGCTGGTCCGACAGTATGTTAGGTAAATGGACAAACTTAAGGCCAACACCTACAAAGGGCATGCCTCCACTTTTGAGTTTCATATAATCAGCCTAGTTTTCTACTCTTTGACAGCACGTACACAAAACATGTCTAGTTAAAGCACAAAACACATATTCTAACGAGTATTTCCGTCTGAATCAGCTATCGTCTTTAGCGGTGTCATCGCCAGAAGTCTCTTTGTCCTCTAATTTAGAGATATCACTATCAACATTTTCTAAAAAGCTATTGCTTTCTGTTGAGCCGCCGACTATGCGGTCACAAAAGCCTTTGGGCAACATCATCCATGCATTTTTATCACCATCAACCGTTGACGAACCAGAACAAGAGGTTCCAGAGCTGCTGGCACAATCGTTTTGCCCTGCTTTTGCTATACCATAACACTTTTCCATGGTATCTTTTGGGGATTCTTTTTCTTCCTCACAAGCACTTAGCGCTGCTGTCAAAGCCGCTGCAACAAATATTTTATTTGATTTTTTTACACTCATTTTTAACCCCTTCTATTTTAGCAACAATCTATGCTATCAAATAGAAAACATTAATCAAGATAATTACGTTTTTCTTTAAATTTAGGAGTGTTCTGTGTTCACAACTAGCCTTATTTATTTTTCTGGGTCTGGTCATACAGCTAAACTTGCACAGTTAGTAGCAGAAGGCATTAACAGTATTGATGATGCGGAAATCTTTGTTATTGATGTTGAAAAAATGCAAGAAACAGATTGGATACGCCTTGACCGTTCAGATGGTATAATTTTTGGCTCTCCTACTTATATGGGGAGTGCTGCGGCAGGATTTAAGCTTTTCATAGAAAAGGCAAGTAGTCGAGGTACTTGGACTGGTCAAAAATGGACAGATAAAATTGCTGCAGGATTCACTGTGGCTACATACCCCGGCGGTGATAAACTTAACACTTTGATAGAGTTATCAGTTTTTGCCGCACAGCTGGGTATGATATGGGTAGGTCAAAACCATGTTGGAAGCCGTGTTGCTCAGGATGGTCTGAATATAAATAATGACGGTTCGTGGCTGGGTTTGACGGCTACATCTAGTAGAGATAAAACCCTTCTGATTAACAATCACGATGCTAATACAGCCAGGCTTTTTGGTAAAAGAGTGGCTATATCTATCCAGCGGTGGAACAATAATTTTTAAAGATTATTTTTATCATAGCGCCAGCAGCTGGTTAGATGGTCATTAACGAGTCCCACGGCTTGCATATAGGCGTACATGATTGTTGGCCCCACAAAGGTCATACCTTTCTTTTTTAAGTCTTTTGATAGGAAATGGCTTTGTTGTGTTGTAGTTGGGACTTCGTCATGGTTTGTCCAGTGGTTTATAATGGGGGCCCCCTTAACAAATGCCCAGAGATAGCGATCAAAAGTACCAAAATCTTCCTGTATAGATAAAAATACCTTAGCATTGGTTCGTGCAGAGTAGATTTTTAATTTATTACGAATAATAGATGTATTTTTACAAAGGTTATTCAATTCTTCATCTGTCATGGAAGCCACGATTTTAGGGTCAAAATTATAAAACGCCTTCCTGTAGGCACTTCTGCGTTTGAGTATAGTTTCCCAATTTAAACCGGCCTGAGCACCTTCTAGAATAAGCATCTCAAAAAGTTTTTGATCGTTATGGCAAGGTTCTCCCCATTCATAATCATGGTAGCTTGCATAGAGATTTTGACCGGGCTTGTTGCCAAAACATCGATTTTTTAAAAAAGAATTTTCTGTCATAGTTTACTTTTTTATGTAGGTGCTTAGCGATAACACTAAAACAGGAAAAGGTTACGCCAAAAATTGTATTATTTATTTTTTATTTATGGGTAAAAATTTCTTTTTTCTTTTCTTCAAAAGGTCTTCCATCATAAAAAAGTTCTATTTTTGTGATGAAATATTGTTTTAACTCCATTAAAACAGCAGACTTAAGCTTACCAATAGGTTGTGGAAAC
>CAZQLR010000102.1:0-2443 GCA_964594205.1 uncultured Alphaproteobacteria bacterium
GCTACTATAAATGAAAAATAAAATTACTATACCTTGGAACCAAGCCATTTTTTTTCTAATGTGTCCAGAGTATCGGTTTTTATGGCTTGGCGTATAGAGCCCAATAACCTATTCATGAAGGCGATGTTATGAATAGTTAATAGTTGTAGGGCAACGAGCTCTTTAGCCCGTAGCATATGATGTATGTAAGCTCTGGAATGATTTGCGCAGGTGTGGCAAGGGCAGCTGTCTTCGATGGCACCGTCATCAAACTTAAACTGTGCATTTTTAAGATTAAGGTGGTCTTTATCATATAATGCTGGTGTAACCAAAGCGCCGCCATGGCGTGCAAGGCGTGTGGGATGGACGCAATCAAAAGTATCTATACCTTGTTTGATGCCATTAAATATATCTCTAATGCCTCCAATACCTAGAAGATGGACGGGTCTATCTGGTCGCAGCGGCTCCATAGCTGCTTCGACAACCTCGTTCATTTGTGTTTCATTAGCGCCGAGTGAACCGCCAACCGCATGGCCAAAGAATGGCTGTGTATTGAGAAAATCGGCTGTAACTTTACGTAGATCGGGATAAACACCACCCTGGCTGATACCATACAGAGCTTGAGATCCGTCGTTTATCCTTTTAAAAGCATCCAGGGAACGCAAGGCCCACCGATGGCTTAAGAGTAAAGATTTTTCGGTATATGTTTTATCAACATGAAAAGGTGTGCACTCATCCAGAACGACCACAAGATCAGGGCCTAGAGCATGTTGTACTTTTATAGAAAGCTCGGGCGTGAGCAGATGACTTTTTCCGTCTAAGTATGATTTAAATCGTGCGCCTTCCTCAGAAATTTCTAAAAGGGTTTTGGGGCGATGTGATAATCGCCTACCCTTTACTTCTGCGGCAACAGAGCCATGGCCAAGGCTAAAAATCTGGAAACCCCCTGAATCTGTGAGCATGGGGCCTTCCCAACCCATAAATTTGTGGAGCCCACCAAGTTGCCTGATAGTATCTGGGCCAGGCTGTAGCATCATATGGTAAGTATTGGACAGGATTATTTGTGTTCCAGCTTCTCGGACATCACGTATGGTCGTTCCTTTTATAGCACCCTTCGTTGCACAAAAAATAAAGGCTGGGGTTTGAACCTGACCATGGGGTGTATGGATAGTTCCAAGTCGTGCCTTGGAGCCCGTCGATTTTTTGTGGATATCAAAAGAAAAGTTTGGGTAAAGAGACGTCATAACGGTTCTTCAAAAATTCTTAGCTTACGGATACAAAAAACCTTTGGGGACTATGTATCAAAAAACACAATCATCCCTTTGTGGTTCGAATTTTTGGCCTTCCCAAAAATTGTGGCTCCTTAAGAAGAAGTTTTTGCGATCTGGCTCTTCAAAGAACGAAGCTTTTTATCAAGTTTTTCAGCAGGTGTTTCTTGCAAAAACGCATCCAAACCGCCCTTGTGTTCTAGCGTGCGGATACCTTGCGTGGATAAGCGAAGCCTAACGACTTTCCCAAGAGTCTCGCTTACAAAAGAAACATTTTGCAAGTTGGGCAAAAAACGACGCTTTGTCTTGTTTTTTGCATGACTTACATTGTTGCCTGACATAACTTTCTTACCTGTAACGGCACATCTTTTGGCCATAAGCATAACCCCATACTATACATCTGAATGTTTTAAACTTTTTGTATCGGCGTTCAGTAATACAAAAAAACCACCGGACCCGTCAATCTTTTTCTGGGTTCTAAAACGTGCTGCCAAGCTAGAAAGCGGCATAAGAGCTGCGCTATTGGAACGCACGCCCAAAGAAAATCTTGCTGCAAAAGAAAAATCTTTGGGCACAGGGTGCTTTTAGTCGAAATGAACAACGGTTACACGGTTTAGAGCATAATCTCTTTCAGTGTCACCTTCGACCAGTGGACGTTCTTTACCGTAGCTTGTAACTGTGACGCGTGATGGATCCACACCTGCGGCCACGAGTGCATTTTTGTGGGATTCAGCGCGACGGTTACCCAAAGCCAGGTTGTATTCTTGTGTACCACGTTTGTCACAGTGGCCAGCGATTAGAACATTGATATGGTTATAATCATTCAGCCAACCAGCTTCACGTTCAGCTGTGGCTTGATATTCTGACGTAATAGAATATTTATCGAAGCCGTAATAAATACGGTCACCTGCAGACAGAGCAAAGTCGGCATAGCTGCCTGCTTGAACCGCTTCTTCATGCCCATCGACATCCTCAAAAACCATGCCATGGTCTGCGTCGTCTCTATCTTCGGTTTCTGCTGGTTTTTCAGAACAGCCGGCCAAAAGAGCTAGAGCAGCAAAACCTGCAAATAAACCACCAAACTTCATGTCTCGTACCATACCCGTACCCTCGTATATTGTCATTTTTATTTAAATATAATTTCCACCAGTATCAAACAAACACAAAACAAAGACAAGTCCCAAAATCCTTTCTTA
>CAZQLR010000103.1:0-2424 GCA_964594205.1 uncultured Alphaproteobacteria bacterium
AGGCGGTAGATGTGTAAACATTCTAAGACTCGTTGCACATAGTCGCGTGTTTCATAGTAGGGTATAAGCTCAAGCCAGTCTAGCCAATCAACTTCTCCTTTTGCAGGGCTGCCAAATGTTTTTAGCCATAAATCTACGGGTTTATCGCCAGCGTTGTAGGCTGCTATGGCTAGAGGATAGATGCCATTATATTTATTCAGAAGTTCTTTGAGATAGGTGGAAGCTATAAGAGCATTGAGTTCATGGTTTTTGAGGAGATCATCTTTATTGCTGTCATAGGGGATGCCATGCTTCTTAGCGATTGCTTTGGCCGTTTCAGGCATAAGCTGCATAAGACCTTGGGCGCCGGCATGGCTTGTTTGCTGGTGATCAAAACCGCTTTCTCGGCGCATAATTGATAGAATTAGATGGGATTCAACATCAGGGTTTAGTTTGTCTTTTGGGTAGGTAGGGTAAGCTTGTTTGATAAAAATTTCATGCTTCATGTTCATTATTCGGGCTGAATCTGCTCTAAAATGGGGTGCATATTTTTCCAAAAAAATGAGGGTGGCTGCTTGTTGTTTATTATTCTCTGCCATACTGGCTAAGCTGAGAGCAAAAGGTCGCTTAAAGACGTGGCTTTGGGGGGTATAGCTTAATAATATTAATAGCTTAGAGAATTCTTTAGATTCTATTTCTTTTTGTGCCGATGATTCCGGTTTTATTTTTAGGAATACGTTGTGTCTTTTATCTAGACCAAGCTTTCCAGCAGCAAGATGGCTATAAAAAGTGCTACGGTACAGAGTTGCTTTTTCATAAGCTCGTTTGGCTTTTTCAGGTTGATTCATAGCCTCAAAAGCTCGGCCCATCCAGTATGCGGCTTTGGATTTGCTGATAGGTGTTCCGACATTATCGTAGAGATGGCTAAAGTGTTTCACTGCTAGAGATGGCTTGTCCAGAAATCTGAGGGCAATCCAGCCTGCCAGCCACTCGCCTGTGGCAAAATTCGCCCCTGATGATAAGCCATGCGAAGATGCTAAGGCGTAAGCACGATCATATCTCTTGTTTTCTAGGGCTCTGCGCGTCAGGATGTGCCGTTCGTGCCAAATTTGTCCGTGGTAAGGATCTTCAGGCTTTACAGTAACTAGAAGGTTGAAAGCTTCATCATTATTTTTTCTTTCTCGATGCCATACAAGTTGGTCGTACAGAAAGCCAAAATGGTTTTTAAAATGCATGCGTGCTTTTTGGACATAGTTATCTACCCCTATACGCTTTTGCTGTAAAAACAAGCGAGCCTCGGATAACATTTTGTTTTTTGACGACAAGTACTTTAAAGATCGTTGGATGGCTTTGTGGTTTTTTGCAAAAAAAAGATTGTTAATGCGTTTTTTATGATCTTCTTGCGATAAATATTTTTTAAAGTTTCTATAAAATAGATCTTCGGTTTTTGGGTCAAAACAGCCTTTCTGCCAGCCATTCTTAACAGCTATTTTAAGGTTTTTTATTTTTTTTGCTTTGTCTAAAGCCTGGCTATATACCCAAATAGCATTACCCGTCGTAGGTGGATTTTTCGAGAACCAAGCGATTAAACGTCTATTATCATTTTCATCAAGCTTAACGGTATCTTCAATCCTTTGGATAAGTTTCGCTCTCTCTGGCCAAGAGGGATTTTCTTCTATAAAGTTAATGATATCAAGAGGTTTTACGTCTTTGTTGGAGGGAGTGAGAAAGTATATATAAGTCAAAAACTTTGTGCCTAGAGGACATGTTTTCAAGGGGCCCTTTTTTAAAATCTGCTGCCATTGTTCGTGCGTAAGACCCTTGCTATCAGTACGGCCTGAAAGAGTGTCAAAATTATTTTTAACATAATCTATGCAAAGAGTGCTTGGAACGAAAGCATGTCCTGTTTGTGAAAACCATACAAGGATGGTTGTTGCAATCCATAGATATACTTTGCTCATCACCGTTTCTCTATTTTTCATTAGAGTATAGGCAATCTTCATTAATGTCTAGCTTCCGGTAGGGCAGGATGAAAGGTATTGTTAGGAGGTAACGTAGGCTCTTGCTAAATTTGTTGAGTTAATATAAAAAGGGGCATGGTGGCCCGCTTGGTGGAATCGGTAGACACAACAGACTTAAAATCTGTCGACCGTTGGTCGTGCCAGTTCGAGTCTGGCAGCGGGCACCACTGGATTTTTTGGCTTTTCTATGTCATAGTTGGCTCTTAGTCATAAGTTCGTATAGATAGCTTTTAGGTTCTTCCTGTGAAGATTATTTTCCAATTTTTTGTGGCGCTTCCTGTGTATGCGCTTTTCTATTTTTTTAAAGCCTTGCCCGTCGCAATGGCATCTTGGTTAGGAGGGAAGGTTGCTCAGATACTTGGCCCCAGGTTGCCTGTAAATAGGCGTGTGCAACGTAATCTTGCTACCATATTCCCTGATAGAG
>CAZQLR010000104.1:0-2279 GCA_964594205.1 uncultured Alphaproteobacteria bacterium
TTCACAGGTCGAGTATATAAACTTAACCCCTATTAAACAATAGCAAACACGTCTTGTCGCAAAAACACTCAGGATCAAGCATAAAACTAATTAAAAAACATCGACTCATACCTACACGTATAAAAAAACTCCCGCAAACTTTATTAAAAGAAACCTTATCTTGTCTTGCTGCTAAAAATACAGTGGCTCAAATGACAATGGCACAGCCTTTTTCATAAGGCCTACGAACGTCTTTTTTTCGTCTGTCGTTTGGCAGAGTCTAGGCTTTGTTTTTCCTGTCGTTTTAGCTCTCTTAACCTTGCTCTCTCTTCTTTTTCCTTCTGCTTCTGTTCCTTAGCACGCTTATTTTCTATTCGCTCTTGCTCTTTAAGCTTTTTTTCTGCCTCTTCTATCATTCTATCTTGCTCTTGCCACTCTTCTCTTTCTCTCTTTTTTTTCTCTTTTTCCCTTTCTTTTTCTTTCTTTTTTTCTATTTCTTTATTCTTCTTTTTAATTGCCTCTTGCTGTTTCTCGTCTACTTGCTCTTTTGAAGATGTTAAAATTCGAACACATTCGGACCCAACCACAAGCGCTTTTTTCTTTTTATATTGCTTTGATACATGCATTTTTTGAGAAGGTGTATGTTTGGGATGGTATACGTAAAGAAGATCTTTAATACCCTTATATCCGCACATTTCGCATTCTTGCCCACTCTCATCTCTCTCTTCTCCAACCATCTCCCATGCAAAATGGGGAAGGATCGCTCCTCGCCAATGACGTTTCCATTTAGGTTGTACAGAAGAAGGAAAGATGTCTTTATACCAGCACGAAAACTCCCAATTTACCTTACGAAGATACGAGACTAATTTAGAGATCTTCTTTTGCTGTGTAACGTCTACATCTGCCAAAGAAGAAGAAAATTTTTGAAGATTAAGGGTAGGAAGAGGTGGAGAAGAAACTGGACCTTCCTCTTGTTTTTCCTCTTCATCCATATCATCTAAGAAAACTTGCGCTAACCACTTTGAAAGGCAGATTCCGTCATAACTTCCCCCCCAATATGCTCGCTTCTCTTGTTTTGTCGAAAAAGGTTTATTAACAACCCTCATTAACTTTTGCCAAATATCCTGCCCAACGGCCTCCTCGCGTTGATAATAATCACAAATTTCACCAAATTGGAACTGTGGGCTTGTCTCATAACGGTGATCATAGTGTCTAGCATAAGAAATTTCGTAAGAAGCTTGGTTGTTTCTTCCCCCAGTCAGAAGATTATGACACTCATCACATGGACACCACCAACTAAAGGCCCTTACACTGCTCACCCTCCCTACAAGCGGCTTTAGACACAAGGAAAACAATAGCTCTGAATGCAGCTGTTGCGAAGTATAGTTTTCATCTAGCTTCTGATCTACATGCTTTCGGACCCAAGAAGCACGAATTATCTTTATTTGTTGACCATGTAAGACTGAGTAAGCTTTCCCCACCGTTTTTTCCCAAGCATTATGGAGTCCCCCACTAGCAAAAACACATATCTTCCCTTTTCGTCTTATATAATCTTCTTCTGAATCACCACCCTGTACTACGGGAATGAATATATTAGATATATCATCATCAGGTTGATAAGCAGCCACCATAGATCGCACACGCACCCCAAAATCGTATAGCTCTTCCTGAGTTGGAGCAGCTTGAACACAGGCACAAAAGAAAACCGCTACTAAAGTAAAAAAGTACCTAGCCTTTAACATACAATACCCCTTTATTCCCCATGGAGGGGAAAAATTAGACAAATAACCTTCATATTCATGAACAAAAAGGGCTAATGGGACTATCAGAAAATAGGCCATTTCTTATTCATAATGACTATTACTTAAAAACCTAGACCTAGTTTAAAAGAACTATTTTAATTTAGAAAGTATTTTGTAGATGACTTCTACTTAAAGATTCTGGTAAATTTATCACGTTACTGTGTATTGCTTTCTGTAACTGAAAGAGTGTTGTGTATCCTGCATAGGGTTACCTTTAGGGTTCAAATAATTTTCAACCCAAATATTCAGTTTCACCCCAATACTTGAAAGCTTTTCCATGAATGATCTCATGATAGCACCGGAAAGGTATCTGCCGTATATACTCCGTGCCTTCACTGTCAACGTTCGTGTCAAACCCTGCCCTGCTCTAGTATCATCTAGTAACGTATTTAGAACCTTTATAACCTCACTATCAACATCATCATCCATAACAAACTCGGCCTCCTGTAAAGAAGAGCCTCCCCCAAAAGACAGTGATTTATTCGCCACCAATTGCAG
>CAZQLR010000105.1:0-2212 GCA_964594205.1 uncultured Alphaproteobacteria bacterium
CTACAAGTCTTAGGTGGTTATCATAGCCAACCATCTCATTCCACCGCGCAGCTGCTATTGCATCAAAAGCTCTGGGCGCTCCAAAAGTTACAGCAACAACACTACTATCTTTGTTGTCACCCCGATAAAGTGTGTTAAGAATATCGGGAACAGCCCACTGGGCTGCCATGCCACCAACACCATGGCCCGTCACTATGATCTGAAAAGCTTCAGGCCCCAATTCAACACCTACACTTTTCATATATTTCCTGATTTCATTACCTTCTCCTAAAAGCTGCCCTCGAACCGCTTGCCAAAGCTGTAAAGATCCCCAATGACCTTTCCCTTGGTTAAAATCCCCACGATCATAGCCATTGCCTTGATTACCCTCAAGACCTACAAACTTCTCATTCTCATCTTTCCATTTCTCAAAATCACGCAGCAACTTCCCACCAGAAAACGCGATGATAATCTGCCTGTCTTTAGCTATAAGTTGCACAGACTTATACTCTATCCTCCCTAAAAAAGGTTTGATAAATTCTTCTTGGATATCTAGCTTTTTAACATAAGGGGCTGCATCCTGCTGACCATATTCATTGCTCCATCTTTCGCCCATCCAAGGCAAATGACGCTGCGTTTCTTCCATTTCCCTTTGCTCAACCGGCTGTTTGTAGCCCTGCGCCATACGACACCCAGTAACACAACGTATGATCTCATCACCACTTAACGCCGTCGCTAGCCTAGAAATACCCCATGCTCGACTATCGGTTTGAAGACTATTTCTCTCCCCCATCACAGTATACACAGGCGCCCTCGCTACATCATCGAAAGCGTCCAGAGAATCAAGAGCCACAACGGTTACGTTGTTCCCACTGTTATCTCCCCCATAAAGCGCATTCACAAAATCAGCTCCCGCCCATTGAGCCATCATACCCGCAAGGTTACCTCGTCCAACGATCATAATCTGAAAAGCTTTACGCCTTTCTTCTGGTGAAGGTAACTGTCCTCCACTCTGTCCTGCACGTTTTTTGTCCTTATAACAAAAGGTCATATGATTTATAATTTTGTTACCTCTTCCCAAAAGATCATCACGAAAAGATAGCCAGAGCTGCAAAGGCCCCCAACGCCCTTTCCCTTGAGCGAGCTCGCCACGCACGAAGTCACCTGTTCTTGTGCTGGAACTCAGATCGACAAACCTCCCATCCTGCCCCACCGATTCTTCAAGATCTTTATCACCACCAGAAAAAGCAAGGATAATCTTCCTACCTTTAGTAATAAGAACACCACGCGGGGACTCTTTATAGTTCAAGAAGACATTGGCAACATCAAGTTGAGGGCTCAATACTTCTGTATCTGGATCCTTATTTTTTTCCCGATCATTATCCCAATTACCACCCTTCCAGTACGAACAATCACCGGGTGTTAAGCGACCACCAACTTCTGCATGACGAACCGCTGCCCAACAACGCACTTTATCAGCTTTATCCATCTTGTCAGCGGGTAAGAAATTGCCCCAAGCCGTATAGGCTGTAAAAAGTAGAAAAGAAAAAACAATAACCTTGAGTCTTTTATACACAAACATACCTCATCTCACCTGTAATCACCAATAAGAGTCTATCACTGTATTTCTCTGTGAAAACTCAAAAAAAGAAAAAAATACATAAATACAAACTCTTAAAGATCCCTTTTCCCTAACTATACCGTAAAAAACAAAAATCGAACGCTATTTTCGTTTTTTAGGCGCTCCAGCCACCTCATGCCCAGAAAAGCTTCCTGTATATGCCGTCAACGATCTTACAGTTGTTCCAGCGTTCGTTAAATACGTTATTGCACTTCCCACAGCATCTGCTAGAGCATCCCACTTACCTCTCATTGCTTGATAAAATTCCTCTTTATCGAGCTCCCTTTTATACGGTAGCAAGTTATAATCTACACCGTTTCCGCCCCACCATCCTGTAAAACCTATACTTTCTTTGATCTTTCGTTCTGTCCCTGTAAACGCTCCACGCAAAAAACCTTCCCCACCTTGCAACAATGAGTCTCCTTCTATCACAAACCTCTGATGCGCGTCGGGACCACCCATAATAGCATCCCAACGAGGAGCGGCATCTTCATCAAAAACGTTTGGTGCACTAAAGGTTACAACGGTGACATTTTTATTTGGGTTACAACCAGCATAAAACCTGTTGAGCAGATCAACAGAAGCCCATTGCGCAACCGCCCCTCCCATACC
>CAZQLR010000106.1:0-2207 GCA_964594205.1 uncultured Alphaproteobacteria bacterium
GTTTGTTTGGGTTTTTTGCCATGTAAAGTTGGGATGAAAGACAAAATTTTATTGATAATGATTAGAAAGGGGCGTCGTGTTCAAGCATAAGAAATTTAGTGTTGCTGTTTTTTCTTTTTTTATTCTGACACTGTGGGTGGTTTCTGGTGCATGGGGGATTGGAGCTCAAGCTATACAGCTTAATCCCGAAGATTTAGAGAGTTGTGCTGCAGCTTGTCGTGTTGCGAAGTATGTAACACCGGCTGATGAGAGGCTCCGTCCAGAGCATGGCGATTGCTGGAAGGGTGAAAGATGGACGAGTCACTACGAAGAAAAAGATGTGGATCCCACGGTTAGTGCTCTGGTTTTTCGACGATCTATAGCGGAAAAGTTTTTAGGGGAGAAAAAAACGTTTTTTGGTGCCTTTATAGCCAAAGGCACAGAGATCACCATTGCATTTTCTGGCACTGACTTGCTTAACAACCTCAAAAATTGGCAAGAAAAAAACGATACCATCGTTCTCTTAAGTGAAGGGGTTGGTCACTGGGGATCTTTACAGCTTTGGCAAGCGGTTCGAGGTGAGCTTCTGGGAAAAGGGGGTAAAATCAGACGGTATATGGGTAGCTTTATCGCTAGGGCGAAAAAAAGGGGATTAGAACCTCTAACATCTAAGGGGTTTCAAATTAGGGTGGTTGGGCACAGCCTTGGCGGTATGGTTGCTCAATGGGCAGCCATGGATATTTTAAAACATATCTACGGAGGTGATAATGAAGAAAACAGAGTCATCGTTGTGACCATGGGGGCGCCCCGTGTTTTTAATGCAGAAGGAGCCCGGCTGTGGGATGAGAAAATGAAAAGAGAAAATCATCTTAGGCTTGTTGGTCAACAAGATGTCTACCTGGATAAAAATTCAGGACAGCCATTTAACGCTTTTACAGGTGTAGAACGTGACTTAGAGCAGAAGAAATTTGGTGTTGGTATTCGTGATGCTGCAACCAGTGGAAAATTTCATCATCGTTTGAAGGCTTATGAAAAATTGCTTCGTGATGGGAAGCTTTTAGAGCCCAAAAAGGAAGGTGATGAAGGAGGAGCTGCGGCAGCTGGATGCTTCTCATTCGGGAGAGAAAGGGGACTTATTGAGCCACCAGCTGAAAGGGTAGGCGCGATTGTGAAATTTGTTGCAGGAGATTCCTCTGATGATGAAGAGTGGTTTTTAAGGGGCAGGGGATTAGAACGGAAATCTATGACGTTGAAGCGTGGCCTTGTAGCATGTTGTATTGCCCAGTGTGTGGAAAATGGTAATAGACCGGAAGAGAAACACACAAAGTACTGGAAAGGAGATAATTGGGATGCAGCTCTGCTTGGTGGACAGGGCACAGAACCAACGATCGAGACTTTGAAATTTGAAGGAGAGAATGTGCAAGAGTTTTTGGGCGATAATCATGGATGTTCAGGCGTTTTAGCTGCTAAAGGCAAGCAGATTATTATTGCATTTTCTGAAGAGGATTCGCCTGGTGAGCCTAGGGGATGGAAGAAAGGGAATGATCGTGTGGCTGATCTTCTGACGATGCCTCATAAGAGCGATCGGTTTCGTTATCGTGGGTTTACTCGAAAGCAAGGATACGCTCATTGGGGATCCCTTGAACTTTGGAAAGCCGTTAGCAATACCCTTTTGGGTAAAGAGAAAACGGGAACATTCGGAGAAGGCCTTGTCAAACAGCACATGGACAAGGTGAACGCTATGCTTGTGGACGCAGGTCATGCAGTCTTGGCACCCCAGGATTTTCATTTTGAAGTATTTGGGTATGGTCTTGGTGGCGTACTTGCCCAGCTAGGGGGCTTGGATATTGTGAATAGGATACACGAAGGTAATAACAAAGGAGGAAATGTTGAAGTTATTACCGTGGGAACACCGAGTGCTTTTGATGTAGAGGCGGCTAGGCGGTGGGATAAGATGATGGGAGGTCCTGATAAACACCTTCGTTTTGTAGTTGAGCAAGATGTGTTTTCTGAACGCTCTTCAGCTGCCCAGCTTAATGCTTTTACGGGAACGAGGAAAGTTTTGACGCAAGAAGGTGGTGATGGTGTGTGGACTGATAAGAAGTTTGCGTTCCAGCTTCGAGATTATAAAGGATTGTTCGAGGAGCGGGTCGAATCACGAAAAGAAGCCCAGGAGGCAAATCTTGAGGAGTTTTTGGATGAGGTAGAAGGGGAGGTTCCTTTTTAGA
>CAZQLR010000107.1:0-2144 GCA_964594205.1 uncultured Alphaproteobacteria bacterium
TTTCATTTTTCTACACAACATCGAAAACATAGAAAGAGGCCTCTATAAATACCTGTCTTCGATAATATGACCCTTTATTGTATTTTTTCTCGCAATTTCTTTTTTAAGAAGAAAAGCTACTTCCCAAAACTCTATATATATCCGTGCTTTGCAAAGTTCTGCTTTTCCCTGCTTGAAAATTAATGAATAATACCTATATACATGTTGTTTGTTTCTTACCGCACACATTAAGACTGATATTATGCTCATGAGCTCCAAGTATCGCGCCTCAATTTCCGCTCTTGCTATTTCACTCACCTTTGCCTCCTCTTCTGTCGTTGGGGTTAAAAACTCTCCCTTTAAAGATGACACTACTCTTTCCAAAAGGTTTTTAGAGGAAACTTCTGAGGATACGCAAACTAAGAGGCCTCGATTGAGCGAAGCGGCTGAACAGGCAATAGGTATTGTAATGGACGTTACTACCTTAGAGCTATATAATTATCTAAAGGCTGGTGATGTGGCTAATAAATCGCCTGACAAAACGGCACCTTTAGCGGATCATTTACTCTCGCTCTTACCAGCAAGAGCAAGAGTAAGAGTATATGCCTCTGACAAAGCTTCAGATCTATCGGCTATCCTTGAGCCCGACACTATACAGAATTGTCTCACAAAGCTAATGGGTGAAGACCAGAGTGATTATATGCTATTTCTGACGAAGGGCGATTCACCAGTGCAACGCGCTCTTGAAAACCTGGCATCAGGTGAGGAACCTCCGATAACTCAGTACAGCATTGTGGATATTATCGGCAATAATCTGCTTGCAGAAGAAGAAGACTTTCACCTAAAAGTTGGCCTTGCACATGCTTTAGGCAAATACCGCTTCTTTGTTACAACGAATACTCAGCCCCTTCTGCGGTATGATTTTCTTACAACTAATGAAGAACGGCTGCGGGCCTTGCTAGAACCCGTTTACGATGGCGTTTACAATGGCGATGAAAATGCTGAGTATCGCGTCGTGCGCCAATCTTTCCTGGAAACCAGTCGGGGTTCCCTCTACGACCACTTTGCCAAACATCCGGACAAAACATTGTTGCTAGATGTTAAAGGGCCCAAGCTCACACTTCGTACGCGCGATCTACCACCCACGCTCAGAAAGATCTCTATCTCCAATGTTAGACAAGATGTGACTTCTATTGATGATTTCTTTCTATCTGGCTTCAATAACTTAACAGCGCTAGATCTCTGGTCCCTCTCTAAGGTCAATAAAGTTGGTAATTACTTTCTATCCTATTGCACAGATTTACCAAAGCTGGATCTCTCTCCCCTTGCCAATGTCAATGAAGCTGGTTGTGAGTTTCTGTTTAAGTGTAATCCTAGTGATCTCAAAGACCCACGGAAACTTAAGTCTCGCTTTCGCAACAGAAAGACCCCTTAATCTCAAGCATCCAACCACAGGTTAGTGCATTTTGACTTCTCTGGTCTAGTTTTGTACACTTAAACCATCTTGGCAAGCGTCTTATGTTTTGTCCTTTATTAGAAATGAACCAACCAATGAGAACCCTATAATGACAGGACATCTGGCGGTTATACCATGTACCAAAAACAAAATATGGGATGATATTCCCGATCTTGGGCCTGTGTACGCCACCTGTGCCTACACGGGGCCTGAATTCGTATTAGCGAAAGCATTGGCTAGCAAGTTTGCAGATCGCATAGTCATTCTCTCTGCCAAATACGGATTTTTAGACCCTTGGGATCGTATACCGCAGACATATGACGTCACCTTCTCAAGACCCAATGATCCTTTTATTGGAATGGACGAGCTAAAAGAGCAGGCTAAGAAAAAAGGCCTTCTGGAATTTAGCTCTATAACTGCCATTGGCAACAGTCATTATCAAAAACGTATATGTGAGGTTTTATCAAATCCCAAAACAAAAATTAACCTCCCTGCAAACAATGTAAAATCAGAAGAAGAACTTTGCAAAGTTCTTCTCAAACACCTTATGACCTAGATCTTTACTTTCATTCCTATAATTTTGAAATAACCCCTGCACAATGTTTAATATTTTTGGACAATCAACCAATAATGTGCATAAAATAACGAAGTAATCATATGGCTTTCATTTGGTTTGTTAAAATAGTTAACAACAAAGACAGGGGTTAAA
>CAZQLR010000108.1:0-2133 GCA_964594205.1 uncultured Alphaproteobacteria bacterium
CAATGATAAGGGAATTTAGAATGAAAAATTTTAAAACATTAATGACGGCTGTTTCGTTAATTTCTGTAGCTAGCGGTACACAAGCAGATTTAGAAGGCGTTTTTTCTGTTGAGTTTGATCGCGCGCCTCAAATGCTAAAGGTGTTACAGGAAGTTATGCCTGACTCAGATGTGACAAAACACTTTGAGACAGATATTATGAAATTGGGTGATCGTGAAAACCACACTTACGATGTTTTGTACCAAAATAAAATAAGGGACTCTCTATACAATCATGGTATACTGAAGAATTTTGCTGAACTGAGCCAAGGAGGCTATAACATTCGCAATGCTGATTATACTTTTAAGTCTGCAGATGAAATTGACGTCATTGTCCGGCAGTACATTGACGATAAGTATGAAGGTGAGGAGCGGGGGCAAAAACTGGCACGGTATGAAGCTATAATTGCCCATGAGTTTAAAGAATCTTATGATGATTACAAAAGTTGGCGTCATGAGCGTGGTCGTTGGGCTGAGGGCGTATTTGATACATTTGTGTGTGAAATCATGGGTATTGAAACATGGAAAGCCGCTGGTTATTCTCCCAATTTCTGGAAAAATTTAGAAAAAGATAACAGCCTTGTTTTTGATGTTATGAAGGAAACTGGTTTTTTAAGGACAGAAACTCAAAGTTTAGATGGCTATGTTTATGATGCTGGTTTAAATGCTAGCAGCTACCTAGGGTCTAATCCTGGTATAGATACATTGGTTTTAGGCTGTGGTCATTTCCCCACTTTAAAGCCCATAAAATCTGTGGTTGATGGTGTGGAGTATAGTTATTATGATTCGTATAATTTTTATCAAAAAAGTTTTGAAGCCAGCTGTGGTTACTGTCTTGAGGCTCCACACACCGGCCAAGCTGTACTTTCGGCAATTACGACTGATAATCCTGATATCTTAGGAGATGTTTATGATAAAAAACTTTGGGATGGTGTAGACGGAGGTCGGCTTCGCACTGTATCAGATCATGGCGATGCAGATTTTTTCCGAATCACTGAACGTGATGATGATGAATCTACGGCTAAGAAAAAAACATTAGCAGACCAGGTTGCTCGTGTTTTGCGTTCAGGAGGGCAATTAGAAGTTGCACAAAGTAATATGGATGAAGAAGGAGATACTGAAGGTGGTTATCCAAAGGGTATGGAGCACTTGAAGAACTACTTCAATTACTTAGGATTTGTTCCTGGTGTGGAAGGCAAGCATTTTGGCAAGTTTATCTTTACTAAAAAATAATACTTTTTTCCCTAGTTAGGAAAGGTGTTTTTCACAATAGAGAGGCTGTAGCTAGTGCTGCGGCCTCCTGCGTTTGGATTTTTTGTCAAAACGCCGTATTCCATGAGGGTACGAATGTCTCTCAAAGCTGTATCACCAGAACATTTTGCAATTTTTGCATATTTTGCGTTGGTCATAGGGCCTTTAAAATCATCCAACATTTTAGTGATAATTATTTTTTGCCGATGATTGATCGGCAAGCCTTTTAAGTTGCTCCAAACTTCTGCTTTGTATAAGACATTTTCTAGGATTGTTTCTGCCGCTTTAATAGCTCTTCCTAGGCATCCTAAAAACCAGTTAAGCCAAGGGGTAATGCATAGGGATGAACGCTGCTGTAGCTCTAAGGCCTGGTAGTAGGATTTTCTTTCGCTTTCAAGTTGACTCGACATGCTATAGAAACGATTGCGGCAACCATCTGCGCGTGCTAAGGCCATATCAGCTATAGCTCGAGCAATACGGCCATTACCATCTTCAAAGGGATGAATTGTAACAAACCATAGATGAGCGAGGGCGGATTTGAGAACAGGATCTATAGGAGAGCATTTTTCAAACCAATCCAGAAACAGTTTCATTTCATTATGAAGGTGCAGGGAGTTCGGTGCTTGAAAATGGATTTTTTCTCGACCAAAAGGACCTGATACTACCTGCATATCTCCAGCCTCGGCTGGACGCCAAGCGGCAACAGTGATGCGCCTTAAGCCACTGCGACCTGTAGGAAATAGTGCACCATGCCAATCAAAAAGCCTCTCAGTCGTAAGGGGAAGGTTATAGTTTTGTGTGGCATCTAACATCATTTCCACAATACCTTCAACATGACGGCTTG
>CAZQLR010000109.1:0-2107 GCA_964594205.1 uncultured Alphaproteobacteria bacterium
GTTCAGCTTCATCTTTGGGTAAGTCAGAAGTTCCCTTATGGAATATATAAGATAACTTATCCCAACCCCATGCAACAGGTGTGTAAGATTCTATGGAGGCAACGTTATTTTCTAAAAGCTCTTTCTGGACAGGTTTATCTTCAAAGAAGGATGTTCCCTTGGATATTTTTTGTAACTCGTGGAAAAATTCATCTTCTATTTCAAATTGAGTATGATTTTTATAGTCCCACAAGAAAACCTTACCTTCATCCAGAAAGAAGAAGATGTCAGGATTAATAAAGAGCCTGTTTGACACTACTTTTTTTTCTTGATGATATGGAAAATGTGGCTCATGCCCCGACGGGATGCTTCGAGCTGGACTTTTTTCATTAGAACTCTCCTTTTTCTATGAATTTATGAAGTCTCAGAATGGCATCATTGTACTTTAGTGATTGATTATAAACAATATATAAAGTGAGCTCACTGGAAAGTTCGGGTAGTATGTTGACAAGGCCTATTTTGTCCAAGTCTTTCGTTGTATCAGAAAGTGATATTATGCCTAGGTTTTCCCTTGCTGCTTCTATAAGAGCAACAGAAGAATTGGTTGTGACAAAGTACTTGTTGTAACCAGGTTCATTTTTTTCACCATCATCGAGAAGGCCATTGACATTACCTAGAAGGGATCCATCTTTGAAACCTATGAGCCTGTGATATTTAAGGTCTTTTTTGCTTTTGGGCGTTCCCGTTTCTTTAAGATAGTCTTGAGAACAGTATAGTCTAAAGCATAACGTGATGAAGGGTAGCTGAATAAGATCGCTGCTTTTTTTGCAGTAGGGCCTTATGTAGATATCGGCTTGATTACTATCAATATCCAGGTTTAGGTCGTTAGCTGTTATTTCGTAGGTTAAGTCTTTGTTTTCTAGAAAGAAACCCTTTAGTTTCTGCATAATTAATAGAGAAACTGTTCCGTAGGTGCTGACGATTCTTATGTGATTATTTTTTTTGTACCGGTCATCAAAATATTGGTTAATTAGGGTGTTTTCATAGAAAAGTTTATTGGCGTATTTTAAAACGCGTTCTCCCTCTGCTGTTAGTGTGAGATTGAGGCGTTTTCTTTTTACCAACGTGGCACCAGCCTCATTCTCTAGGTTGGTGAGCGCTGCTGATACATTAGATGAGGCAATGCCTAGCTTTTGGGCCGTTTTTTTGACATTACCCTCTTCGGCTATTGCTTTGAAAATATACAAGTTTCTGAAATTGCTAAACTTCATCGCCACCACCATTTTTTCTTTAGAGTTATGAAAAAGAATAATTTATATAAAAAAAGAATGATATGAAAAAATATATCCATGAGTATCAAAATATTGACATATATACCGATGTTCTGTTAGACATGGCGTCATACTGATTGCTATTACAAGACGCTAGGGGTGAAGCTCTGGCTGAGAGATTTTTATAGAGTCTAAAACAGAGAGGTTTTTATGGATAAAGAATGTAGAAGAGTATCAGTAGATCAGGTTAATGTGCACGTTCCGGCTCCTGAAAAGAAATCTTTGGATGGCCATTTTGAAAGTATATGCCAGGAATTAGAACAGCTTCTGGACGGTATTAATGACGGCTCTTTGGAAGAGCGCTCGCCTCAGTGTCAAGAAACATTGTTATCTATATTGGCACACGTTCGCCGTGAAGAAGAAGAAAAAAAGACGGTTTGTATAGGTGATGTTTTAGATCAGCATGAATATGGTTGTCAGCTTCGGTCTTTGTGGTCGACTTATGCCCATTCGCCTGATAATCTTCTGGAAAAAAATAATTTTTCTCATGGTCATGTGTCGGCCGCTTATGTTTTTGAGCAAATAAAGAACATGGAAGAAAACTTCCTCAATAGAAGCGCTGTGCTTTGTTCGCAAGATAGTCTTGACCGTGTGCGTTCAAAATTAATGGAAACACCTAGAAGTTGCACTGTTCTTTCAAAGTGTTAGATGGTAGAGGTCGGACCAGAACAATGGCTTGTCATTGCGAGTAGGAAACGTGATTGGATGGAGACGTTTGTAGTTGGTAACTAACGAAGGTTTTGATCCCGATGGTGTAAAATTCTTGTTTCAGGTCGCAACTTTTTCTACAGTACTAC
>CAZQLR010000110.1:0-2024 GCA_964594205.1 uncultured Alphaproteobacteria bacterium
GCTTGGGATTATCTGATAAATCTATTTTATCGTCATTTAACTCTTTCCCAGGTTTAGAGCATCGACAAGAAATTGTAGCAAAAAAAAATGGTATCACTTTTGTTAATGATTCAAAGGCTACAAACTTTTCCGCTGCATCAAGAGCGTTGGAAAGTTATAGTGATGTATACTGGTTGGTCGGAGGGTGTTATAAAGGTGATGATATAGGTATTTGTTTCCCCTATTTCCCACGGATAAAAGGTATATTTTTATACGGTGCGGCAGCTGAATATTTGGCCGGTATTTTGAAAGATACTCCTTTAGCTCCTCCTTATGTTGTTGTGAAGAGTTTACAAGAAGCTCTTGAAGAGGCTTTTAACTATGCTACTCATTGTTTGACCAACGATTCTTCTCGACAGTCTACCATTCTTCTAGCGCCTGGATGCTCTTCTTTTGATCAGTTCAAAAACTTTCAACATCGTGGTCAAGTTTTTAAAAACCTGGTAATATCTATAACATCTAATGAAAAATAAACCGTAGACTGTATACAATGTCCTATTTATCATCTTCAGATTTGCGTAAAACTAACTTAGGAAGATGGTGGTTGGCTCTTGATCGATGGACCTTTCTAGCTCTTATATCCTTAATTTTGATTGGTATTCTTCTTAACTTTGCTGGTACGCCTCTCATAGCAAAAAAATTAGGCTATAG
This sequence comes from uncultured Alphaproteobacteria bacterium, assembly GCA_964594205.1. Taxonomy (GTDB): domain Bacteria; phylum Pseudomonadota; class Alphaproteobacteria; order 16-39-46; family JAJRRM01; genus CAZQLR01. Next base: position 691 of record CAZQLR010000110.1, read on the forward strand.
CCCTTATTACTTAGTCCAGAAGCAGTTGATTTTCCTTGGGCCTAGTATATTGGTGGTTTTGTTCGTTTCTATGTTGAGCCCAATACAAATTCGCAACATTAGCTTCATTGGAACGGGGGTAATTTTTATACTTCTTATAGCAACATTGTTTATGGGGGTTGAAATAAAGGGTGCTAAACGTTGGATATCCTTGATTGGTATATCAATACAACCGTCTGAATTTATAAAGCCTTTTTTCTCTGTTTGTACAGCTTGGTTGTTTTATATTTCTAAAACGCAAAATGATACTCTGGGAAAGAATATAGCCACCGGTTTTTTTATTGTTTTTGCGTCATTGCTTCTTTTGCAACCTGATTTAGGGATGACGTTTATTTTAGGTTCTATATGGTTTTCTCAGTTGTTTGTTGTTGGTTTACCAATGATATATATAGCTACTTTAATAGGTTTTGGTTTAGCAGGAATGTTGAGTGCCTACCTTTTCCTTCCGCACGTTACAAGTCGGATCAATAGATTTTTAGATCCTAATACTGGTGATAACTATCAAATCAATAAATCTCTGGAAGCTTTTTCAAGTGGCGGTTTTTTTGGGAAAGGACCGGGTGAAGGCACTATCAAAGCTCATTTACCGGATGCGCACGCAGATTTCATATTTTCTGTAGCAGGCGAAGAGTATGGTTTTTTAGTATGTATGCTAATCTTATTTTTATATGCGTTTATTGTTATCCGGTGTCTTTGGCGTCTTCATGAACAAAATAACCTTTTTTCAGTTCTTGCTGGCGTAGGGTTGTGTGTTCAATTTGGCATGCAGGCTTTTGTTAACATGGCATCCAGTTTACGTATGATTCCGACAAAAGGCATGACACTGCCTTTTTTAAGCTACGGAGGTTCTTCTTTATTAGCTCTTTCTTTGGGCATGGGGATACTGCTTGCACTAACCAGAACAACTCGAACAAAAAGGTCTTAGAGGGAGCTACATTCGTGTCAAAAAAATCTAGAGTTTTGATAGCAACAGGTGGAACAGGAGGTCATGTATTTCCTGCTATAGCTCTTGCTGAATATTTAGAAAAAAATTATTTTGACATTCATGTTACCACTGATTCTCGAGGAGAAACTTATTTATCATCTAAAAACTGTTCCCATATACATTATGAATGCAAGGTTATTTTAAGGGAAAATTTGGCATCTTTAAGTATTCTTAAACGATTATTTCTTTTGCTCCCCTTGTGTTGGAAAATGCGACGTTATGTAATAGATCTTAATCCTCAAGCAGTAATTGCTTTCGGAGGCTACCCAACTTTCCCTCTTTGTGTTGCGGCTTGGTTGGCAAGAGTTCC
>CAZQLR010000111.1:0-2007 GCA_964594205.1 uncultured Alphaproteobacteria bacterium
AAACACTGGAAAAAACCTATAATTAAAGCGTGCGTCGCCGTCATATCATCTAAGCATCTACCCTTGCCGGCAGTGTTGTCTACAATCCACAAGAGGCACCCGCTGAAGATGCTCATAAAACCTAATAAATAGAGTGCTTCGGATGGTGAAGGAAATAGCATATGAATAACGAAGCCTAAACCTATTGCCGGCAGTGTGCCCGCGATAATATGGATTAATTGATTAAGGCTTTTGTTGTTTGAGTTTTTTTTGCGTTGGGTACTATAGCGGACAATACCAAGGGCCATAAACCAGAAAGTTTTGGAAAAATAGACAATAACAGAAAGTAAGGTGCCTAAATGAAGAGTGATCTCTATGGACCGCCCATTGGGTAAGTGGAAAAAATTATTAAAGGCGGCAACATGGGCTGAAGAACTTATGGGAAGAAACTCACCAAAACCTTGGATAGCACCAAGAATTATATACAATAGCTCCTCTTTCATAATGGTTCCTTCTGCTGTAGACATACCTTAGTTGGTATATATGTATTGGCAAGCTGCCAATGTAATTCTTTACTTTCGTTTTCTAGAGTGCAAAGGCTGGCTTCTGGAAAACTGAACTGTGTATGAGACAATCGTTGAAGCATTCTAAAAAGGAGAGGCTGGTGCGATATAATTATAAGCGTAGATATTGTGTCTAGGCACGTTTCTGTATAGGAACACGCCGTTTCAGGGCAAGCATCTAGCTGAAAAAGCCGTTCTGTAGAAAACTTTAGACCGGTTTGCCGTTCTACTATACGTGCTGTTTCAACCGTACGTATTAAGGGGGATGTTAGGGGTAGAATAGTGGAGTTGGAATTGGCAGGCGTTATCCCTTTTTCATCTAGATAACGATGTAGCCATATGCCGCTTATTTTTGCCTGCTGTTTACCAAGATCCGTCAGTGGTCGTGAATAGTCTGTTCTGGATAAACAGGCTTGGCCGTGGCGCATAAGAATAAGTGTTTTTTTTGTCATGTTTTTGGTTTTTTAGATACAAAAAAACCCCCGAAGGGGTTTCTTTGAAAGGTTTAAATCTAGAAAGAAATTTTAACACCTGTAATAAAGACGCTACCACGGTTGCTGTTTTTGCCGGCTTTACCGTTAGTTACTTCAGAACGATTTACGGCAGTTGTATTCGTGGTCATCTTAGCATAATCGGCTTCGGCGTAAATGCCCAAACCCGGGGCCAAAGTATGATCCGCCGTCAAGGAATAAACGTTAGCTTTTGCTTTGTTTGTGCCGCTTTGTATCCCTGCTTGTGTATTCTGATAACCTGCAGCAACTTTTGTACTACCAAAGTTATAACCTGCAGCCACAGCAATAGCTTTACCCGCATCTGCGCCTTGCTGAGAGTACACATTAGGCACGAGAGATTTGCCATTATCTACGTAACTAGCGCCAAGCATCCACTCACTCATGGTCAGCAAGATACCAGCCTGCCAGGCGCGAACAGGATCGATTTGCCTGTTTGTTGAGAAAGCTGTATTTGTGTTACCAGCGGCAAGCTTACCATTGCCAGCAAGACCAGCCAAAGACATGCTGAGGCCTACGCTATTCCATGCACGGGCGAAGTTAATACCGACAGCTAGATTCCCCGTGGAGTAGACACCTGTCGCTGAGCGGTCGCTTTCAGCGTTACTACCTTTTTGATCAGATCGTGGTGTGAAAGATACACCAAACTGGAAGCCATTGACACGAGGAGAATAATAAGAGGCTTTTGTCGCCGTCGCGGTGTCTCCCTTCATGAGGGTTCCCGCGTAAACTTCGGAAGGCACGGTGAAAACTTGGTTGTAATCCCCACCAAGACCACCAGTAGCACCTAGTACGTTGAGTACACCAACGGTGAAGAAATCTTGAACACCGTCTGCGTCACCTAACTGTACAGTACCCCATGAATCTGAGAGCTGTATGCGGTTTTCATTGATAGTAGGTTTAAAATTCGAAGTATTCTGACCATTATCACCGCTCATGGTGATTATGTAGTCATA
>CAZQLR010000112.1:0-2003 GCA_964594205.1 uncultured Alphaproteobacteria bacterium
AAGTCTGTATAAAACCTCATGAAACGTAAAACATCTTCATCATGGCAATTTCTCCAAAACTGCCAGTAATCATAGGAAGACAATCTTTCTTCATTAAGCCAAACAGCGCCCTTATGTGTTTTCCCCATTTTTTCACCGCTAGCTGTAGCTATCAAAGGTGCGGTGATACCGAAAGCAAGCCCATCTTCACCTCCTATGACACGCCTAATTAAGTCGATACCTCCCACAATGTTTCCCCACTGGTCAGATCCACCAAACTGGAGCCTACAGCCAAAATTTTTATACAAATACAAAAAATCATAGGCCTGTAAAATCATGTAATTAAACTCTAGAAAACTTAAAGATTGTTCTCTATCCAAGCGTAATTTAACACTATCCATAGCCAGCATACGGTTAATAGAAAAACATCCTCCATAATCCCTTAAAAATTCTATGTAATTCAGAGACTCCAACCAAGTGCTATTGTTTAACATTATAGCTTTCGAAGAATTTTTATCGAAAACATCTTCAAAATCTAAAAACTTCTGAAAACAACGCTTAATAGACATAATATTATTGTCTATGGTTATATCATCCAAAAGTTTTCTGGCTTCAGTCTTACCAGATGGATCACCAACTTTACTAGTCCCACCACCCATTAGTATCAAAGGTTTCAAACCGTGACGCTGGGCTACGCGTGCCATCATAATACCCATCAGGTTACCAACATGCAGACTGTCTGCAGTAGCATCAAAACCTATATAAAAAGGTAATGGCTCCCTAGCTCTTACTAACGCATCATCCAACAATTCATTATGTGTCCCTTGGTACAAAAAACCACGCTCTAACATTTCACGCATAAAACTTGATTTGAACTCGTAGATGTTCTTAGCTGTTGTCTTCATAAAATCTACCTTTCTTACTAATTTCCAGCTATGGCCAATAGGACACTCAAATGTTATAAACAAAATAGCAGGATAAGTCATGACTATAAGTTCCCATACCACTTACGAAAAACAAATGTTTCTAGCCCTAGGGGTGATGAGCGGAACGTCAGCCGATGGTGTTGATTTTGGCCTCATACAAACAAATGGGATAAAAAAAGTTAAGCTTTTGAAACATGATTTTGTTCCATATCCATCCAGTCTAAAAAATAAAATAATTCATGCCTACAACCAACCTTTGAACTCTTGCAATCAAAAACTCGAAGACGAAATAACAAAATTTCAAACTGCAGCTATTAAAAATTTTTTAAAAACAAATAGCTCTATAAAACCAAACTTTATAGGCTTCCATGGACAAACCATATTCCACCAACCTCCGTTCTATGATCAAGGTGGTTTTTGCATTCAAAAAGGAAAAACTCGTCAATTAGGGTTCGGCAATAAGATTAACCAGGATCTAGATATCCCCGTTGTTTGGGATTTCCGAAGTGAGGATATGCGTCAAGGAGGACAAGGCGCCCCTTTAGTACCTGTATTTCATCGAGCTCTTTTTTCTTCCTACCTGGATTTTTTGGATTTACCTGCTGTATGGTTAAATGTAGGTGGTGTAGCCAACATAACTTTCATTGACAAAGGCAAAAACCAAGACACAAACATGTTAGCGTTTGATGTAGGTCCTGGTAATGGCCTTATAGATGATTGGGTAAAATTAAAAACAAACGCAGACTATGAGTTCGATATAAACGGCCAATTTGCAGCCAATGGAATCATAGATGAAACGCTCCTTAACCAATGGATTACTCATACATACTTTAAACAACACCCCCCCAAATCTCTGGATCGCCTTACTTTCAAAACATTCTTAGAAAGCTGCATAAACGAAAAATTAAGTCTAGAAAATGGCGCTGCTACTCTAACAGCCTTTACCATTGCCGCTTTTAACATGGCTTTAAAACATTTGCCTAAAAAACCAAAAATAATCATTATAAGCGGTGGAGGAGCTCATAATAATACCTTATGCAACTTCCTTCATGTCTCTTCAAAAATAAAATTACTCAGAGCTCAAGATTTAGAACTAGC
>CAZQLR010000113.1:0-1936 GCA_964594205.1 uncultured Alphaproteobacteria bacterium
TAGCTTTCTATGATATAGATCCTCAAGCACCTGTTCATGTTCTTGTCATTCCTAAGGGAGATTATAGATCATTTTCAGATTTTTCTACTAAAGCACAACCCCAAGACGTTGCTTCTTTTTTTAAAGCCGTAGGTTTCATAGCCAAAGAATTGGGTTTGGAAGAAGGAGGGTACCGTATTATAGCAAATCATGGTGATGATGCAGGTCAGGAAGTACCACATTTTCATGTGCATATTGTTGGCGGGCACCCTTTGGGTATGATGTTGAAATAAAAATAGAATAGGAAGGGAAAACACAATGGTAGAAGGTTTAGCAGAGCTTTTGATTTCTTTAGAAGATAAAGGGGCTAATGGAGCAGAAATGCATCAACTTGGTAAGGAGTACGCTCTTTATCAAAAACATGTGGAGTCACTTGCTTCTTTAACTAGCGATGAGCATGAACGCATAGAAAAAGCGGTTGAAAAATCTATTGATAATTTGAAAGTAAGTAAAGAGGAAAAGGAAAAAATCAAGGAAAGGGCGTATAAGGAATTGTCTTTGAAGGCTAGATTGCTTGCTCCGGTAATTTTGGATCAGGCTCAGGTTCCTCATAGCGACTTAGTATTACCTTCCCAGAAGGTGCACAGTGGTCGTTATATTATTTCTCAGTGGCAACGCATTGCTGTTGGTGTGGCTGTTGCCGTTGTGGGGTATGACAAAACAGGGGAGCTTTGTCTTGCCATGGGGTATCAGAAAGGTAGGCTAAGACTAGCACAGGGTTATGCGGAAACACCGCTGCCGCCTACTGATTATACTGGACTATCAAAAGCTGGTGCAAGCAGATTGGGCGAGGGTAAAAAGCTTGTGAAAGCTGATGCAAGTTTGCGTGGCGCAGCTGTGCGCGAAGTTTATGAGGAGCTTGGTGTAAGAATTAAAGAGCAAGATCTTATAGCACTTGGAACTTATGGGTTTGAGCCGGCTTTATCTGGCGCTCCTATGTTAGATGAGATGTATTTGGTCATTTTGGAAAAGCCGATTGAGGACTATAAACTCGCTGTCACGGATTTTGAATCTGAGGAAGATGACTTATCTAAGCCTAAATGGTACCGTTTGTCGACTTTCAAAAAACTTGATACAAAAAAAGCATATATAGGTGAAAAGAGGCAACTTATAGGGGAGGAAGACCTAGTTGTCATTGAGCATGCTTTTGATAAGTTAAAAGATGAAGAGGTTCTTCGTCGATGCAAGGCATCTCAGAAATAAGGGGACTGTTTCACCGTGAGTTTTGTTGTTCCTTTTGCTAATTGCAAAATCAAGTGTCATGACTTTAGCTAACATTTTGTGGAGAATTACCACTCGCGTGAATAGTAGCCTCTAGCTGATGCCACCTTGATATTGTAATTTGTACAGAGACGTTTTGATGTGCCTAACTTCTTGAAATACTTTGGAAATGAGTGTTCTAGGATTTAGTATCTTACATTCGATTTTTATTTTCGCGACCGAGCCCCCTATTTAAGTGGCTAAACCGAAATGATTTAATCTTCGCACCCTTCTGGCAACTGGCATTCTATACCATTTTCTCTACATTGCTGAAGGAGTTTACGTGCTTCTGAACACTGGTCAGCAGCAGTAATACCTGACTGCATAACAAAACCGGAAATTAGAATGGCAAAAATAGTAAGCATTAGCAATTTTTTCATTGTTTCATCCTCTTTGTATAACTGGCATTACGTTTTGGTCAAGATCAGATATGCTGAGTTTCTGGAAGTATACAATACGAATCCATGCTCTGCATATCTCAAAATGTAACCCTTACAAACTTTAAAAAAAGAGGCAGTGATAGATTTAAGTTTGCGGTGACGGACATTGATATCTGCAGGGGAGGGATGCTCTGTCTAGTCTTGCTGCTGGTTTTGAGCATCCTTAAGACCGTGCCAAATGGTGGCCAATGCGCTAT
>CAZQLR010000114.1:0-1840 GCA_964594205.1 uncultured Alphaproteobacteria bacterium
ATGAAAATAAATAAAGCTAACCAATGTCGAGAATTTGTAAATGTTAAGAATGGCTCAGCAAGCTTCTTCCAGTTTGTGGTATGTTTAGTACTTTCATTATTACTTTTAAAAACAGGTTCGCGAAAAGCTAGAGCACAAACTAGGATAATAAGCGCTGAGAGAAATAAGGTGCCTACGACGAACATGAAGGCTGCGGACCATGAAAAATAGGCAGAAACGTATAAAACTCCTGCTGCGCCCAGTATTGTTCCTAACCTATACCCAAAAGCATAAAAAGACGCGGCATAACCTTGTTTTTTAGGAGGTACGAGGTCGATTCGAATAGCATCGAGATTGATTTCCAAAGTTGCCGTTAGGATGGAGGAAAAGGCAATGAGACTAAAAGCAAGAGGTATATTTTCATTCGGGTGTAGGGTAGATATCCCTGTAAAAACAAGGCATAAAGCCAGGCATAAACCAATAGACCAGGCGTGGCGATTGGGCAAAAAGTAGCTTAGGATAGGGAATTTTAAGGTTTCTAGAAACGGGGCCCATAAAAATTTTAGTGTGTTGGGAAGTATGCCTAGAGAAAACATGCCGATGGCAGCTTTGCTTAACCCAAAAGTAAGCAGCCAAAACTGAAGGGTATTAAGAACAAAAACAAAAATTAGACCAACGGGAATACCCAGCATGACTAAGGCAAAATAACGTGCCCAGTCAGGCGAACGAAGAAAGGTCTTGAGCTCCTTTATGTGATAAGCAAAATGGCGGTTCATACGTCACTTCGTTACAGTTGATTGTTAAGTTAAGAAGACGATTTTCGAGAAAGATTTCCTTTTTGCAGGAGAAACATGCCTATTTTTACCAATTTTTCCTCATATGCACCAGCCTAAAGTGCAAGCAAGCTGTTCTAGAGAAAAAACTTGCTTTTAAGATCTCTTACGAATTTAAAAGCTTGATTCTTTATTTTAGCAGGTTTTGTGGCTAATATTAATTTTTCATCAATAAAATCAGATAGATTATCAGTTGGGTAGTTGTGAGGACTATCAAGCCACTTCATTAGTGTTGCGGTGTAAACAAAACCAAGAAGCAAGCGTTTCGTATAAAAGTTCCAGTCTGTGGACTTGTCTCCGCAGATATACCAAACCGTATCTGTCACAGAATAGAGGAGGTTAGTAGCTGTAGAGGCGTGTTGTGGCGAGTACAACAAATTTTTTGACCTATCAATGCAGGTTTTATACGGTTCCATAATTTTGAAACGCTCAAGCAAGCATTTTTTTATTTTTTCAGATGTTCGGCTTGTTGAAGACATTAAATAAGAACATGTCTTCAGCATATCTTCATTAATTTTTTCAACAAAAAATTTTAGCAGGTCAATAGGTCCCTCAGGGAACAAGATATGAGCGCTACCAAAATCTGGTAAAACCTCTGCGATGGCTTCGTTTAGGACCTTGTCACTCCAACCTTGTTTAGGGATATGGAGCAAAGCAGTTTCGAGAATAAGATAACGCTGCTGTTGTAAAGTTTTTTCCATACCAAGGCCCTGATACCCCCTTGTTAGGAAGCAAATTTTTCGTGTTGGTATCCATCTAAGGATAAAAGTTTTCTTTTGTTTTCTATACCACATCTAAAGCCTGTTAGCGTACCATTTTTTCCAATGACACGGTGGCAGGGTATAACATAAAGAATGGGGTTTTTCCCAAGCGCTTGAGCAACAGCTCTAACAGCTTTTGGTTTGCCAATAGCCTGCGCTAGCTCGCTATAGGTAAAAAGTTTTTTATCAACTTTCAGGATGTGCAGGGTCTGCCAGACCTTTTGCTGGAAAGGCGTTCCCCATAAAAATTTTAGAGATAACGTATTT
>CAZQLR010000115.1:0-1800 GCA_964594205.1 uncultured Alphaproteobacteria bacterium
TTCGTTTCTTAAGTTTTGCCAACTGTCAGATTGCACGGTTGAGTGATGAGCAAACTATGGTAGTTATAGGTACACTAGAGAAGCTTATTGAGCTGGAGGACTTGAACTTAAGCGAAAACAATTTTGGAACTAACAGTAGTCATTTTCCTGATGCTTTGACGAGACTCAAAAAGTTACGGACTTTCTCTTTTCTTCCCCAGGCAAACTGCGTATCTGCTTCTAACATTGAAAAAATGAATGAGGCATTGAAGCAAACGGAAGTTTCTGAGCCTATACCGCCTGTTTATAACACAGCTGAAGAATTACGGCTCTTCTTCCAGCCTTTTAGTGAAAGTACGTTAGTTATTGATTTGTCTCAACATCTGTCACGTTGCTTAGACACAGCTGCTTTTAATGAGGAGATTGTTAGGTTCACACAGCTCCAAGGGCTTAATATATCAAGAAATTATTTAGGGGGAGATGCAATTGCTGCAATAGCGCCTTCTATAGTTCAGGCCACTTCTCTTCGATCTTTGGACGCGTCTTACAATGGGTATGGTCTTGGTGATAGCAGTCGGGGCGCAGAAGCCATGGCAGAAACGCTGGAAGGATTGGTTTTACTTGAACATCTAGATCTTACGTATAACGGTATTGGTAACTCAAATTCTCCGAACAGAAGTATAGAGACGCAAACCACAGCACAAGCCCTAGGAAATTTAACGGGGCTAAAAAGTTTGTACATAGGTTTTAATGGTTTTGGTGGTAACCCGGACTTAGAGGAGGCTAGAAAGACTGCTCAGGTTGCAGCGCAGAGTTTTATGCGTTTAACTGATCTTACAGATTTGCGGCTAAATCATAATGGCTTGGGGGGGTCATCAGAAATACTAAAAATATACGCAGGCTCTTTTTCTCATTTAGTAAATCTCGTAAATTTTGAGTGTGAACGTTGCAGATTGGGACTTGATGGACCAGAGGGAACAATAGCTTTGGCTGATAGTTTCAAGTCTTTTGTGAGGCTAGAGCGGTTATTGTTAGGAAAAAATAATTTCGGAATTGGTGGCTCTAGTGGTCCTGGTGCCATACTTGATGCTGTTAAAGTTTTGTCAGATTCAGGTTTGAAGACACTAGATATTTCAGGCATGGTAAACCTTGTTTTACCACCGGAGAACTTTTCTCCTTTAAGGACTTATTATGATGAGCAGCTTAAAAAGGCTTGTTTACAAGGTCTCTGTTTTGGTGAAGAAGAAAAGGTTTCGGGTGATGCTATTGAAAGTCAATTACCTGCGTATCTCAGGCTTTTGACACAACAAAACGATATTAGTTATCGATTTGGCGAATCTGAAAATAGATGGGGCGAGACCTCATTCTTAAAGGGTCAGACTATATTATTTATTGCTATCCCGCCACCTATAGGGGGGGATAGGTATGGGCATCGAGCTGATACTATGCGTTTGTGGCCTATGGATGATGCGGAGGAGGGTTCTTCAATAAGGGAAAAACCTTCTTTAGAAGAACAAGACTGGGTAGGTGGAGATGATCAGGAATTAGCACTCGTTAGCGGTAAGGCTACAGCGGATCAACCGCAGCCCCTTAGGCTTCAAGATGACGGTGTTTCTTCTAGTTCTTCTAGGCTAGGGCTCCCTTTCTGGGTTAGAGCGATGGGAAGCGTGTATCAGGGGGCCAAAGACAGCGGATCTTGGATGGTAAGGGCCATAGGATCACGCTTGGATTCAATGGCAGATAGGGTTACAGACAGAATCGTTGCCTATGCATCTGAGGTTGTTGCTGCCACGCCGCATTATCATACGCCAGGGTTATGGG
>CAZQLR010000116.1:0-1796 GCA_964594205.1 uncultured Alphaproteobacteria bacterium
GGATATATTTTCCGTGCCTATCATGCTCTTCCGCCTTTGACTAGAGAAGATGGAACACCTGTTGGCGCTGTATATGGTTTTGTTAACATGATTATACGCCTTTGGAAAACGTTAAAAAACCATCCTATACTCGTGGTTTTTGATGCATCGCGCATAACATTTCGCCAGGATATTTACCCAGAGTACAAAGCCCATAGACCTCCTCCTCCAGAAGATCTAATTCCACAATTTACTCTCATCCGCGAAGCATGTTCGGCCTTAGGTTTGCCCTATGTTGAAGATAAAAACTATGAAGCGGATGATTTAATAGCGAGCTATGCAAAAGCCTGCACAAAAAAAAACCATAAAGTAGTCATTATATCATCTGATAAAGACTTAATGCAGCTTGTCACAGACGATGTCAGTATGTACGACCCGATGAAAAACAAACCCATTAACACAGAGCAAGTGATAGAAAAATTTGGTGTATCACCTCACCATGTTATAGATGTTCAATCTCTAGCAGGTGACAGTGTTGATAATATTCCCGGGGTACCCGGTATAGGTATAAAAACAGCCGCTCAGCTTATTCAAGAATTTGGATCTCTAGATAACTTACTAGCCAATGCCCACACTATAAAACAACCTAAACGCCGAGAGAAGCTTGTTGAAAACAAAAAGGAAGCTCTTTTATCGCGTCGCCTAGTTACTTTGCATCAGGATGTTCCTCTGCCTCTACCTTTAGAAGAATTAAAACCTCTCCATTCCCTAAACGGTGAAAAAACCACTTCTTTCCTAAAAGATCAAAATTTTACAACACTTATAAATAGGTTCTCCTCTGTTATATCAACAACTCCGTCACCTATATACAACTCAACACCATCTCTAAAAACTACTGAAAATAAGGTGCAACCCCTAAAATTTGATACGTGCATCATCTCAAATATAGATGATTTAAGGTCCTGGGTTGACAGAGCTAGAGAAAGAGGTTTTTTTGCTGTAGACACAGAGACAACATCCCTTGATGTCCGTACAGCCCGTCTTGTTGGGATTTCTTTAGCTATTCCTGGTGAAAACAAGGCAGCTTACATTCCTATTGCCCATCAAGTTGATTTGTTATCAGACAGCAAATACACACAACTGACTGTAGAAGACATTCAACCAATTTTAGCCCCTATTTTTTCAGATGAGGCTACGTTAAAAATTGGCCAAAATATAAAATATGACCAACATATTCTGTATAGAAATAGAATGCCCCTCTCTCCAATAACTGATACGCTCATCATGGCCTATTTGATAGAAGGGCCCCTACAAAGCTTGAGCTTGGAAGCCCTTGCACATAGGTATTTTGGATACGAGATGCAGTCTTTCAAAAATCTAACAAAAAAAGGGAACAAGCAAAAAACCTTTGACGAAATCCCTATAGAACAAGCCGCTTTTTATGCCGCCGAAGATGCCTATGTTACAGCTAGACTATTTTCTTTCTTAACCCCTCAACTCGTTCAAAAAAGGCAACTAAATGTTTATGAAAAGCTAGAAAGACCACTTATAGACGTTCTTTTTTCTATGGAAATGGACGGTATCCTTGTAGACAAAGTTCGTTTAAATAAAGTTGGCCAAGACCTCGGACAGCAAGCTGCTCAACTCTCAGAAATCATATACAAAAAAGCAAGAAACACGCAGTTTAACATTGCCTCTACACAACAGCTCAGCCAGGTTTTATTTGAAGATCTAAAACTACCAACAAAAGCCAAGAAAGGCAAAAATGGAGCCTATAGTACAAGCGCTGATGTTTTAGAAAATCTTAGCCATCAAGG
>CAZQLR010000117.1:0-1774 GCA_964594205.1 uncultured Alphaproteobacteria bacterium
ATCTTGAAAAATCTCTGTACGCATTTCTTCACTCTCAGGTTGAGCTATCCAATTTTGCTCTTCCTTCATGAGATCTTTAACCTCGATATCATCCTCTGATCCAACCTCTGGCACACACTGATGCTTTTTTACTAAGGCATCATGCAGCGAATCTGGTGTTATGTAATTTCCCTCAATTTCACGCAAAGAAACAACTGTATTCTTATCATTTTCGCGCTCTACCATTAAAAGAGCCCCTTGACCCAGTTGTCTTGACCTCTCGGCCGACAAAACCACCAAATCAAACCTGTTTGGTACTTTATCAACACACCCTTCAACAGTTACACGTGCCATTATCAAATCCTTTCTTGACCTTTCCTACAGTATCATTATAAGAAATCATGAACCAAGGCAAGCTAAACATCTATATACCAGATAGAAAGTTTGATATAAGATGCCTTGGCGGTTAGGTTAACAACTAAAAAAATACTTGGAGTACTTAATAATGATATTCTACAAACAGGAAAGGCTCGCACTTTTCATGGATGGCGCCAACCTGCATACAGCAGCAAAGGTTTTGGGTTTTGATATTGACTATAAACGATTGTTAAATTTTTTCGCTGAAAAAGGCATTCTGATCAGAGCGTTCTATTACACAGCCTTGGTAGAAGAACAAGATTATTCTCCTATTCGCCCACTGGTAGATTGGCTTGACTACAATGGCTATACTATGATCACCAAGCCTTTCCGGGAATACACGGACTCATCTGGTCGGCGGCGCATCAAAGGAAATACAGACATAGAGCTGGCTGTTGATGTTATGGAACTTTCCGATCGAGTAGATCATGTGGTTCTTTTTTCTGGTGACGGTGACTTCCGTTGCGTTGTTGAGGCTGCCCAGAGAAAAGGGTTGAGAGTAACGGTAATTAGTACTATTCGATCTAACCCCCCCATGATTGCAGATGATCTTCGTCGTCAAGCTGATAATTTCATCGACCTAAAAGACATTGCGTCTTATATCATGCGCGACCCAGGTAAAACCAATGATCAACCTGATGCGAATGTAAATTCAGAAGATTTGGTTGTTCAAGAAAAGTTTGTTGACAACAAAGCAGCGTAAAAACTTAACGAAGCAACAAGCCGGGATAAACGCCCGGCTTTAGGTTTCCTCATGGCTCCATTTTGAGCCGCACCACCTAGGCTAGGCCCAAGCCTATTGAGTGCATTGACTGGTAGTTATATCCTATAGTAGAGTGTGCTGGTCAAACACAAAGCATGAAAAAATCATGGCCACAGAACTGTCATCAGGGCGCCCACACATTATTATCCTTGGCAATGAGAAGGGTGGCACCGGCAAATCCACAACTGCCATCCATATAATTGTGAGCTTACTCCGCGCAGGTTATAGCGTTGGTAGCATAGACGTAGATGCACGCCAAGGAACGCTCACACGGTACCTGGAAAATAGAAGAAAATATATAGATGATCATGCCATTGATTTGCCAATCTCTAACCACATACCTGTTTATATAAGCCAAGAAAAAGACACAGCTCTAGCCAACAATCAAGAAAAAGAAACGTTTGACACCGCCATAGCAGAATTATGGAACAACGACTTTGTTGTTATTGATACACCTGGAGGAAATACGTTTTTATCCCGGCATGCCCATACTTATGCTGACACACTCATAACCCCTCTGAACGACAGCTTTTTAGATTTAGATCTTCTTGCCCGAGTTGAGCAGGGAACTTTGAATATTTCAAAGCCCAGCATCTATGCCGAAAATGTTTGGGA
>CAZQLR010000118.1:0-1707 GCA_964594205.1 uncultured Alphaproteobacteria bacterium
GGGTCCAAGTTACCTGTGGGTTCGTCAGCTAGCAAAAGAGATGGTTGAGCAACAAGAGCTCTTGCAATGGCTACACGTTGCTGTTCTCCACCAGAAAGTTGACTAGGATAGTGTGCCGTTCTATGGCTTAAACCCAGATCATCTAAGAGGCTGTTTGCCATTGAAGTTGCTTCTTTCTTAAGGCGGCCTTGAATTAATAGGGGCAGGGAAGCGTTTTCTAGCGCCGTGAATTCTGGCAGTAGATGGTGGTATTGGTAAACAAAACCCATATCTTGACGCCTAATAGATGTTTTTTGATCGTCGGTAAGATGGGTACAGAGCTGGTTAGAAAAAATAATTTCCCCTTCGCACGGTTTTTCTAAAAGACCGGTAAGATGCAATAGTGTGGATTTACCAGAGCCACTAGGCCCTACTAGGGCAACCATTTGCCCTTTGTTCAATGTTAAGTTGATATTTTTGAGTATGGGGAGTTTCTTCCCTCCTTGAATAAAATGATGAACGACGTGGCGACATTCTAAAATAACTTTATTCATAACGTAGTGCCTCAACAGGGTCTAGTTTTGCTGCTTTTCTGGAGGGGTACAGGGTAGCGAAGAGTGTCAGACTGAGCGAGACCAAGACAATAGTGATGACTTCATTGGTTTCGACGATAGCGGGTATTTTTGAAAGAAAATAAATTTCACCTTGGAAGAGTTTTGTTCCTGTAAGAGTCTGAATAGATTGACGAATTAATTCTATATTATGACAGAAGGCTAGGCCTAATAATAGCCCAACAAACGTGCCTGCAAAACCAATAGAAGCACCTGTAAGCAAGAAAATGCGCATGATAGAGCCGCGGGTCGCCCCCATAGTTCTTAGGATGGCGATGGCCTTTGTTTTATCTTTAACTAACATGATAAGGCCAGAGATGATATTAAAGGCGGCAATGACGACTATGAGCGTTAGAATAATGAACATAACGTTTCTTTCTATCATAACGGCGTCAAAAAAAGCACGATTGGCCTGACGCCAATCTTTTATAGAAGCCTTCCACTGGGTAAGTTTTACTATTTGATCAAGTAGAGGATCAACGTTGTGAGGTGAATTAAGAAAAATTTCAAGTTCTGGCTTGGCTTTTACAAAAAATTTTTCTGCTGTTTCAAATGGAATGAAAACGTAATTAGCATCGTAGTTATAATTGCCAGAAGAAAATATGCCGCCAACCCGGAAATCTTTGAAACGTGGCACAGAACCAAAGGCCGTCATGTTTACACTGGGGGCAATAAGTTTGAGTGTATCACCAACGTGGAGGTTGCCGTACAGAGCTAAAGCTTCACCTATTATTATTGTGTCTGATTTTTCTAAGTTTTTTAAAGTCCCGCTATGTAAGTTAGAAGCGATGAGGTCTTGTTGCTGTAAATCATGTTGAGAAATGCCACGTACCATGAGGCCTTTTGCCTGGGTACCTGAGAAACTCACCATCGCTTGTCCTTCTAGAATTGTATTGATGTGCAGAACATTGGGGTCGTTTTTAATGTCGGCCTTAAGGGCTTCTAGGTTTAAACCACCAGGTCTCAGAGAGCTTACATGTAGATGACCATTGAACTTTAGAATATTATCAAAAAGCTCAGCTCGGAAGCCATTCATGACTGACATAACTATGATTAGAGTAGCAACGCCCAATAAAATACCTAAAAAGGAAAATAAAGCTATAATTGACACAAAACC
>CAZQLR010000119.1:0-1642 GCA_964594205.1 uncultured Alphaproteobacteria bacterium
TCTACACCCGCATTCAGGGCATGTTTGTGGGAAAGAAAAGGGTAAAGAATCAGAAGGACGTTTATCTTTTATAACCTCTATGACTTGTGGAATAACATCTCCTGCACGTTGTATAACAACTGTGTCACCAGGGCGTATATCTTTACGTCGCAGTTCATCTTCATTATGAAGTGTGGCACGTTTAACAACTACACCGCCTACCGTAATAGGTAAAAGGTTGGCTACTGGTGTAAGTACACCCGTTCGCCCTACTTGTAGAGAGATGGACTCTAAAACAGTAATAGCTTTTTCAGCAGGGAATTTATGGGCTATAGCCCAGCGTGGAGATCTTGATGAAGTTCCCAGCCTTTTCTGCCAGGCTAAGTTAGTGATTTTATAAACAAGCCCATCTATATCATAAGATAAGTGAGATCGATCTAGTTGAATTTTTTGGAAGTTGTTTACCAATTCCCTCATGTCTTTCACTGGTGTAGAGAGGGGTAAGGTAGTGAAACCTGCTTCTTTAAGCCAAAGGCGCTGATCGTTGTAGGTTTTGAATAGGAGTTCTTCACATATCAAACTGTAGGCAAAAAAATGTAAATTTCTAGAAGCTGTAACTTGACTATCTAGTTGTCTCAGTGATCCAGAAGCGGCATTGCGCGGGTTAGAAAACAACGCTTCTTTTTGCATTTTACGTTGTTGGTTAAGCGCTTCAAAGTCTTTATGATTCATAAAAACTTCACCTCGAACTTCAAGAAATTTAGGTGCTTTCTGGAGGTTTAAGTTTTTAGGTATATCTTCGATGGTTAAAAGGTTATTTGTTATGTCTTCTCCTTCTTGTCCGTCCCCGCGAGTTAAACCTTGTGAGAGATAACCATTTTCATAGTGTAAAGAGGCAGAAAGGCCATCTATTTTTGGTTCAGCAAAGAGCTCTATGGGGGTTTTGTCGTCTAAAGAAAGAAAACGCCGTATCCTATTATAGAAATCGTTGATATCTTCTTCAGTGAAAGCATTATCCAAAGATAACATAGGTACTTTATGGGGAATTTTGGGAAACCCTCTGGCAGGTTTGGAGCCAACAGTGGAAGAAGGACTATCTTTGCGTTTTAAAAAGGGAAACTTTTTTTCTAAATCAGTATTTCGTTTTCGTAAAATGTCATATTCAGCATCAGAAAGAACAGGCTGAGCATTGTAGTATAAATTATCATGATATTTAATGAGGAGTGATAATCTAGACAGTTCTTCTGTTGCTTGTTCTTCTGTTAGATCATCTACAGGGGTAATAGACGTAAAAAGGTCTTGCGTCATTGACCACCTTTGGTGTTTTCATGGATAATCAGATCATTAGGGTGATAAACCCCCAATTTTTCTTGAACAAGCTCCTCTACGTAATCAAGGTCTAAATACCCAGGTTTTAGTCTGTCCACTTTGTCTTGCAGTGCCTCGGTTTTTTCTTTAAGTTGTTCCGTCTTTATACTTACTTCTTTATGAGACTTTTTTAATTTTTGCCAAGAAAGGAGTCCATAGTGGCCTTGTAAAAAATGATACACCAAGTAAACCATCACCAAAATCATAAGGATTGGCCAAATAATTTTTTTCAAGTGGTGGAGGGTAGGGTGTTTCATAGTGTTAAGTCAGCAGCGATTTTAAAAGGGTTTAAATA
>CAZQLR010000120.1:0-1552 GCA_964594205.1 uncultured Alphaproteobacteria bacterium
TTCTTCATCACCGGGTTGGGGGGTTGCCAAAACGATAGAAGGGGCAAAGAGCAGTGAAAAAAGGAGAAGTTCTATACGTCGTACTAAGCACTTTTTGTGAGGGAAAATATACATGTTAATCAATCTCGAAATATTTAAAAGTAAACAAGAAAAAATCACCCTAAAATAGCAGGTGACCTGCTACTGTCTTTTAGATAGGAACTTTAATGCGTAAAGACAACTCAGTTGCATGTGGGTGGAAAGAAACGGCGTGTGAGTCAGCGCTCGCACCAGGTTGTCCATCATTGAACCACTTTGTTTTATTTTGGTATTTTGTATACTTGAGCATAGCGCCCCAAGACCACGTACCTTGGTCTTTTTCGATCCCCACACCAGCAGAGGCACCCAAAGCACCATAGCCTTCTTTTCGTTTGTTAGCAATGACATCATCGGCCGGAAGTTCTCTTTGGATAACCTGGATTTTAAACCTAGCATAATTGAGGCCTACAAGAAAATTTAGCTTAAGGTCATCACTGAAAACAGGAAAACTGGGGATCCATGCCAAAGAGAAGTTGTACAAACGAGAGACATTATTGAACAGAGCATCTGTACTTTCTTTGGCTGAGCTGACTGCCATATCCTTTGCAAGATCTAGCTCAATTGAAGATGTCCAGGTTTTATGATTAAAGGTATACCCAGAGAAAACACCCCCACCATACCCACCGATGGAGCGCGTGGCATCATAATTGTCATGGGCCGCTCCGGCACTGTCAGTCGTATCTGCTCGATGGCCGCCTAGGTATGTGCCGCTAACCCGGAAACCTGCATAAAAAGGCGATTTTGTCTTTTTGTTTTCAGAGGAGGAAACAGAGTCATCGCTTATAAAGTCATCAGAATCTCTCTCTACCGTAGAGTTAACGTCTGCCCAAGATATCATGGGAACAGACACAGCTAGAAATAATAATTTACGCATCTTATTTATCCATTATTTATTATTAAAGCGCTACAGTCGGCGCAGACGAAGGGAACGGACGTACAACGCCAGTTTGTCTGTGCCTCACCGATTGTATGCTTAAAAGTTATCCTTGCACTCTTAGTCGCTTTGGCCTGTTTAGCTCAACAAAGGATCAAGAGTCACACTCAACAAAAAGCGTATCATACAAAAGTATCAAAGAAAATACACTAATTATATTGAATGCACCTATTAGAACAGTTGGTCGTTGTTTTTTTGTCACACTTTTTTGCGGTTGATAATATTCCGTTGACGTTAACTTTGCGTCAAGAAAGATTGGTAACCTGTTGTTTTATTTGATTTCAACCGGGATTTAGAAGGTGCCAGTGACTATGACAAGCTGTAGATACCAGGGGGCCTAATTTTCGGCTATTTCTCCATCTTTCAGGATAAAACATCTGTCAGCTTGTTTGGCAAGGGCCATGTTGTGGGTGGCAAATAACGTGGCAACGTTGAGTGTTTTTACTAATTTTTGTAAAAGGTTAAATACATGGGTTGATGTAGAAGGGTCCAAGTTACCTGTGGGTTCGTCAGCTAGCAAAAGAGATGGTTGAGCAACAA
>CAZQLR010000121.1:0-1551 GCA_964594205.1 uncultured Alphaproteobacteria bacterium
GGTTGTTTAGAATGGAAGACGGGCAGGATATAGAAACCGTTCATATACCTGAAAAGAGCAGGGGCACAGTGTGTGTGTCTTCCCAGGTAGGATGCACGCTGACGTGTCGTTTTTGTCATACTGGTACGCAAACTTTGGTGCGTAACTTAACGGCGGCAGAAATTCTTACCCAAGTCATGACAGCCATGGATTTTTTTGAAGATTGGAAAAAACCAAAGACCGAGCGTCATGTGACAAATATTGTGTTCATGGGTATGGGTGAACCTTTATATAATTACGATAACGTAGCCCAAGCCATAAAGATAGCTACCGACGAGAAAGGCTTAGGCTTTAGCAACCGGAAGATAACACTTTCTACATCTGGGGTGGTTCCCTTGATAGAAAAATGTGGGGCTGAGCTCGGGGTCAATTTGGCCATTTCTTTGCACGCCCCCACGAATGAGCTTCGCAATCAGCTGGTACCCCTTAATAAAAAGTATCCGCTGGAAGTTCTTATGGCGGTTTGTAAGGCTTATCCAGGGGTGCATAAATTTAGGCGTATTACGTTTGAATATGTCATGCTGAAGGGTGTTAATGATCGGGACGAAGATGCCAGAGCCCTGGTTAAATTAGTTGAAGGGTTGCCCTGTAAATTTAATCTAATACCGTTTAATTCTTGGCCGGGGGCTAAATATGAGTGTTCAACCTCAGCAGTGCAGGACCGGTTTGAATCAATTTTAACGAGGGCTGGGATTCCTGCCACTGTTCGTCGTGCAAGGGGAGAGGATATCTTGGCTGCCTGTGGACAGCTAAAATCAGCGTCACAGCGTCAACGAAAATCTGTGGTGCGAAAAGCCTAAGTTTGATGTTTTCTTTTGTTTTATGGAGATAATGGCGGGAGTGACGGGACTCGAACCCGCGGCCTCCGGCGTGACAGGCCGGCGCTCTAACCAACTGAGCTACACCCCCAGAAGAGGGAAAATAAAAACTTGATGTCTGGGAAAGCTAAAGCTATAACCAAACACGAAGTATGGGTACATGTTTTGCGTATTCTTGTCAAGGATTTTAAAACCCTTAACGGTAGGCATCTATGGTACCATTCTGATAGAGTTGCTTACGCTGTGCACGAAAAATTTTGGAGATTATGATGACAGACAACCCTGTATTTTCTGAAATAAAAGACTACATTGATAATAACGATGTTGTGGTTTTTATGAAAGGATCGGCTAAGCTTCCTATGTGTGGTTTTTCTGGTTTGGTGGTGCAGGTTTTGAATCATTTGAAAGTTCCTTTTAAGGATGTCAATGTGATGGAAAACCAAGAGATGCGAGAAGGCATAAAAACCTATACGGATTGGCCAACTATACCGCAGGTTTATGTAAAGGGTGAATTTATAGGTGGTTGCGATATCATACGTGAAATGTATCAGGCTGGCGAGTTGCAGGACCTGTTGCAGAAAGAAGGGTTGTCTCCTAAAGCTTGATGAACAATTTGAGTTCGCTGAAGTCCTATTTTCTGCCTTTTAGTATTAGTTGTTTGAATGTAGAATGAACCCGTTATGCAGCGGGGGTG
>CAZQLR010000122.1:0-1520 GCA_964594205.1 uncultured Alphaproteobacteria bacterium
TGCTGGTGGTATGGTTGCGCAATGGGGTGCTATTGATGCTGTTAACGAATACTGTAGTGGACAAAACGATGATTCCATCGGTGTTATAACTTTTGGAGCTCCCAAGGTTTTTGATAAAGCTGCTGCTGATTGTTGGCATGACCTGATGGGTGGGGCTGAGAATCATCTGAGGTTTACGATAGTAAAGGATCCTTTTTTGCAGTACGGGGAAGGATGTCCTTCTAAAGAGTACACGGGATGTGAACAGAGAGTTAAAGAGGGAAAACTTGGTGTGGGTCTTACGGGTACAATGACTGGCGGCAGCGTTTACCATTCGTTGTGGTTATACAAGCAAGCATTCAATAATCGAGGAGGAGTTTACAGGACTTTGAAAGGTGCAGTGACTGATGCTTTGTGGTCTGCAGGAAGCGTGCTAGCACCTTTGATAGGTTTAGGGAAACCGGCAAGTCCATCGAGATCTGGTTCTTCTGGTATTGACTCAGCTTCTGAAGGAGACCCAGTAGAAGGTGGTGGTGTTTCCTCAAGTGAGGGAGATACTTCTGTGTCAGGGAAAGAAGAGAAAAAAGATTCCTAATTTTTTCATGCTATGAAGATGTGAAAAACTTAGTATAGAAAACTTTTCTATATGACGTAATGAGCATATTTTTTGAGCCTTTTACAATAGAGGTGATGATGTGGTGCGTTGAAGCGCAGTGCTTTGAAACAGGAAAATAACAGGATGTTTGATAGGCATTGAGGAGAATCGGGGGGTATGTTTGGATACAAAAAATTAAAGGCCTTCATCGTTTTTTTCTTTTTTACTTTTGAGGTTTTTGTGATCCATAGAGCGTGGAGCGTTTGGGAGCCAGATTTGGATAGGCGTGATTTTCGTCGTTGTCTTGCAGCATGTTGCGTAGCGAACGATCAGATGAATAGCGAGAAAGTGGATAAGCGTCACCTGAAGTTTTGGAAAGGAGAAAACAAAGAAGGTTTAAATGGGGAAATGGAAGGAGACCCTGTAGTTAACGTTTTATTGTATGATCCAGAACAAGACGGGTATCTATTGGGATACAAGAAGTTTGCAGTCGTTATGATTGCTCAACACTATGATATCACTGTTGGTTTTTCTAATTTTGTTCCAGAAGTAAACGAGGATGAAAATGGGCATAACGGAGATGTTGTGGACCTTGCTAGGTTAGAGAATGAAATGATGGCGTGTAGGGCTGTGACAAGGCTTGGAGGAGATGATGAGAGAGATGGTGAAGAATCGTCTTCTGCCCTTAATGGAGCTACAGAATCTTTTGTTCAAGGGCGCCTCAATCTAGGAAAAGGCTGTTCAGGTTCTTTACGGCTTTGGGAAGCTGTTAGCCGTGATCTTACAAAAACTATAAAAGGGTATATAGAGGTATACAAAGGGATACATGGACCAGATTTTTCAGAGCTAGACTTACGGGTTAGGGAGTGCCGGATTGTGCTGGCTGGTCACGGTATGGGAGGGGCGGTTGCGCAATGGGCTTCTGTTGATCTGCTCAACAGGTTTT
>CAZQLR010000123.1:0-1507 GCA_964594205.1 uncultured Alphaproteobacteria bacterium
TTACTCATGATTTTTTAGAATTAATTTATGCCCAAGATGCCAAGCTTTTATTGCCTGTAGAACATCTAAATATTCTAAGTAGATATGCTGGCGGAGAAAATACTACTGTATTGCTTGATCGCCTAGGGACATCAGCATGGCAAGCCAAAAGAGCAAAAATTAAAAAAAGGCTGCTGGAAATCGCAGATAAACTACTAAAAACAGCTGCCCAACGAAACTTGAGAACCACAAAACCCTGGGTACCTTTAAACGGCTTGTATGAAGATTTTTGTTCAAGTTTTCCCTATGATTTAACACCAGACCAGCAACGTGCCGAACAAGATATTATAGAAGATCTTGGCCGGGGATTTTTAATGGATAGACTAATTTGCGGAGATGTTGGTTTCGGAAAGACCGAAATTGCTCTACGCGCTGCTTTTATAGGAACAAGTTACAAAAAACAGATCTGTTTGATTGTTCCAACAACTTTACTATGTCGGCAGCATTTTCAAACTTTTGTGAAGCGTTTCAATGATTTTGGTATAAAAATAGAACAATTATCTAGGCTAGTAAAAACTCATCAAGCAAAAAAAATAAAAAATGAATGCCAAGAAGGAAAAATTGATATCCTTATTACAACTCATGCTATTTTTGGAAAAACTGTACTTTTTAAAGACCTCGGCTTAGTTATCTTGGATGAAGAACAGCACTACGGTGTTCTGCAGAAAGAAAGCCTAAAAAAGAGATATCCAAACGTACACATTCTAACCCTATCTGCAACCCCCATACCAAGGACATTGCAACTTTCTCTATCAGGTATCAGACCAATGAGTCTTATTGCAACACCCCCAATAGACCGATTATCTGTCAGAACCTTTGTTATGACTTATGACGCTATGATTATTAAAGAAGCATTGATGCGTGAATATCATCGTGGGGGCCAAATTTTTTACGTATGCCCAAAACTAAAAGACTTAGCTCTTGTTCGCTCCCAGCTAGAAGAGTTAGTGCCAAATATGAGTGTTGCTACTGCTCACGGTCAAATGAAGGCAGACGAACTTGAAGAAATCATGATTGGTTTTCAAGATGCTCGATATGATATTTTGCTTTCTACGAACATTGTAGAATCAGGAATAGACATCTCAAATGCTAACACGCTTATTGTGCATAAAGCTGATATGTTTGGTTTATCTCAGTTATACCAGCTTCGAGGCAGAGTAGGAAGGGGAAGGATACGTGGTTATGCCTATTTCACATTACCCTTTGGAAAAAAAATTTCATCTAATGCTAAAAAACGTTTAAAGGTGATTCAATCTTTAGATTCTTTAGGAGCAGGGTTCAGTATAGCCTCTCATGACATGGATATTAGAGGCGCCGGAAATCTAGTAGGGGAAGCTCAAGCAGGGCATGTCAAAGAAGTTGGTGCAGAGCTGTATCAGCAAATGTTAAAAGAAGCTATTCAAAGCGTTCAAAAAGGGAACAATACTAAAACGGAAGAAGATTTGTCTAGAGATGATTACTTAGTGCA